>QXYA01000002.1 GCA_009887135.1 Candidatus Poseidoniales archaeon
GGGCAGCACGTCGTCCCTCTGAAGACATTGTTAATCCAGTTGGATTGTGAGCAGGATCATTGAGCCATACCATGACAGTACTCTGTGTAGAAGCAAGTTGTTCGACTTCTTTTTCGAATGCAGCATCTGCAAAAAACGGGTATTCGCTTCCTGCTTCAGGTAAGAGGGGCCATGTTGCCATTCCAAGGCCACAACCCTTCAAGAATCCAGCATAGGGACCCCAAAATCTGTCGCGTAGTAGGATGGCTTCTCCACGTTCACACAAATTTGAGGCGGCAAGGAAAAGTGCACCAGAACCACCAGGTGTTGCAGTTGATGTGAATGAGAATCCCATTTCTTCCAAGGCTAAGCGATGGTCTCCAAGAGCTAGGGAGATGCTCAAATCAAGGAATGCGGGCAAACCCTTCAATGGAGCATAAGATGCAAACTCAAGCGGAGGTGCATTTCGCAACATATCGTCAACGACATGATTGATTGCAAGTTGTCCGTTATCCTCTAGAAGAGAACCTACTGTTCCGTTGACTGCGTCATGGCCATCCTTCTTGGCTTGTTGATAGCGAGCAAACCAACTGAAAATAGTATCATTACCAATTCTGGTTGAAGCAAGGGCGTTAATGAGAGACTCTCCCGATGCTTCGTCCATATCCATCGCAAGTGGGTTTACCTATTGACCTTGTCGAGTTTAGACCGTTTCCTTCATGAAGGGGATGGGAATGGCGTAACAAGGCCAACGTAGCATAGCTGGTAGTGCGCCTGATTTGTAATCAGGCGGTCGGGGGTTCGAGTCCCTCCGTTGGCTCCAAAATTTCAACCATTTTGGATGCGAATGCTCAAACCGAATTAGTGCCACGACATACTATGAGCGCAACACGACTTGACGGGAAAGCATGTGCTGCTGACCTAGAAGAGCGACTGATACATCGAATCTCTGAATGTTCAGTACAACCTCATCTTGCAGTGATTATCGTTGGTGATGATCCAGCCTCTCATGTCTATGTCAGCAACAAAGTTCGTTCATGTGGTCGTTTAGGCATTAAATCAACACACATTGAACTACCAGCGGATACATCACAAGAGGTCGTTGCTCAACATATACTCGATATGAATCAACAAGAGGATTTACACGGAATACTCATTCAATCACCTTTGCCTAAGCATATGGATGAAGAGATGCTTACGGAATTGATTGATCCCCGTAAGGACGTTGATGGATTTCATCCTGTCAACCTTGGTCGTCTTGTTCAAGGTCGTTCTGATGGAATGGTTCCTTGTACGCCTTCTGGAGTCATGGAAATGTTGAGTTGGGCAAATGTCGATTTGACTGGAAAGAAAGCAGTTGTTCTAGGACGCTCATTCAATGTCGGTATGCCTCAAGCATTACTCATGGCAGCCAAGGGTGCTGATGCAACAGTTACAATCGTCCATTCAAGGACGAAAGATGCGAAAGCAGAATGCCGTGAAGCAGATGTGCTTATTGCAGCAGTTGGGCGTCCTGAGATGGTAAAATTGGATTGGGTAAAACCAGGTGCTATCGTGGTCGATGTTGGAATCAATCGAGTCGATGATTCAACCAGAGAACGCGGTTGGAGACTTGCAGGTGATGTTCATCCTGATGTAGCCCAAACTGCGTCTTTACTCTCTCCAGTACCTGGCGGCGTAGGCCCAATGACCGTGGCTATGCTCATGGCAAATACAGTAACTTCTGCTGAATTAATTTCTAAGGATTGAGAGGATTACTATGGAACAGAAAGCGCCTCGGATTGCAGTTTTCGCCTCAGTCCTAGCTGCTCTCTCAAGTCTGATGCTTCTTGTCAATGCATTTGCGGGAAAGTATCCCGGTCATGCTGGAGAACGAGTTCTTCTTCTTCCACTGTTTGAACGCCTTTTTTTGGATGGAACAGCCTCCTATTGGGGTCAAACAAGCTGGTCGCTTCAAGAGACCATTTGGGCAATTTCAACCTTCCTCCTCGTCCTAATTTCAGTATGGGGCCGTCAATTACGGCCAGTTCCTGAGTTGCCGAAACAACCAACTGTAGCGGAACAAATTGAGTCCTTTGAAAGTATAGCGACTCCAGTTTCGAGTTACTCTTCGAATCAAGATAATGAGCGAACCTCAGGTATTATTTCTTCAATTCTAGGAGACACACGACAAAACGTCGATTCACAGACCGTTTCTTCAGCGATTACCTCCCTCTCATCAGGGAGCCTTGGAGCATATGCATCAGCCGTTGTTGCTGAAAGAAATTCCACTGTTTCTGAATCGGTCATGGAGACAGAGCAACTTGAGCGTACGAATGTAGATTCTGAAACACTCCGTTTATCACCTCGTAATACCTTTACTGAAGAATCCATAAAGGAAGAAAAACTTCCCGATGATGGACGTAATTTTGTTTCAGATGGTCCAGCTTACATCCCATTGCCGGGCGTTGAGGATTCAACCATTGCTCCTCCTCCAGTTCGTAAGACTCAGTTTGAATTTGTTTCAGAGGGTCCTGCGAGTATACCCTTGCCAGAACTTCCAGATTTTGATGAAGAGCCAGTTACGCTCCCGCAATTACCTGATCTTGATTCACTGTTCGACGAGCCGGTTAAGGAAATCCCTTCGCTTCCAAATCTCGATGATTTGTTTTGAATAATAGCCGAGAGATTCAAAAGAACTGGCCGAGAGGGGTTTGCATGGAATGGAGCGAGCGATATGATTTACACTCGCACACAACGCATAGTGATGGTTCACTTAGTGTTGAAGAATTAGCCTTAAACATGGCCTCTGAAGGGGTTCATGTCTGGTCATTGACCGATCATGACACCATCTCTGGATGGAAGGAAGCTAAGATTTCAGCTGCGAAGCATGGGATTCAATTCGTACCAGGTGTTGAGTTAACATGCGATGTAGAATTGCCATGGGACGAGGAGATTCTCTCCCAATCAGGTCGCGATCGATCCCCCACATCGTGGCATCTACTCGCCTATTTCCCATACGATCCAAATCCAGAAGGTCTTCGATTGTTCAAAGAGTGGCTTGATCCATTACAAGATGATCGAGTTCCTCGTATGCTTGAAATGATTCAATTGGTCAATGGGTTTGGAATGAAGATTGAAGTTGATGATGTTCTAAATCGTGCTCAAGGAAGTGTAGGTCGTCCGCATTTGGCTCAAGCAATGGTCGATGCAGGGCATGTGAGTTCAATGAATGAAGCGTTTGATTTGTGGCTTGGAGATGGACGACCATGCAGCGTCATCCGTCCGAAACCATCACTCGCTGAAGCGAGTCGTTTGGTTCATGCAGCAGGAGGTATTACGTCGCTTGCTCACCCTCGTTACTACGGTGTTGATTACGAAATACTCGTCCAACATCTCAAAGAATCCAAGGTAGATGCAATCGAAGCCTTTCATCGAAGTCATACTGACGAAGAACGCCATTCTATCTGGCAAGCCGCAACAAATGCAGGATTAGGCGTAACAGTAGGTTCTGATTTCCACACCCCTCAGTGGGGTCACCGACCAGGCCATATGCCTGTTGTTGAATCTACTCTTCCAGTCCTCATCTCTTCGGCAAGACCCGATCAATGATAAGAGATATTTCGAACAAGAGAATAATTGGAAGGGCAACTAGAAACAACGAAAGTGGGTCTGGTGGTGAAAACATTGCTCCAAGAACAAATGAAGAAAACCAAATGTGTTTTCGATACATTGTAATCGTTTTTGGATCAACCATGCCTACTCGTAATGCGAGCATTGTAACCACCGGTGCTTGGAATCCAATGGCTGATGCAATGGCTAAATTAAGAACAAAACCAACATATGCTCCCAACTTCCATTGTGTTGAAAGACCTGCTTCTTGTGCATCAGTACTCAGATATTCTAGAAGCATTGGAGTTAGCAATTCCCATGCATAAATAATTCCTAAAAGGGCTAGAGTTATACTGAATACAACATAGAGAATCATCGTTATTGACGGCTTTGGAACCTTTAGATCTAATTCAGCAACTCTCGCTTTTACAACTGGATGCTTTACACCTCTGAGTGATGCCTCAATGATTAGGAATGTGAATGCAAGGAAAAGGCCAAAACTTGCTGATAGTTGGATTTGGAGCATGATGAACTCAACAGGAGAAGTAACAATGACTTTGACATCAGTTGGCAATCGTTCCTCCTCATCAATAATCCATTTTATGATGCTTTTAGCAATTGGAAAACCTGCAATTAAGCCAGCTAAGAAAAGACCAAACAGAGCAAACGCCCTCTTTCGCAGATGGATTCTTGCAGAAGAAAGGAGTTCTCCACCAGGTGAATCCATCAGTTCAGATACAGCGTCTTCGAGAGAAGTGTTGGACGCCATGTACAGTCCAAGAGATGCATCCCAATAAGTGAATGCTCATTCTTCTTCCCAAGTATGGGATGGCGTGGAATCGTACCAATTCCTTCCATTTTGGCTTAATCGCAACAATCTGTATATGACGAAACCAGTAATGTAAAGTGATGGCATCGATAGAGCAACCGCTTTGTTCATCGCACTAGAGGATTCATCATATTCTGAGATAATTTGCACTTCCATCACTCCATCATCACCGCTATGGTGGAGGAAGATAAACGTAAACACATTTGGTGAACTAAGACGCAAATCAATTTTTTCACCCGGTAAAAGTGAGGCAACACAAGCGACATTCTGAGTACAATGTTCATTAGCTAAACCTTGCATAGTATTCCAATCGACGCTGAAATCCTCAAATCCAGGTTCTGCAAGGTCAACTGTGATAATGACGTACTCAAGGGTATGAGAACTGTCCATGTTATGGATCGTCGTCATCACAGACAACTCAGGCCCCATCTCATGAATGAGGTCATGGACGGTGTCCCCAGAACCCAGTCTGAATGATGCTTGTTCATCATTTGTAGAGTCTTGATAATTGATTGCTCCCATTATTGCTGCCATCATGAGAAGGAAAATTGTACCTTCTACGAAGATGTGTTTTCGTACCTTCTCTTTGGAGACTCCCTTGAACATTGGTCCGAAATCGTTTCTCAATCTCGGTTGTAAATGATGGATAAATAGAGCACCTATTCCGCCCACCAACATGCCCAGTGGTATGTCGCTAACCCAATGGATTCCAAGATACAGGATGGCGAAAATGAAGACGATTGTATTGATGAGAATGAACATGTGGTAGCGATAATGTCTCCATTCTTTCATCACAATTCCTTTCTGTTTTACATGAAGATAATTGAGCATCAATATTCCAAATGGAATCGCAACGTGGAGTGATGGCACTGCGTTATCCAAGGGGTCATGAGTGGCATAGAATGTGGAATACATTCCATCGTGATACAACAATGCGTCCATGCCTGGAATCCATGAGGATGTCACTTCGACATTGAAAAAGAGATAATATGGTACTGCAATAGCGTAGATCAGAAGATAATTCATCGTCACCTTATCGGTCATATCCCGATCACTTGTGTATGCATAATACACCGTTGTCACATAGATAAGAAAGAGATAGACGAAAAGGTAATGGAAATTCAAGAAGGTTGTGAGGATATCATTCTCGAACGCCGTTTGTATCCATAATACGAAATTTCCTTCAAGGGCATGAACTGAATCAGTCCAATGCCCAACAGTGGATTTTATTGGTTCATTTAGTCGATCAGTAAGGCCTTTCCAATTGATAATGACAATATAACCCATGGCGTGAATGTAATATCGTTGTTCATGAATAGTTTGAATCCATTTACCAAATGGCAACCTCGAAGATTTCTGGTTGAGTGAGAAGATATAACAGATGACCGGAGTCAAAAGTAATATCATCCCCATCATGATTGTCCATGGACTCATAGCCAGCCTGCGTAGATTTGTCATATAGAGGTTTTACCAACGATATACGAGAATATGGGTAATTAAAGACACTCGAACATAGCGGAGATTGAAAAAGAGGAATCGTATGCGTTGTATGAAACCGATGTATATTCAATCACCAGAGAATACTCTCGCAAGCCTTGTTCATGGCATGCGTCTGTTTGATGGGATTGAATTTGATATCCGTCTGTCAAGCGATAATCAAGTTGTCATTCATCACGACCGAACAGTTTCAGTAGATCCCCTTCGGCTCTCTGGTCGATCGCCTTTTGTTGAAGACTGGACTCTAGACGAACTTCAAGAGTTTGGGTTTTGTTCATTTGAGGACTTATTGAAGCACTCAGAGATCCTAAAGGCCGTCCAAGATGAAGGAAAGGTGCTTACTGTCGAAACAAAACGTCCAAGTTTGAAAGTAAAGCGTTCTGGAGGTTTTTTTGCTCGGAAAAAGCATGATTTACACATGGGTAAAACGATGCATCATGCTGAACAACTGCTCGAGAAATACGAAATTCCAATGGAATCTATTGTTCACTATGCGTTCCATTCTCGTATGGATAAGGCGATTAACTATGGTGGGGTTAAGGGGCCATGGTCCTCTCTTCGACCTAATATTCGACCTTTTGGTGGCAGAAGAACACATCGCACATTTGCGCTCCCCGAGTTTGTTTCAAACTCCTTTAACCGTCTCAAGAAGAAGCACCAACGGAATGGGTCTCCAATGATGCCATGTGCGATTGAATATCTCGTGCCTCCAACGAATCGAATTCCTATTGGAAAAGCTGTTGGATTGCATGGTAAACACCTTGAGACGTTGACAAAGCAACGAGAAGGATTTCCAGTTTATCTTTGGCCAGTAAAGCCCACAGTTGAACATGCAGTGCTCAATGCAGGTCTCTCTGCTCTTACAGATTACAGCGACCCTGATCTTACATGGTTGCCAAGTGGACATGCTCGTTGGCAACAACCTGCAACGCTTCCTCTCGATGAA
Source organism: Candidatus Poseidoniales archaeon (assembly GCA_009887135.1). Classification (GTDB taxonomy): domain Archaea; phylum Thermoplasmatota; class Poseidoniia; order Poseidoniales; family Poseidoniaceae; genus MGIIa-L2. The sequence goes on from QXYA01000002.1 coordinate 6,843, forward strand.
GGGCAACAACGATTGCTCGATGCAACGGATGAGGCGAATCACTTGTCTGTTGTCTCTGAACTCAAAAAAGAAATTACTCCATGGCACGAGGCTGATGTTTCACGACGTCGTGAACTCCTTTCTTACTGGAAAGCTAAGTGGAATTGGCAACCCTCTGTTGAGGAGATGCTTACCCAATCGATGACAAGCAAAAGCATGCCATGGGAATTTGTTAGAATGATTGGCCATCGTGGTTCAGGAAAGACCCAGCGACCAGTGTTGTAGGGTCACTTGTTCTCGTGATGCTTCAAATGGTTCTTGGCATCTCTTCGTAAAAATGGCCCATACAATGCCGGTAAAAGTGTAACACTCGAGATCATAGCCAAACTAATGGCAACGATGAACACCTGGCCGAATAAACGCAAGGGCAGAAGTCCTGAGAAGTTGAGAATTGCAAATCCTCCAGCAGTACTCAGAGCTGCTCCAAACATTGCTCTTCCAGTTGTGGCTGTTGTCTTTGAAGTCCATTCTGCAATGTCTTTTTCAGGATGCATTTCTGCTTCCTCCTCCAATCGAATCACATAGTGGACAGCATAATCAACCCCAAGTCCGAGTGCAAGTGCTCCTATTGTAACAGTCTGTGAATTCAATTGATATCCTGCAAGTCCCATGATACCATAGACCCACAAAACGACCATGATCAGTGGTATCCAAGTGACAACACCGCGCTGAACACTTTGGATGATATCGTTTGTTCGAATGAATTGAATAATAATGAGTACAATCAAAATTGTTCCTGCAACAATTGCGGTCGATGTAACCGCTGAAACTGCAACATCTGCACTGATTTGAGCGAGGATTAAGGCTCGTCCACTCAATTCCATTGAATATGATCCATTAGCGGAAGAAGCAGATTCTTCGAGTGCATTGGACAAGCCAGTTTCGAAATCCACAGTGTCCTTCCAATCCAACGTACTCGCTTGGAAGGACAGAATGGTTTGTTGACCATCCGAGTAGAGCAAAGAGTCTGTGATATTGCGTCCTGTTGAATCATTAAGCAGGTATGTTTTGAGTGACTGATAACCTTCTCCATTTGATGATAAATTCGCCATCAATCCATCGAGTTCACCATTCGATGCACGCGATGTATCAAGTGTGTCCCACAAACCAGTGGGTACGCCAGAAACGCCATCCGTTTCTTGTAACGTTGCAATGGCAATATTGTATGCTTCAAATCCTTGAGGAGAAAGAATCTCGCCTTCGAGAACAACGTACAGCGGAGTAGGACTGCTTTGGAATTCTTCAGCGATCATCAGGAAATCTTGTACCACTTCTAGAGAATCATCAAATTGGCCTTGTGTATCAAATCCGACTTCAAGTGTACTCATACCGTAAAGCATTGGGAGTGAGAGTAGAGCTGTTACAATGATGACATAGAGTGGTTTATCTTGGGCCATCTCTCCAATTCTTCTGGTGAGTTTGGTTTCGTTCATTGCTCCAGATTTCGCCAAAGGAAGTGATTTGCTTGGGAACATGGTCATCAAGGCTGGCAGCAAGGATATACTCAACACGTAGATCGCAAATAAGCCAAGAGCAATGACTGTACCGAAGTTCACAAGGAACATCTGGGATGATAGTCTGAACGATAAGAAACCAACCATATCTGTGAAGATTGCAATGACAAGGGCTGCTGATGTTAGGATTGCTCCAGAACGAATGGCCTTCAAACGAACTTCGGGTTCGAAATCCGCCAGGGTCATTCTACCTTGAGGATTGTCTCTTTCAATGTCCTGCATAACTTCTCTTATTCGTGTTACAACGTGTATTCCATAGTCGACACCAATTGCGAGGAGCAGGATAGGGATGCTATTCATTGCAGCGTTGAATGTGAGTTTGAAGACGCCCGCTGCACCATATGTTGCTAGGATTGCTAGGACTGTCAAACCGATGACATAGGCAGTATCTCGTCCGGATCGGAATTTGATATAGAGAATAACTGTAAGGAATACGAGGGCAAGTGATGTCAATATTCCAATCTCCTTTCCAATATTTGCGCTTTGTTGGTATGAGAACGCAGAGAATGTGAACACACGTAGTTCATCATCTCCAGTTGAGTCCTTGATGTCCTGGAGGCTGTTTTCAGACCACTCTGTTACAAGTTCCTGAACGTCTCCAATGATTTCCGCCTCTTCGTAATTACTTGCTTCAGTTGAGATGACTAAACTGATGAGGACAGGGCCATCGCTTTCCCAAGGTTCGTTCTTGTCTTCGGCAGGCATTGTGCTGACAATATTACCTCTGTGATCGATGTTCTGAAGTCCAATATATGTTCCGATGACTCCTTGCAATGGTCCAGTAGTTGCAGCGACAGGGCCAATTTCATTCGGACTGGTTCGAGCAGAAATCAATTCTTGAATTTGGCCTTGAAGAATACCCAATTCTGCTGCAATTGAAAGATTATCATCCATTCGAAGTTGCCATGAATTGACTTCACCTGGTTGCCAGTCAATCAATTCCTGAGCTGTAGGCCCTCTTGGTGATGGGATCATTGCGATAGCTGTAGCGAGATCGTTGAGTGCTGCTGTAAAATTATCCTCATCTGCAACGGTAGCATTTGCAAGTTGATTGCTGAGAGTATCTCTCCATTCTTGGGATGTTACTGGATCTTGAGTGTTAAGCCAAAAGACAGCAGAACCCGCAGGTCCACTGGTGGCTTTTCCGCCAAATAATGGTTCATGATACGGCAAGAATGTTTCATCGGTGGATAGATTAGCCTCGATCATGGCAAATTGCTTCCATGCTGATTCAGTTTTCATGTCACCTTGCTCAATTTCATCGATGACTCGAATGAAATCAAGTGATGCTTGGTAGCGATCCTCAATTTCATACAGTAGTTCAGTCGTGTCATTCTGAGGGTAGAATGCGTCTTCACTATTATCAAAATTAATGAATTGAGCCATCGAAGCAAGGGCGAGTGTAAGGACAAGAATCACAGCAACAGTGGTCTTTGGACGAGTGACCGAAGTTTCTGTTAGTGCATTAAATGGGTTCTGCATAAAAGGAAGCCCTAGTAACGGTGTATAAATGAGTGTTCCAGAATTGAAACTAAATCATATGTGATTTTGAACACTTATTGATAAGGAGATTCCTAGTTAGGGTAAACATGTCCGAAGAAGAACACCGCTGGAAAAAGGTTTGCAAAAGTTCGAAATTAAAGTTGAATAAAGTGAAGGGAAAGACCATTGGTACGAAAATGGTTGCAGTTATGCGGACCGAAGAAGGCGTGTTCGGAACAAATGCGTTGTGCAGACACATGGCATGGCCTTTGCATTGGGGTGGAAAAATCAAAGATGGATGCCTACGTTGTCCTCTTCATCAATCCTCATATCATCCTAAAGATGGATCAATTAACGAATGGTCTCCGTTTCCATTATTCCCGTGGTATGGGAAAATGCTTGGTAAGTTGAGAAAACCTTCTTCATTGAAGACGTATGATGTACGAGAAATTGATGGTTATGTCGAAATCGACATGAAATCCTAATCATTCGATATGACGTAGAGATTGCTCTCGAGCAATGTACTTAGGTCTGTAAATAGGAACTCCTTTGCCGCCACGCATAACAACTCTTTCGTCAAAGATTTGGGCACCGATTCCGATGACTCTAGCCCATCCAAAGAATGTGGTATAGTAACTTGGATTGGTTAGACCAACATGGTGCAGTAATGCACCAGATGCAATGTCTACGTTAGCGTTTGGATTTGATATCTTTGGGTTTTCGGACAACACTCGAGGGGCTACTTCACGGAGAGTTCGAATGATTTTGAAGTTGGCATCTTCAGGGCAGAGTTTCTCTCCTAATGCAAACTGAACTGTTGCTCGAGGATCTTCAGAGCGTAGTACAGCGTGTCCAAATCCGAATACTGGACGCCCTTCTTCAAGTTCTTTTCGAACAAAGTGCTCAACTTCTTCTGGTACTGATGTACCAACACGAAGGACAAACTCGAGACATGATTGATTTGCTCGGCCATGAAGTGGCCCACTGAGGGCATTCATTGAGCTGGCAATAGACGAGTACAGTGTAGCATGGCCGCTTGCTACAGCCTTACCGACAAATGTTGAGAGATTGCCACCACCGTGGTCCATGTGGAGGACGAGATAAACTGAAATTATCTTGGCAAGTTTCTCTTGATCAACGTCTTCGAGTTGCAGTGTATTTGTGAAACGTTGAACCATAGTAAGAGATGTATCATCCTCAGGGATATCGTCTATTCGACCTTCTCGGTAACGGAACATAAGCCCCATGAGTCGTGGCATTCTCGCTAACAAATTGAGTGCATCTTCCTTCCAATCATTCTTGCAATCCATCATGCCAAGTGAGTGTATACCAATGGACAACCAATCCATAGGATGGCCATCTTTTGGAAGAGTAGAAAATAACGCTGTTAAATCTCCAGGCATCTCAGCACGAGTTGCTAAATCTTGCCTGAATTCTAACGATTGTTCTTCTGTAGGAAGTTCCTTGTTGTAAAGGAGATAGACCACATCTTCTGGTTCCATTTCTGCCAGTTCAGCAATTGGGTATCCACAATAATGAACTCCTTCTCCTGGAGTGACATATGACGTGCGACATGTACCAACTGGTACGCCGCGCATACCAATATCGAGGTGTTTTTCAGTCAAGTTAAGAAGATGTTTCGCCTCATCAGTCACTGTCTCACCGTATCTTCCGAATCAGGTCCTCCGTATAAAGGAAAGTACGAAAAAACACCCAAGTGGTGTTGGTAATTACACCTAATCACACTTATTCCCATATTCTGAATCCACGTGTTGATTGGCGATCAGCGTGGACGTGAAGTTTGATTTCTTCTCCAGAGATGATAATAGCATCATCAGCGGTAAGTCCTGGGCAGGATTCTTTCACTTGATTCCAAGAACGCTTACTTCGAAGGTTTTCAGCCCACCATGGAAATGCTTTGCATTGCTGAGGACGAACTTGATAGACATTGCATTGTTTTTTTTCGTTTAAGTAAATGCATATTCCATCTCCTTGACGGGATCGAAGTATGTATCTGCCATCGAGCGTTTTTGTACAATCGCGTCTTAGCCATGCTTCGACATCCATTCCTGCATGTTCTGCAAGCTTCTCAGCATCTGTTGGAGCAAGATACACAATGCCTCCTGGTTGATCGCAACAACGGCCACAGTCTGGCTGACATTGGAAAGAGACTCCATCAGCCCACCATGCGTCTGTCATTCTTGCTCACCAGTTAGGATTGCCTTAGGTCGAATTCGTGCCAAGCGTACTAAATTTTTGGCTTCTTCATCTTCAAGTTCAAACGCTTCCATTGCATCTTCACTCACAAGACCTAACTCATGCTCAATGTGGCGTAATTCATCGACAATGTCGATGAGTTCGTTTGCATCAGCACTTGATGTTCGGTCGAGTAAAGCCTCCATTTGTGATTCAAGATTGCGTAGACGAAGATCATCTCTGACCATCTGTCGTTCTCTTTCTGCCATTACTCGATCGATTTCAGTATCAATTCCAACCATAACATCGACGGCAGAATCGATATCGCTTCCTTCTAATTGACCAAGTTGATGGGTTAGATGTCGATCTCTGAAATCCGCATCAAGTACACTTGGTGCTTCAGGGGTTAATTCCTCAAGCGTTGTCTTTAGGTGTTGCTCGATCAAATCATTTGCTCTATGAATCTCATCGACTGAAACCAATCGTGGTTCCCAATCATCTTCTGGAAGATCAATTGAGGTTGAATGTAATTCAATGCCACCGATATCTTTGTCTGAATAAATGACATCCGTTGCAGTACGGACGATATCTGAGGCGAGTGTGATACTTGACCCACTTTGTTCGTGAACCTGTTGTTCTTGTTTTGGCTTGTTAGCAAGAATTCGTAATACATCTTCTGGTTGATGTGCAACATCGCCTTTATGGTTCGCGTTTACGAGCATTGCTATGGATGAATTCACACTTCTCCAATCGGTTCCTGTATGCTGCAATAGAGACATGATATGAGCATCCTCGAGGAGCAATCCCTGAACTGAACTTTCTCGTTTGATGTGGAGGGCTAAACTCGTTGATGCGCCTGGAGACA
>QXYA01000020.1:0-1395 GCA_009887135.1 Candidatus Poseidoniales archaeon
CAACAGTCACACTCGCAGACGTTGGGACAAGCAATGGAGTAATACACGTCATCGATAAGGTATTGAGTCCAACAGACACCCCGAATAATATCCCACGAACTGCACAATGTACCGGCATTCATGATTCTCTCGTATCAGCCGTCATCCAAGCAGAATTATTGGAAACATTGCAAGGTGAAGGACCGTTCACACTCTTCGCACCAACAGACCAAGCATTCGCAGATGCAGGAATTGATCTTGCAGCACTCGACACAGTTGAAGGAAAGGCAGCACTTACAGACATCCTTCTCTATCACGTCGTATCAGGTGAAGTTCCATCAAGCGCTGTAACAGAATGTATGACCACAACAGCAGTGAATGGACAAACATTGGCATTCACAGTTGGAGATGGAGTCATGGTCAATGACGCAACAGTCACACTCGCAGACGTTGGGACAAGCAATGGAGTAATACACGTCATCGACAAGGTACTCTCGCCAACAGATGCTCCGAATAACATTCCACGAACTGCACAATGTACCGGCATTCACGATTCATTAGTGGCTGCCGTCATCCAAGCAGAATTGCTGGAAACATTGCAAGGTGAGGGGCCGTTCACACTCTTTGCCCCTACAGACCAAGCATTCGCAGATGCAGGCATTGATCTTGCAACTCTAAACACTCCAGAAGGGAAAGCAATACTCTCTGATATTCTCTTACACCATGTTTACATGGGATCTCTCTCATCGACAGAGATTACTGAAGGAATGCAACTCGAGATGGCAAATGGCGATAACACAACCCTGTCACTCACGACTGGTATTAATGGAGCCAACATCACTCTAGCTGATGTGATGGCTTCCAATGGAATCATCCATGTGATCGATCAAGTCCTCATTCCTCCAGCCGAAGAAGATGAAAATACTTCAGGGGATGGGACGGAATCTTCTGAAGATGAAGATACGAGTTGGCTCACCTATGTCTTGGTCATTACAGGTGTAATAATTCTAGGTGTTGCAGCAGGCCTCCTCTACACACGCAGACAAGAAACTGGTGAAGAAAACCCAACCAAGGAGTATGCACAAGGTGGAATCATCAATCAATTACAACCGATTGATGCTTCTTCTTATGCTTCTCAACAGGCAGTAACACAGTCGTATGATTCTGGTTATGGACAACAAGCACAAGCAGTACAACCTGTGCAGCCAGTTGTTAGTGAACCAGTCGCTCTACAGCAATGGACTGACGCAAGCGGACACACTTTCAGAAGGATGGACGATGGAAGCACAATGTGGTGGAACGGAACGGATTGGCAGAAATATGCCTGATTACGTTACTCTTGAACATATAAGAGTTCGACCGGGCGACTGTTTTGGTTTAATCCAAGAGCGATTTAAACCATTGAAACCAGTATGA
>QXYA01000020.1:1405-6053 GCA_009887135.1 Candidatus Poseidoniales archaeon
CCTGCACAACAACCATCGGAGACAGCCATTGAGCCTGAAGTTGTTGAACCTCCATCAAATGCGATTAAGATAGCACCGACAACGAAGGTGACGACTCCAGCAATAAGAAAAATGAGATATTGTTTCCAACTGGAGGTGGAGTTTTAATGAGGACTTGCATATTATCCTCTTACTGATACATATCAGATATATCTTGGGAGAAATTTAAACACAAGTAGGTATGGAATTCAAGCAATGGGACTCTCGTATCTCCCGATGCTCACAGGCCTATTCGTTATGGCATTTCTTCTCTCAGGTAGTTTTTCTTTTTCCATTGGTCTTGTATTGGTTTACAATAATTATCTTTGGTGGTCAAATGGATTCCAGTATGATGAACTACATGTGATCGTTAATGCAGTAACAATACTCGCTCTAGGCCTTTATATCATGTTGAATGGATGGGTTGGTCGAAACGAAGATAGAAAGTTAAAGGAACTAGATATCAAGGAAATATTTTGATTTGTAAATACCTGAGCAGTGGGTATTGGATGGGTTTCAGCGTTGTATTAGTCATTAGATTTTATTTTCAAGAAAGGCGACACCTTTTTTTAATCTCAATAGGCCAGTCAATTTATGTCAACTGTTAATTGGGGAGATAACGGCCAAGGAATCTCGCCAGATGACATCGACCAAGCAATGACAACTGGTTCAAGATTGACGGATTATGGGCTGCTAATCAGCACCTATCTTCATAATATCGTTGAAACATACCAAGAGTTCCCTCCGATTTTTTCTGAAGAAAAGAACCGATGGGGGGATGATTGGAATCACTATGGCACGGACGCCCCACTGCTTGAAAAATCAGAACAAGCATTCCATGAAATCGATCTTGAAGAGACCACCGATTATACTTGGGTGAATTCCGTCCGTCTGGCCCCAAAAAAAGATCGAAGCTTAGTTCTTGATTTGACAAAAACCAAACGGATAATCGATTGGTCAGCAATGCTCTAAGGCGGTTGTGTAATGTCAACGAAACCAAACCGCCCTTCATTATTCAGACGTGCTGGAAATTTCACACTTAACACACTCAACAGATTACCTCCAACTAGATGGCTCACATTTAGAATAAGATGTTTGACCGGATTCGAATTTTATATGCGTAACCAAGTGAAGCCCGAGAAGAAGATATTCGGAACAAAATACGGGGGTCATTGTGTTGCTCTTGAGGGTCTCGATAGCTCCAGCGTTGTCTATTCAGTCGGCCTCGGCTTTGACATTTCCTTTGATTTAGAATTGATAGAAACCTATGGGCTAACTGTATTGGGGTTCGACCCAACGCCAAAATCCATTGAACATATTCAATCTCTGGAATTACCGGGAAAATTCAAACTCTTCGACTATGGGATGAGTGGCGAGGACGGAGTGATGACATTTAACCCACCAATCGATTCTACACACGTTTCATTCACTACTACCGACCGACCCGAAACAAGCGATCAGAGTATTGAAGTTCAAATGAAAGCACTTTCTACAATAATGGCTGAAAACCAACATCAGGAAATAGACATACTAAAGATGGACATTGAGGGTTCAGAATACGGAGTAATTGACGAAATATGTAAAAAGAATATATCGGTAAAACAAATTCTTATTGAGTTCCATCACCATTTCTCATCGATACCGGTAAGGCGTACTAAGGATGCAATCTCCAAATTAAATCAAAACGGGTGGAAGGTTTTCAACGTTTCAGAAAACGGCCACGAAATCTCACTATTCAGAGAATAACTCTTCAGGCATTCTTTGATCAGGGTATGGTTCCTTTCGTAGTAAACGCATTTTCATAAGCCAAAGATTGTGCATTGTGTTTCTCTTATGAAACGTCAGGAATAATTTCAACATATTACTTCTTGAATGTGCCTTAACTCTTATTGAGTAAATCGGTACCCATTGAAAGGAAGGATATACAAAGGCCTTCCTCGAATTTGAACTACTGTTCAGTAAACTCCTTGATGTCACTTCAGAACCTTACAAATGTTGAGAGCAACGTTCTCTATGTGTGGGTAAATGTTTAAAATTCCCTTAGACAAAGTCAATCCAAGTCTTTTTGAAGAGCCTTGAATCCTTTGCTATTATTCGTGAAACAGGTATAGGTCCGATAGCCAAATTCCGAGTAATTACGGCCGTATCTTAGCCGATTCATCAGCCGCAATAGTGGGTGAATTATCAACAGATTCAACTCTTTAAAAATCGTCTTTTTAAAGCCCTGATTATTGTACCAATTGTAACGTATTACATCATTCGAAAGATGACAGAGAAGTTCATCCTTAATCTCGAATCCCTCTGATTTCAATAGAAATCGAAATGTCGAAGGAGTGTAGACATTGATATGACCAATTTTCAGATAATCATTCATGTATCTATCCACTTTTGGAGAATAGTCCAAAGGTATCTCAAAAACTTGATTCTGACTTATTCTTTGCAATTCACGTAGTAAAACCCGGGGGTGTTCGACATGCTCGATGACGTGAGAACAGTAAACCAAGTCAAAATAATCATCGGGATAAGGGATGACATAGCCATTGAATTTTTTAACCTCTTTCAGTTTGTCTAGATCTCTCTTTTTTATCTGAGTGATTCCACTATCGGAAATTTCAAGGGCATAGAGTTCATTGCAAAAATTTGAATCGCTAAGGAATTTGAGGATACTCCCCTCGCCAGCACCGCATTCGAGAACTTTCTCATAACTCTGTCCTCGACAGACGCTTTCAATATTTTTCGCCTTAACCTTAGCCCCAGCTTCACGCCAACCGCTCAAAGAATCATCATAATATTCATCATAAGCAGACTGTAGAGTCTTGCCAACATCCTCAATCTCATTTTGTTCCATTTGCGATTCCATCTCAGGTCTCTAGACCAACCTAATCGGTCGGTTTCTCTCTGATAGAAAAAGAGTTGCTAATATTTTGTCAGTTCTGAACGATTATTTTGCCAACATATGATTTTGGATTCACTAACCAAGCCAGTTGAGGGTATTACTGATATCAAGCGACCATCTAGGCTGATTCATGTATCTCAAAATCAATGCTCTATGTACCGAGATTGAATCATGCTCAGGCAACCCTATTACGGGATGGTATTGCGATGGCTGTTGAAACGGTACTCATTTGGTACTATAACAGTGATAAAAAGAATAAGCAAAGGAGGAGACTTTCAACTCGCACCAGGTGAGTTTTTGCTTTTCGAACAAATGAATAATCAGATATGTGCAAAACCTTGCGACTATATTACGCGTGTTGAATATCAAGAACAAGTTCTTACAACATTGTATCTGGCAAATCCATATCAATCTTAACGAGGTATTATTCCTCTTTAACCGAAACGATAGGGTTTCCATCAGCATCTGTCCAAGTGTGATCTTCAAGCTCTTCATCTTCGGATTCCTCTGATGAATCGGTTGAATCTTCATCAACACTTTCTTCTTCTTCACCATGTTCTTCTTCAGACTCAAAGTACTCTTTCTTCTGTAATCGACGTGAACCCAATGCCACAAAGACTCCTAATCCAACCACAATGGCTATGATAATTCCATACAAAACAATTGGAAGTTCTTCGACTTCTTCAGCTGTTGTCCAAGAGACTTCACTTGATGTTTGACCTGCCTCATCAGCGATTAAATCACTCACTGCTTCAAGAACATCTGGATACAAGAATTTACAATTCAATGTTGTCGCTTCATCGGTGTAATGCCACCAGGAAACTGGTACATCCTTTGATTCACCAGGAGCAACTTCCCAGTTTCCTGTATTCGCTGTCGTGTCTGCTTCTTCTCCATTTGAATAACATCGGACATTTGGATTTGCCGGAATCGTACCAGTATTCGAAATAGTGATCATGACGTAGTGAGTCTTGCCAGTATCTGCAGTTACAGCATCAGGGACGATCTTGTCGATGCTTAACGATGGATACGTGACATCAACATTCGAAGTTGCTGTTTTTGGTGCTACTGCATCAGCTATGAAATCACCCCAATTGGATTCGACAGTGATCTTGATTGTTCCAGTTTCTTGGTGGTATGTTCCAGTTCCATCAACCCATTCGACAATCCTCTTACTTTCGCTCGTGCCAATGTCCACAAACCATGTGCTTTGGTCTGTATCTCCATTGATGATCGTATTGATCGTGTTACCATTGTAACCAATTCCAGTTGCCACCACAGTTGCTACTTTAGCGTTGACATGTATCTCTCTTTTGGAAAGAAGGCGAATCCAAGCATCTGTGTAGCCTCCAGTCCCAGTTGATTCTTCATAGTCGATTGTAGCTTGGTCATGAACAATGATGTCTTCATCTGTTCTTGAACCTAGAATCACTGAATTATTGACGCCTATGTGGGTCCCATCAGCAACATGGATTGGTCCACTTCCGATAAGTGTTGAATCATTAAAGTGACAAAGATGCTCACAACTGATATTCGCTCCCATTAATGTTGAACCGTCTAAGAGGACAGTTCCATGATTGAGAATATGAAACGATGGTTGATTCCACGAAAGACTTCCTCCACTTTGGGACAATTCCTCTGCCGATATGGTGAGTAATTCTGCGTTTGAATGGAATATTTCGATATGAGTAATCCCAAACGGAAGCGGATAATAGTGATCCTGTCTCTTATACA
>QXYA01000021.1 GCA_009887135.1 Candidatus Poseidoniales archaeon
AGGACATGGGGTTCTCAAAAGTCTTGATTGCCAACCGCGGAGAAATTGCTCTTCGAATCATGAGAACACTTCGTGATATGAATATTGAAGCGGCAATAATCTATGGAAAAGAAGACCGCCTATCACTGCCAGTACGTCTTTCAGATGATGCACATTTTCGTGACGTTATCAATCCACTCGATGCCTATCTCGATATTGAAGCAGTTGTACAAGCCGCTAAAGACATGGGTTGTGATGCTGTGCATCCAGGCTATGGATTCCTCGCTGAAAATGCTGGGTTTGTAAAGCGCCTACAAGAAGAAGGGATTACTTTCATCGGACCAAGTTCGGATGTAATCACCTTACTCGGCGATAAAATAGAAGCACGTGCTGCTATGGAAGCAGCAGGATTGCCGACCGCAAAAGGATCCTCAGAACCAATCTTTGAAGCATCCGTCGCATCAGCCCTTGCAGATGAAATTGGATATCCAGTCATCATCAAAGCAGCTGCTGGTGGAGGAGGAATTGGAATGCAGATCGTCCAAGCCGCTGATGAATTTGAAAGCGCTCTGAAACTCTGTCAATCACGTGCTAAATCCGCTTTTGGCGACTCTCGCGTCTTCGTTGAGAAATACATACAAGGCGCACAGCACGTCGAATTTCAGGTACTTGCAGATGGGAATAAGGCCATTCATTTCGGTGAGCGCTTTTGCTCGATTCAGCGCCGTCACCAAAAATTGGTTGAAGAGGGACCTTGGTTAACTCCAGAAAAGCGTGAAGAAATCGGCGCTCTTGTTTGTAAAGGTGCTGAATCTGTGGGTTACAAAGGTCTTGCTACATTTGAATTCCTTCGAGATGCAAATGGGGACTTCTACTTTTTAGAAGTAAATCCTCGAGTTCAAGTTGAACATACCGTTACTGAATTAATCACAGGGCACAATCTCGTTGAACTTGGAATTCGAGTGGCTCAAGGAGAATCACTTCCTCTTGCTCAAGAAGATATCACGTGGAACGGCCATTCGATTCAATGCCGTTTGAATGCAGAAGATCCTCGTGAATTTATCCCGAGCCCAGGACGGTTGTGGGAATGTCACTTCCCTTCAGGATTTGGAGTTCGAGTGGATACACATGCACATCCTGGTTACGAAATGCCAGGTAGTTTCGATTCCCTTCTCGCAAAGTTACTTGTTTGGGGGAGAGATCGTGAAGATGCAATACGTCGAATGAGAACCGCTCTTGATGAAACTGTAATCACAGGTGTTGAGCATCTCATTCCACTTCACCGTAGAATTATGGATGAAACTGATTTTATCAATGGTGACATAACCATTCAATACATTGACATGCATCAAGAACTCTTAGGCTGAGGTTGATTTAATGGATGTTCTTATTGTTGGAAGTTTGGCTTATGATAGCATAGCATCACCTCTTGGTGCCGTAGAAAATGCACTTGGAGGTTCTGCTACATATGCAGGTCTATCCTGTGCCTTTCATCGTAATCGACTTGGTCTTGAATCAGTTGGTCTGGTCGGAGTCGTTGGTTCAGATTTCAGAAAACAGGACCGAGCGATTTTTGAAAACGCTCAACTTGATACCCAAGGAATCGAAACTGTCGAAGGAGAGACCTTCCGCTGGGTTGGGTCATATGAAGGATCAATGGCTCAAGCAATAACGCATGAAACGCACTTGAATGTGTTTGAACACTTTGAACCGAAGGTTCCAGAACATGGCCGTAATCCAACAGTGACCTTTTGTGCTAACTTACATCCTGCAATTCAACTCTCTGTACTGGATCAATCCAAACCAGTTCGATTTTCTATTCTTGATTCGATGAACCTATGGATTGACATCGCACATGACACCTTACTTGAAGCGATGAAGAGAGTAGATATTGTTGTCATCAACGACGGAGAAGCCTCGATGCTTGCAGGGCAAGAGAACGTTGTAGCAGCAGCAAAAGCAGTTCAAAAGATGGCATCAATTCCAACTCTTATTGTTAAGAGAGGGGAGCATGGCGTGATTGCTCTTCACGGAAATGAAATGATTGCAATGCCATCGTATCCCTGTCCAGAGGTCATTGATCCAACTGGCTGTGGAGATACATTTGCAGGCGCACTCGCTGCTTGCCTCGCCTCAGGTAAGGGTGAGATGACAGTTGAAGAACTTCGAAAAGCTTTGACTCATGCCACAGTAACTGCAAGTTTCACTCTCGAAGACTTCGGCACTACAATTCTAGAAAAGGTTTCACAAGAGGTGTATCAGCAACGATACAATTCGTATTGTGTTATCTCAGGAATCTCAGTCGAATCGTCGTAGTCCATGACGTCCAGATTGCTGGATTGGCGCAACTTCTTGTAATTCAGTTAGAGCACTAAACGAGTCAGGGACTTCCTGCGCAACCACTTCTTCAGAAATATGTTCATTCATGATTCCAATAAGTTCGTCATCAACACCCTCATGACTCAGGTTGGTAATTTTATCTCGAACTTTTCGTATGGATGATATTCCTCGAGATACGATTGAGTTTTTCGCCTTTCTTGACTTTACTATTTTGTTCTCTGCTCTGTTTGAACGAACATGAATACGTTGTAAGGGGTTATTCCCATTATTCCGACGAATAATTCCTGACTTCAAGGCAGGCTGAGGTTGAGCCTTTGGCTGTTCATCAACTGTTGTCGCTTGTTCGACCAGTGATGGGCGCTCTTCAGTTTCCTCAAGATGGAAGTTATCCAGATTATGATCTGGCGAGGTAAACTGTCCAGAAGTATGCGGAATATGGGCTCCCTCAGGGCCGATAAAACTAGGTAGGTGCGTTTGAGGAAGAGGTGTAGAGGTCAACGGTTGACGGGTGACGGGTATACCACTTGCTTGGTGCATTCGATGAGAAGAACTTCCATGATGCGTCCGTACTTCGGGTGGAAGCGGAGTTTCTCCTGTAAAAATCGCATCGACGTGACCTAATGGGCGATGATGTTGGTGAAGTTCATGTTCTTCATATCCCCTTCGCGTTGAGATGTTTTCCCGTCCACGTACAATGATTCCATGTTCGCTCGAAGGAGGTTGATTCATGGCGTCATCGGCCCATCGAGGAATTGTTCCTTCATCGATTTCAAATCCATCACTTTGTGTAGTTTCATTTCTTAAAAACGTGGTAATACTTGCTGATGGGACCAAATCAACAGGAGGGGTTGGCAATTCGTTGTAGGCTTCTTGAGCTGCTTCCCTTGGATAATCAGTATCTTGATTCATCATCTCAGTACCAATTTTAGCTTGTTCAAGCGTCATTCCCTCATTCATTCTTCCAATCAACATTGAGAGTTCAAGTAACTTCGAATCGTTTCCATAAATGACATGGCAATCACCCAGCAGCATATCCAATGTCAGCGTTGGACGCTTCGTAAGGCCCCAACTCGAAATCAGAAGCACACCGGCCAAGAATGCGAACACTCGAAGGTCAGCGGGAGTGATGATGCGCCAAGAAGCGTACAATGCACAAACGCCGATGAAGGCAATCCATGCAGGGACAAGCGTGGTGTTGTGGTGCTGCATTCGAGCGACAGAGTCATATCGAAACTCGAGACAATTTCCGTTTTTGAATTCAAAGGATACTCGAGAATTGGTAAGGCTTGCTCTGGCCTTTCCTCCTTCTCCTACCAAGCGTAGACCGTGAAGAGATACTCTCTCCCCATTCTCCGCAAGGCGTTCGTTGCGCCCATTGGTCTGCATCCCATCAAGCAGTAGAACCAGCCCATTATGAATGCATCCCCAAAGTTCGAGATTGAGGGGGTCGTTCGAGGAGTAGAGTTTTGATGCCGGATTATTCCAGTTTTATCAGATTTGCATCGCCCATAATTCTTGGTTTAGAATCGAGTTGAGCGATTAATACAGAAGGTGGATCTTCAATACGTTGCAAGAGAGGTGTTTCCCAGCGAACGGTTCCAGCCCCTCCGTCTATGGTTTCGACACGTCCCACAACAAACTGCAGATCAATCGAAGCGTGAAGGACATCACCCACAGTCAACTTTCGCTTTTGGAAGGGAGATACGTTGAGGTTTATTTGAGACAATGAATGGGATTCCAGAGCAAGAGGTCGATGTATGTCTTTTCTCTTATCTTCGAGTTCTGGCAGAACGATTAGGCAGGTTCCGCTCAGCGATTCTTCCTTTGCATTACGAAGTGCAATACCGACTCTGTCTCCTGCTCCAGCCGTAGGGACATCATCATCCATTACTTGCAGTGATTTGACAGAACCAGTTCCTCCAGAGGGAAGCATTGTTATTTCATCATGAACGGAAACGCTTCCAGATTGGACATATCCAATTGCAACAAGACCAATCCCTTTCACATTGAAGTGTTGATCGATAGGAACGACAAGCGGTTGTTGTTCGATCATCTGCAGTTCTTCTGCCATGGAATTCATAATGGCATAAAGAGCAGTTCTCAATTCTGGCCCATCATCCTTTTCAAAGGTCCAATCTGTTAATCCAGCTTGCTTGAAGAGTGTTTTGACCATGTCTTCGTCAACCCATTCGCCTTGAGGCGGGCGTATAACAGCAATTCCTTGCTTGATGTTTGCACTTGAGAAAGCGACAAGTGCTTCGCCAAGAGTTGCATCGATTGCAGTGATTTCAATCAGACCAGCACGCGCAGCAGATAGAGCATTCAGCAAAGGCCGCAAACGCTCTGGGTATTTTGCAGGGCGAATCAAAGAGAGAATTTGCGCTTCTCCGCTGACCATTTCTTTATTCACATAGGTATGGACGTCTCTTTGGTCGGTTGGTTTTGCAATACTTCGTGCAAGGTCATCACTACCAACCATGGCGATGTTAAGAACAGGCATGTGTCAATCCACAAGCCATTCTTTCATCAATGCTCTCATTCAGAATTACGCTTTGAGAGCATGTTTTCCCGAATTTCTTCGGCTATCTTCCACTCGCTCATGTCTTCTTCGGATTCAGGAACAAGTTGTGGAATTGGAATAGGTCGCATCATCGAATCGATGGCAACCATGAAGAAATAACCTTCACAGATAACTCGGGTCTCCCAATCAGATTTGGTCATAGCGCATGCTGTAACTTTGACGCCTGCAGTGTGCGTACTTGTGAACACAACACGTCCAGTAACCTCGATCAAGTCCCCTTGCCTTGCAGGGGCTTTGAAGGTCAATGTGTCGATTGAGATTGTAACAAATTCTCTGTGTGCAAATTTCGAACATGCAATACCAGCTGCTTTGTCCATAACTGAAAGTAAACGTCCTCCGAAGAGCGTATTGTATGAGTTTGTGTCTTGAGGAAATACTTCTTCAATCAACATCACTGGCTCGGTTGAGAATGGCTTCATGATAAGACCCAGCCCCCTCTCCAATATGAAGACATGGAGTCGGAAAGTGGAAAATTTCCTATTTATCCAACGAATATCATATTTCAAAGCAATGTAGTCAGTTAAGCGACGAAGTTTTAGAGCAGAGTCGGTACGGAGTACATAGGTGAAACCATGGCTTCTACTGATGGACGAACAAAAATTGCATTTTTCCTTGTGACTTTGATGATACTGACCCCTTTGGCAACTGCTGCAAGCGTATCAGATTTTAGCTCAGGCACAAGCGAAGTAGAGGTTGTACTTGATGACGCTTCCACATACATGAACGAAGTAGACGGCTCGGTTGACCTACCTGTCGGTGAATCAATCACATCAGCAAGCGTTGCAGTCTCAACATCTCCTGCAATTCACGGCGCACATACTCGTATTGATATCGAAACAATGCCACGTGTATGGAATCCAAATTACAATGGACAAAAGACGTCTTTTTCCCAAGCCACAGATTTCCAATTTGAAGATGGAGCCACATCAACACCAGTTTCACTCAAGGCTGAAGGTCTCTTGACGGACTTCGAGAGCGACCAGGCTGGGTTCATGGACACCACCACCCCGCCGCCCAGTTCAGGCGCTCCATGGTCCCATGGTTCGCTGTTTGGAGGGTCTGTGATCGATTCCAATTGTGCTTCGGGCAGTGACTGTTGGGGTACTGGACTCTTCGACGTCGATTACACGGACGATAACGGCGGTTCTGCATACAAGCAAACCCTTCTTTCTCCAACACTTGACATGACTTCTGCGGCAATTAAGGACCCTTCCGCCTACTTCGATTCATGGCACCAACTTGCGACCCATTCCACATCGGGCACCAATCCGAATTACAGGTATGCAGATTGTGCTTATGTTGAGATACGATCAGCGAACACTCCTGTATTCGATCCAGTTGCAAATCAATTCGAGCACATTGATTTTGACATCCAGAATTCAAGTGGAGTCTCTTTCGGCTCCGGATATTACCAGGTTGGAAGTGGACAAGCTCAGCAAAAAATCAACGGAGCATGTAACGGAGTTCAATTTGATGATTACGCTCTTGGTGGAACCTCTACATCTGCATTTAACACAGATGGTTGGGGCAACATGAAACTCGACTTATCCAATTACGGCGGTTCATATGTTCAAATTCGATTTGTATTGGAACACAATGCAATCCCTCTCTCAAATGGCTACTCGTTGGACAACAACACAATGCCAGGATGGTACATCGATAACTTCCGATTCGGAAGTGTCCTTCCACAATCTGGATGGATGGGTGTACGTGGAATTTTACCAAATGTAGGCGGCGGCGATAATCATCCAAACGGGTATGGATTGCTGACAATTGAGGCGGAAACAACTACGACTGCAGTTCTTTCCGTGGACGTTTTGGATCCACTTACCGGACTCGTAGTTGTCGGCGAGGATAATAATCCCATGTCTGGTCTTATCGGTACAGTTCTCGAACTATGGGACATCAATTCCTCGACATATCCTACGGTTGATTTGAAATTTAATTTCGATTCTGGGCCTGATCAACTCTCAACCCCTATTTTCCACGGTTTCTCGATAGGTACTCGTGTAGGGACTGGATTTAATCAGACAATTGTTTCGCCAAATCCTCCAGAAAATGGAATTTGGTCATCACAAGGACTTGGTGATCTGATGATGTACAATCCACAACTGATTGATACTGCTTTCACCGCCGATAAGTTCCGTTCACACTTCGCACATCCTATTGCTTCGATTACTCCCTACATACAGGACGATTGTACTGAGAATCCTGAACTTTCAGTTTCGATGAACGGCTATGACGTGATTATGCAAAACAACGTTAAGTACACATTGGGAGAAACTGCTGGAATGCCTTCATCAGCGTTCGGCTTCTCGGCTGTTCTAAGTTACCAAAACCCATGCGATGTCGCAGGAATGTGGTTCGATCTTGAATTTGCTCATTATCCAGAAAATGTCCGTATCGATGTTGCTGGAGACGGCGACATGGAGTACGCATTTAGTGAACCTGCTTTCGACATGTTTGGTCGTCAAACATTGTTCATAAGTTCAAAGGATGCTAACGACGTTCACTACGGATCTGAAAGCCGAACACTCACCCTTGGATTGAGTGGTTCTGTTGACGGAGGAGAATTCATGCTCCCAGTTGGCGCAACAATTCGAGCTGCTGAAGTTTCCTTCGAGAACAATCAAATCATTTCAACAACCGACGTAAACGAAGGATTTGACTGGTCACTGTTGTCGGGTCTCGAAGAAGTTGCATTGGGTAGTATTGGGAACCAAACCGATGGTTCATCAGAGATGTACCCTGTTGAGATGAACCTCTCAAGTGCACTCAACACGTTGATGCAAAGCAGTCTTACACCAACAGCACATATCGATGCGAACGGAAATGGATGGAAGAAATTCAGATTCAATATTGAAAGTCTTAACGCTACTGGCGGTGTGACAATTGATCTCATTGGACTCGATGTGGTATACGACCTTACCCATTACCTCTCAACCAGCAACGACTTTGCTTCTGAACTTGCGCAAGGTGTTGCACTTTCATCATCAACATCTGGAAGTGCAACTGTACCAATCGTTGTTCATTCAACCAGTGGAGGCGGTCTTGCTCTTTCCAGCCTATCTGTGATTACATCCCCTGGATATGTCACAACAGCAACACTTGTTGGAAATCCGATCGGTCTTTATCCGAATGGAGAAATTTACGAAGTCATCACAACACACACCGTCTCTGCACTTACTGGGGCGCAATTCCAAGAAGCCAATCTCATGTTTGAATCCGTAACTGGAAACATTGAACTCTCTTATTCAGATCTCAACGGATTCGGAGAAGTTGAGAATTCGAACGGATACATTACACTTCAATCTTCAAGCGTTGCAGATATTTCTGAAGGGAAGGAAATCACTTGGAGATTCACTGTTAACAATGTCTGGGAAGATACTGTGGAAGTGAAGATTTACGCTGGACAAAAAGCAACAAATGGCGTCAATGGTCTGCCTTCTGCCATCGTCCTTGCACCACCAGGTGGTAATGCTGTCGAGAACGATGTTGGCATCACAGTCTTCTCAGTCCTCAATGAGGAAGGAGTCGCTCAGAATTTGGATGCTGGAAACACGAACCGAAATTTGAGATTAACTGGAAGTATTCGATTGGAAGCACTTGCGGTATCACCAGATCCTCTTTCTTACTTCACCGTTGTCGAAGAAAGAAGCATCAACAGTACAGGCGAAACTCCAGTCTTTGAGTGGTCTGAAATCGCAAATCAGTCAGGAACCATCAGTGGAGACTTTGACTGGACGGTCGACTTGGGCCTTACGACTGCAGGAGACCACGTTTACCGCTTCAGAATCACAGGATACGAGGGCGGCGACACGGTTTGCCCTGCCTCTGAATACAGGCCAGATAGCGATTGCGCGATTCCATTCAATCTTTCAATCGATCAATTCGCACCTGAATTGGTTTCAGTAAAAGTACTCAACGGACAAGTCGATCCTAATTATGAATCCAATTGGAGATCACTCGTTGACGATACGTGGGTTATTCCATCCAACAATCAATACATCAAGGTTGGAGTAAGTGATCTGCAAGACCTTCCAGCAACAATTGACCTGCATTACTGGGTTGAATACCAGCACGATGCGAACAGTGATGGAATTGCTGACCTTTCAGAATATGCCACTGTTGCCTTGACTGGAGACGGAGCTTATCCAACTGCGAACTATACTGGAAACTACAATGACCTTGCTAACCAAGAGAAAGACCCTGTTGGAAGAGTCAGTATGTTCCTTGAAGGATATGACCTTGCAGGAAATTCAATTGATGGTGGTGAAGCGGGTATTTTCAACGATGAAGTAACCTATGCATCCATGCCATCCAAGTCTCCTGAGGTTCTATCCGTTGAATTTGAGAACTCTGCTGGACGCCCTCTTCTTAATTCTAATCATCCTCTCTACGACGGTGAATGGAACAAAACAATGTATGCTGGTAATGAATACCACCTAATCGTCGATGCAGAAGACCGAAACGGTTGGAGAGACATTGATTACATCAAGGTTGAATTAGACGTAACTCGCACTGATTTAGATCTGTATTATTTCCCACGTAATGAGACTGCATGGACAGATAGTCCTTACATCACAATCGTCGAAGAAAGTGAAAATTCAGATGGCCCTCAACTTTTGAGAATGGACGGAGGGGCACTGATCAACCCATTTACTGATGAATTTTATCTTGATCTTCCATTCATCATAGACTGGGGTGTAATCGGACTCTCTTCAGAATCAAGTCCTGCCGTGACAATCGCCGACCTTGACGGAGAGGTGAAAAGAAAGCTCGATGGTTCTACTACGGACATTACCAAATGGTTGTATTCTGATGGAATCAGACTCGATGTTCGAACTGATGAAGCAAACAATCTGATGGTAACACCGTACTTCTCCGATATTACTGGATCGATTACAAACGATGTCCGTCAAGGATATGTTTTCCCAGGAGACACTGTTTCATTCGCAGGACAATATACCTACATTGATGGATGGTCGGACAGCGTCTTTATTCTACCTGAAATGGAATTGACACTTGAGATCACTCGAATGGCCGCCCAACCAAGTACGGCAAATGGTGTTCAATACTTCGCTTATGGCGCTGGTGGAGCGGATGGTTCGAAGCAGGATGGACAACCGACATACCATGCGTTTAGCGGAGGAGCATTTGACATCAACATTACTGCACCAACCTCAACAAATGAATACACCTACATGTTTAGGCTGATCAATCTTCCAGACGGAGCAGTTGATACCACAGAAGCGATATGTTCCTTCTCAACCTCATATGGATGTGCAGAGTTCGTTCTGAAAGTTGACGCAAACGCTCCAGTCGTTACATCGAACACATGGACTGTTCGTGACGAAGCGAATTCAGTTCTTGATGAGACGATTTCAACTTCAAACTTCAGATGTATTGACGTTGAACTCCAAATCTCTGAGAAGGAAGCCTTGTTTGAAGGCGATGTCTCCGTAGCATGGAAGTTCTATGTTGATCCAACAAACGACATCACTTGGCCATACTTTGGTACAATCCACGGAACAGATCCGTTGACTGCAGAGTTGTCACTCTCCCCAGTTGCCGGTGGATACGCTGCTAGTGCAGACTGTGTTGACCTCTGGCCAGTTGTTGATGACAATGAATTGCCAACTCAAGAACAGATTGGAAATATCGAAGTTGTCTTCTGGATTGAAGGAGCAGATTCAGCAGGTTCAGCAGTGCTTGGTGGAGGTCCATCTGATGGCTCTGTTGCGCCGATCTATTCCTCAGAGTCTCGATACAATTCCTTGTACTCATTCATCTACGAAGAAGCCAGTTTCGCGGTAAAGGAAGTTGATCTAACTCCACGTTCACCTGAAGTTAATGAAGCAATGACATTGACCATTGAAGTGGTTAACACTGGTTCAAAAGCAGGACAAGTAACACTCCGTGTTCAGTCCGTTGTCGATGGAGGAATTCCTATTACAGAAACAACCATCACTTCAGTTGCCATTCTTATCGATGGAGAACTTGATGTTGAAGTTGAGCTTGAAGAATTCGCAAACCCAACAACTGGGATGTATTACCTCATCTATGATGACCTGACTGGAGAACTTCTCTACAATGGTTCATCGAGCGGTGATAGTTTCAACGTAAAGGTTGCAAGTGAAAGCGATGATTCGGGTGGATTGATGCTCGTTATCGTTATTCTTATCGGGCTCATTCTCGTCATGGGAATCGTCGGCCTTGTTCTCGTGCGTCGTAACAGTTCAGATGGTGCTGATGGCTACATGTTCGAAGGCGAAGACGATGAAAAGGCATATGCTGAACTTCCAGGTCAATACGGTGGACAACAAAGCCCACCTGCGGATGTAACTCCACAGATGGCTGATGCCATGCGTGAATTCCCACAATGGTCACAAGAAGAAATCCAAGGGTATTTCGACCAAGGTTGGGATATTGCCGCACTCAAAGACTGGGTCAACAACCAGTAAAGGGCGTGACCACTTGTCCGTGGAATTAGAATGGGATGACGTCGTCTGGCAAGACCCAGATGGTGGTACAATCGTTCTACACGGTGTTCTTCCAACAACAGTTCATCCACGTCAATTACGGCCAAGAATAGAATGGCACGCAATCGCTCTTTTGGAAGGGCCAGAGATTGAAGATGTCTGGGAACTTGAGGAAGCCTCTGAAATAGAATCTCAAGGTATTAATCTTACTTCAGCAGTCCTTGGAGGTGGAATTGACTCTGTTCTAATTCAGGATCTTATTCAACTTGATGATCTTCAAACAGGTAGATTTCCAGATCCAGAACCTCGTCGATTGCATCGATTAGCACTTCGTCATGACCGTCCTGTCTATTGCATTGAACCTACACTTGATGATGAGGGATGGGAGTTGCAACGTACAAATGAAGCAAAGGTTTCTACCCACTGGCGAAAACTTCTCTCAATGGTCCGCATCGGAAAGAAGTGGAGAAAGTCGGTGAAACGGCGAATCTTTGATGCAGAGGAACCACCGAAGAATGTGTCAAAACATATGGCTACTGCAAGTGTTCTTACCGCTGCTTGGTGGGACATGACTGAATCAAGAATCAATCCAGAACT
>QXYA01000022.1 GCA_009887135.1 Candidatus Poseidoniales archaeon
ATCATGTCAGCAAAGCGTACCTATGACCGGACGTGGGAAGAGATTGAAGCCATGCTTGGTCGCGCTGAGCGAAAGATGAACGAATGGAAAGCTTGGTTCGAGGAATGTCGACAACGCGGAGATCGTGATGGCATGAAAGATGCAGTCCGTAATTACAAGGCTCTCGAAGGTGTCATCAAGACTCTGAAGTGGACGCTTGGAGACGTATCCGTTGATACGCCGTTGGAGTGATTCACCAACCACGCTGGTCGAGCCGAACTTCTAAGGTTTCAAGTTCATCGCCTTTCATAGCATCGCCTTTTGTCATTGCCATAGCTTCTGCAACCTTTGCACCATCATTGTAGTGTGCAGTTGCCATCACAATTGCATCCGCCATTGTTGGAGGATCATCGGACTTGAAAATTCCAGAGCCGACGAAAATACCATCCATACCCATTCGCATCATGTGAGAAGCATCTGCTGGTGTTGCGATTCCACCTGCTGAGAATGTAACGACTGGAAGACGACCGAGTTCCTTGACATCATCAAGAATCGAGCGGAGAGAGGAGCGCATTGCATCATCAATAGGGCCAAATGGAGTCTCAAAATGAGTCCCTGGTAGTTTGGAAGTGTTTGCAAGAACACGGAATCGCTCTGCAATGAGGTCTGCAGTTTCATCGAGTAGATCATCACTCATCGATTGTACTTGTTTAATCTCTTGAGTAATAAGACGCGAGTGTGTAACTGCAGCAACAAGGTTTCCTGTGCCTGCTTCACCCTTTGTACGAATCATTGCAGCACCTTCGTAAATTCGACGAACTGCTTCTCCGAGTTCTGTAGCACCACAAACGAATGGAATCTCGTAGGCTTTCTTGTCAATGTGGAAGAATGGATCTGCAGGAGTAAGTACTTCCGATTCGTCAACCATGTCGACTCCCATTGCTTCGAGGATACGTGCCTCTCCTTCGTGACCGATACGAGCTTTTGCCATGACCGGAATTGAGGTGCAATCGAGAATGCCTTGAATCATGTCGGGATGGCTCATTCGAGCAACTCCACCAGCAGCACGAATGTCAGCAGGAACACGTTCTAAGGCCATGACTGCAACAGCACCTGCCTCTTCAGCAATTGCTGCTTGTTCAGCGTCAACGACGTCCATAATGACGCCTCCTTGTTGCATTCTAGCAAATCCTCTCTTCAGGAGGTCACTACCGTGTCGGAGTTGGGAGAAATCAGTATGTATCATGGCTCTCATTCCATCGGGAGGTATAACCCTTCAAGAAGGTTGGTTAACTGCCACAGTAAAAATCAGGAGCCAAGAACTGGAGAATCGCCCTCAGCGATTTCTGCATCAACGGATTCTACTTCGTTTCTCTCAATCCATGCTTCTTCTTCATCAGGGACGTCGGTATCTGCGAAAATTGCTTCAACAGGACATTCAGGTACACATGCTCCACAGTCAATGCATTCGTCTGGATCAATAATGAGGTATGTGTCCATTTCACGGAATGCTTCAACAGGACATACTGCAACGCAATCTTGGTACTTGTGATTCATACATGCTGAGGTGACAACGTGAGTCATATCTTTTCCAGTATAATCACCTACTTGAATGCTATTCATAGCACCAATGAAGTTTAGGATGACCGAAAATCTTACTGGAGGACTTGGGTTGCTATGTCTGTTGCATCTTGTCCTGGATAAACTGCAACCTTCATTCGAACTTTGATCACTGGTCCATCATGGTCTTGTGGAGTTAGAGATACGACTTGTCCAATTATGTTCTCTAAATCGAACCGAGCGTGAATCACATTATTCTCATCCATTCGTTGTTCGAGTTGTTCTTGAATCAGTTTAGAGTTGTCCTTTCCGAGTCGTTGAACGAATTCTGAAACGAGTTTATTTTTCTGTACGTGTGTTCTGAGTAAAGCCACCTTCGGACCGTGGTATGATGAGGTCATGTCCACATCCCATTCTGTTCCAGTAAACCATTGCAAGGCTTCTGTGACGAGATCAATATCTTGTAATTCATGGGCTGTAGCCGTAGCATTGATGTGAAGGATGCCCATAAATCCACCACGAAATGACTAGGTCAAGAGGTTTACCGCTCGTTCTTTCCATCAATCTTCTTCAAATAGGAGTGGTATGTCGGTGAATTGCAAGAGGGGTAGCCCCCTCAAGACACCTCCGAGATGAGTGACATGGCAAAGAAGATGAGCGCAAAAGCGCGAGCAGCAGCCCGTAAGCAGAAAGATAAGTGGAAGACAAAGCGTTGGTACACCATTCGAGCTCCTCGAAGCCCTTGGAATTTCCAGAACATTGGAGAGACCATCGGCGAGTCAGACGAACACATCAGGGGACGTGTCTATGAGATGACCCAACAAGAATTCAACGGTGACTTCACCAAGATGCATGTTATGCTTCGATTCCGTGTCACCGATACAGCCGGACAAGATGCATTGACAACATTTGTTGGACATCATCACCAAACAAACCACATTCGCCGACAAATTCGCCGATATCGTGGAAAGATTGACGACGTTATGGACGCAGTCACAGAAGACGGTTACCTTGTTCGAATCAAGCCTTTGATCATCACGCAAAAGCGTGTTCAAACATCAGTCAAGCAGGCCATTCGTTCCAAGACCCGAGAAGTCGTTCGAGGATTTATCGCTAAATCCACCTACGATGGTTTGCAAGTCGCTATGCTCGATGGTTCTCTTGAATCCAACATTCAAAATTCGATCAAGAGCATCTATCCTTGCAAGTCGGTCGTTATCCGTAAGAGCCAACTTCTCCAAGCTGGTGTTGTTATGGACGCAGGACCAACTCTCGACGAGATTCACGCACAAGAAGCACGAAGCGCTGCTGAACTCAAAGCCAAGAAAGCAGCAGCACTCGCTGAAGCAATGGAAGAAGAAGAATCTGAAGAAGCAGAAGAAGAGACAACAGAAGAAGTTGTTGAAGAAGCACCTGCTGAAGTTGCTGAAGCACCAGAACCTGTTGCTGAAGAAGCTGTTGAAGAAGTTGTTGAAGAAGCAGCTGCTGAAACATCAACTGACTACAGTTCAATGACCGTTGCTCAACTCAAGGAACTTCTCAAGGAAGCAGGTAAGCCTGTCTCCGGAAAGAAGGCCGACTTAATCGAGCGTTTGCAAGAATAAGCAGCGAACATTTGACAATCGTTGAGCGATTGGGATAGTCATGCAGCGCATGGCCGTCATCGGTGGAACAGGATTATTGAACATGGCCACAGGCCAACCATTCAGTGATGCTGGACTTGAAGTGATAGCGACTGACTCGTTTAATGTCGAAACTCCGTATGGACTTGTTCCACTCAAATCGTTTCAACTCAAACATGATTCTGAAGAGAAGACACTTGTCTTTCTTCAACGCCATCATAACGACGGTTCTGCAAGCAAGCCTCCACACATGATCGATCATCATGCAAACATCTGGGCATTGAAGCATGCACAAGTGGATGCAGTACTATCCGTCTGCTCGGTAGGATGTGTAGCTGCTGATTTCCCTCCTGGTCGTGTCGGTATTGCTCATCAATACATCGACTTCACAGGGCAAACAACAACCTTCCATGATGAGAAAGCTCAGTTCACATCCGTAACTATTCCATTCGATGAAGATATGAATCAACATCTTGAATCCACACTTCGCTCAATTCAGAATCTTTCAGATGAACGACTCAGATTCACGTATTGGTTGGCTCAAGGTCCTCAATTTGAAACGGCTGCTGAAGTAGAAGCCATCGATCGACTCGGTGGAGAAGTTGTCGGAATGACCATGCCACGAGAAGCCAAACTGTGCAGAGAAGTTGAACTTCCTTACGCTGCATTACTCATCGGTTCAAACTGGGCTGCTGGAAGAGAACCAGGAGATGCAACTGCTGATTTGAATCATGAATCAGTATCCGCAGAGGCCAATCGAAGGCTTGGACCTGTCTGGTCATGCATCACTTCTCTTCTGACACAATGATTTAGTGCGTTCCCGTTAACCATTCACTATGGAACCCTTCTCAGTAGAATCGTGGCTCTCATCCAAGGATGAAGACATATGGACCAATATGATGCAACGCGTCGCAGCATTCCATCACAAGCATGACTTCGCAGGAAACAATGGTCATGACATGGGGTATCGAATTGCATTAACCGTAGAAGAATTAGGTGAACTTGCAGCAGCTGTTACCAAGAACAAACCAATTGAAGAAGTTGCAGAAGAGATGGCAGATGTTATGATCCTCCTCATGGGGCATTCTCTGGCAATGAAGATCGATCTCAAAGAGGCCTTCGATAAGAAAGTAGAACGAATCATGCAACGCCCTGCTCGACAAGGTAGACTCGGTATTCGAGTTACTGAGTATGATGGTTCATGATCTTCTTCGAAGAATCATATAGGTCGTTTCATGCTCATTCTTATCATCAGAAGGAACTGTTTCTACAATCTCTTTCTTCCAATCGTTCTCGCTAAAGAGTCCAACCCGTATCTCTCCTGATTGATTTGTCTGAACCATCGTCACATGGATTTCATCAACACGTTCTCTGCATTGCTCATACACATTTGCTCCTCCAATAATCCAGCAAATAGTTGAATTATTTTCCTCTGCAATAAGCAATCCATTTTCTATAGATGAAGAAACATTAACGCCTTCAAGTACATATTCTTCATTCCGTGATACAACAATATTCAATCGATTCTCAAGAGGTCGATATGCTTCTGGAAGACTCTCCCAAGTGGTTCTTCCCATCAAGACAGCATTGTTTCCGTCTCCAATTGTTAGGCGCTTGAATCGAAGCATATCTGCACGAAGTCTCCAAGGCAAGCCATCATCCTTGCCAATGCATCCATCAAGATCCATTGCAAGAATCATTTTTCGCTGCATAGAACTCACACCGAGATTGGAGCTTTGATGTGTGGGAGATGTTCGTATCCAATGACTTCAAGACTCTCAAAAGTGAACGCATCAATGGTTGTAATCGATGGATCAAGTTTGATCATTGGTAATGCAAGTGGTTCCCTACTTACCTGCTCTCTCGCTTGTTCAAGATGGTTCATGTACAGATGAGCATCGCCGAGAGTATGAACAAATGTTCCAGCCTCAAGTCCACACACTTGAGCCATCATGT
>QXYA01000023.1 GCA_009887135.1 Candidatus Poseidoniales archaeon
GTTCAGACGTTGTGATGTGAGGATCTTCTTTTGTTCAGGGAAACGATGTTCTAAGACGCTTGCAGCAGCCTTCGCAAGATGCTCCAACTTTGTTGGTTGAGCAGTTTCTGAATCGATTGTGCCTAGGTCAACTACACGCTTTGATGCAGCATTTAGTTTCTCAACTCTTTTGTTGCTGTGCTTGGTTTTAGTATTCTTTTTCCTGCGAACAATCCGTTGAGCAGGGCGGGGTTTTTTAGTGATTGAAATAGGTTCATATTCTGGCTCAGGAGTCATAATTTCCTCTTCAATCACTTCCTGTGATTCATGGATTAATGCATCCTCTTCTATGGTATCAGGCACCACCTCTTCCACCACTGGAAGAGGGATTTGTTCAACATCGGGGAGGGTTAGTTCAGGTTCTTCACTTCGTAATCCAGCAAGACTTTCCTCAAGGTGTTGTTCAATCCATGCCAGTTCTTCTTCATCCGGTGGTTGGCAAAACGGATGGTCGAGGAGTAATTCTACATCAAGGAGCCATGACTCGATTTGCGTTGTTTCAAGAGTATCAAATTCTCGAATTAATCTTGAACGTTGTATCGTCGTAAAAGCTTCGAGATTGGATGTAAGAAGCAACACGTTGTCGGTGTAACGAGTTTCATCAACAACGCTACGTACCATCTCAATGACTTGATTCTCACCATGGATGCCCGCTAAATATTCGATTCCTTCCAGAACGAGTACCGCTCGTAAATTATCATGGAAAAAGGAATCGATAACCTTTCGAATGGATTCCAAAGAGGGTTCTAATGTTCGATCATGTTCTCTTTCAGTCAACCATCTGCAATCTTCAAGTTCGAGTTGATGGTTTACTTTGAGTCGCTCAGGAGATTGCCTTGAGATCACCAATAATGGCCGTCCATGCTTTCGAAGAGCCTCTGCGAGATTGAAGGTTGCAGTCGGTTCTACTGCATGTTCCAACAGTGCGAGTCCTCTCTTGAGCACTGGCCCAGTGAGGTTTTGTAATCTGGCTTGAGTTTTATGTCGAATAAATTCAGGAGTTTCGATGGTTGGCTTAAGTTCCGGTAGTTGTTCTTCACGGTCGAGTCTTCTTACTGGAGCACGAACGGTTGACCACCAAGCTTCATCTCTTACTCGTTCCTCTTTTGGATCGACAAGATTTGCTTGTGGATACGCCAAGGACGTGGAAAGGAAGGTCTGCTTTGACATTTCATGGAGACTTACAGTTGCATCTAGGGCAGAGGCGTCAGATTCAATCTCAAGCAACGCTTCAATCCCATAACGGGTTGCATCGGCTTGGTGGAAGGCACTTGCAAGTGTCCCATCAAAAATCAGAAGATGCCCAGTCCTTACTCCAATTCCAGGAATCTGGCGTTCAATGAGGATTGAACCATCCCGCTCAAGTGTTGCTAATTCTTGGGCAAGATGTCGTAAGGTGTTTGCTCCTCCTTTTCGACTTTCAAGGACATCTCCTGGTTTCAAATCGAACATTTGGCTCACCCCTCGAACCCTTAGATTGCCTTTCATCTTTTGAAGTGTGTGCCCTATTTGGGTAAAACCGAAGGATTTCAACAGAGAACCTCTAGGGCCAACCATGGAGGCATTACCATTGACTGAGGCAGAAGATGCTCTCCTACAGGAAGGAATTCAGGAATTTGATTCAACACGATATTGGCATGCTCATGAATCATGGGAGGATTTGTGGAATTCATTGAAGCGTCGAGAGGCCCCTCGTCCAGAGATATTGGGGATTCAAGGCCTCATCCAAACCGCTGCCCTACTTTACAATCATCAACGAGAAAAAAGGAGAGGCGTTTTGAATCAATGGGAGAAACTTCTCCCTAAATTAGACGTCTGGACGCACATCTGGGGCATAGATGTAGTCACTCATTTGAAACAAATCCGCCGATTCGTCGAAGACGTTGATACATGGAATGAAACCTATGAAAGTGTTCGAATACCTATAGCCGAAATGGAGTGATCGAAATGAGTGATTTTACAAATGGCCTCGATGATGGATTCATACGGTTTTCAGAAACACCACAAGCGCTGCAGAAGGGAAGGAATATCCAGATTCAATCTGCAGTATTAATCATCGCCATTCAACTTTTCTTTGTATTCATACCCGTTTGGCCAATACGTATTTTATTATTCATCCTGATGTGGTTTGTGATTGCATTGAGTTGGCGACGTTGGGTTGATTGGAGCACAACTCCGTTTGCCGTTAACCCATCACACCCCCTGATGGAATTGTTGAGTGATAAGGAGGCCAAGGTTATGATTCGACTTCATGATGGGCGATGGGAACCTGCTGGTCGGTACAGATACAGATTGGTTGAGGATGATTTGCTGAAAGGGTTTAATCTTGTAACACTTGATAATAATTATTCTATCTTCGGTTATCTTACCGCCCAGAAATCACAATCCTCATCCCTACGCCGAACAATCGCTTTGTTAAACCAAGCCCTCGGTTTACGAGATGCTCATAATGGAGAACGTGACGATATAGAGGATGCTCGCGATAGAGAATCTAAGGATTTTGGATTGCTAGATCGAGATTGGCCGGATGAAGAAGATTCTCAGGATGCTCTAGGTCCGATTGCAAAAAAACTGAAG
>QXYA01000024.1:0-5659 GCA_009887135.1 Candidatus Poseidoniales archaeon
GGACATTTATGTCAAAATAGATGGTCATTGTAGCGGTTGTATCTGCAATACTTTCGTTGATGGCCACGTTTGTGGTATCAAAAATGAGGAGCGTTGAAACAGATGCTTGACCTGTCAGAACGGCATTATTGATATTGAGTATACCACCTTCTTGAATCGTTATTGTTGAGTCTGTAGAGATTTGGGATTCACCTGTCCAGGTAAGTACGCCCCCGTCTGCTATGACCACATCGCCGTTGAGGTTGCCACCTTCCCATGTCTGGGAATCTGAAACGAGTGTTGTCGAGCCGTTGGTTGGTGGGGATGCTAGCGTTGTGGAAGCAAAAAGGATGGGAATCATCATCAGAATTGTCAATAGGCTTGCTGTTCGCATGGTTTGGCCATGATGTATTGAATCATCAATGCTTTGCCTACGTCAGTAAGGGACATCTTTCCATCCAATGGCATATCCAATGAGGTTAAATCCTCTATGAAGGACTGGTGTGATGACAATTATTGCCAACATTGGATAGATGAGATCAGTCGAAGCAAGTAATGACCCTCCAAGGAAGAGTTGACCCCATAAGAACACCATGATTGCAAAAGGCAGAGTATCAAGCAATGGTGCCTTCGAGGAAACATCACCTTCTCGCTTTAATCCTTGACGGCGCTTGAAAAACGAACCTGTTAAATCTCCAAACAAACAAGCAAATCCGAGGAATGAACCGAGAATATAAGCTGCAATCCAGTCGCTTCCAATTGAAAACCAAGCGTCTTCTGAGCCAATAATCGGGCTTGCGAAGATTGCAGCACCATCGAATTCGTTTCCGACGATAGCAAGCTGGAGAACGCATAGTAAACCAGCAGTAAGTGATCCTCCGATAAGTCCGTTCCATGTTTTTCCATCACCTAGCATCCGATTTCCGTCTTTTAGAGATCTTCCGCCATCGATTGGCCAAGGCCCATATCCTGTTTTTGGAAGCCATTTACCCCACATCATAGCAAAGGTGTTGGCAATAAATCCTGGGAGATAAAGCCACAGTGTCATAAGGACAAGGGCAAGAAAATTTAGTTCAGTGGCTGCATCTACATTGCTCATGAGAGGGTGGTTTTCGATAAGGCACATGAAGGCTCTTGTTGTGAAACCCCTTTTGCGGTTGAATTATCAGCCTTGATAGATTGCGTCGAGTTATGAGTAGGTCTGTTCTTGTCGTAGGTGGCGGTGGAAGGGAACATGCTCTTTGCAGGGCGCTTTCACAATCAGAATCGATCAGTGATGTTCACGTAACTCCAGGTAACGCAGGGACGGCAAACTACGCTACGAATCATCCAATATCGGCTTCTGATATCGATGGCCTTGTTTCGTTATCTCAAACGCTGTGTGTGGATTATGTCATCGTTGGCCCTGAAGCACCGTTGTGTGATTCACTCGCAGATATTCTCCTTGAACACGGAATCCCTTGTTTTGGACCTCAGGCAATCCATGCTGAACTTGAAGGATCGAAACTGTTCGCTAAGGAGGCGATGCGACGGGCGAATGTGCCTACTGCGGATTATATGGTACTTGATTCCTCGAGTGACATTGAATCTGCTCTCTCTTCGTATTCGGGCAATCCATGGGTCATCAAGAGAGACGTTCTTGCAGGAGGAAAAGGTGTTGTTGTTACAACAAATGCGCAAGAAGCGACCGATTTCATCAACGATTCGATACAGACCGATGGACATGTTCTCTTGGAATCATTTCTCCCTGGTGAAGAAGCAAGTATGTTAGTGGTAATGGATGCCTCAGGATTTGTCTGTTTACCCCCGAGTCAAGACCACAAAAGAGTCTGGGATGGGGATAAGGGACTGAACACGGGTGGCATGGGTGCATACTGTCCAGCACCTGTAGTTACTGAAGAAATACATCGTAAGGTTCTGGAACGAATTGTCAAGCCGATGCATGAATCACTTTCTGGAATGGATGTCCCTTATCGAGGTGTTCTCTATGTCGGGTTGATGATCGATGAACATGGAGATCCATTTGTCGTCGAATTCAATGTACGTTTTGGCGATCCTGAATGCCAGGTTACACTGCCATTAATCGCTTCAGATGTAGGCGAATTACTCTTTGCAGCAGCTACTGATTCATTGGATAACTATTCCGTTTCCTTCCATGACAAGCACTGCCTTACCGTGGTTCTTGCTTCAGAAGGATATCCTCAATCTGCGAAGAAGGGACGGGTTATTCTTGGAGCAGAACTGGCTGGTGATGCTGATGATGCATGGGTGAGTCATGCAGGCACTGGAACAGATGATTCAAACACACTTATCTCCACAGGAGGAAGAGTACTTGCTACAACTGCAATTGCTCCTTCATTAGCCGAAGCAAGAGTTCTTTCTTACCAAAGACTGGGGATGATTTCACTCCAAGGTTCTCACTACAGAAACGACATCGGGCATCGTGCGTTATGAGGAAATGTAAATCTCATTGTGTTGCTTGATTTTGAGGGCTCATCCATAGTAGGGATTAAAAGAGGGTCGAAAGTGGCCAAAGTGCTCCAGCATTGCTGCTGTCGAGCAATCCTCTGAGGGAAAAAAATGGAAAAGGTATCAAAGACCTCGCAAAGGCCTGTTTTTGGTTGGCTTATCGCCCCACTTGCTGTGCTTATTGCAATACTAGCAAACTACGTCGACGGACTTATGTCAGTCAACGTTGAATTGAACAAAGATGCGTTGATGCCAATCATCGCCACTGGTGTCGCAGGATTACTTGCTGTTACGCCACGTGTACTTCGTGAACTAGGTAACCTTCCTGATTCAATGACTCAAACTAGAATCTCTCTCGCTATGTTTGTTATTTCTATCGTCGGTTCAGGACTTGTTGAACAAAGCATCGATGCATTCACAGGATTCACATTCTTCATCGTAACGTTTGTTGGGTATTCACTCGATACACGTAGTCGTCATGAATGGATGACGATGCTTGTATTTGCCGGTGTTGGTGTTCATTCGGCTATGGACATAACAGCAGCTGCTGCTGTTACAGGATATCTCCCAACAGAGCATGTCTTCCCGAGCGGACAGACATTTCCTGTAGATTCATTCCAAAAGACAGCTCTTGGTTTCGTCTTCTTTACTTGGTTGACAATCTTCCCAATTATCGGTCTTGCAATCGGTGTTGCAGGACGTGGATTACTGAGTCCTGCTGGAGACAAGGGATGGTTTGCATACGGTATTACAAAGGACGGAGCATGGAATAGAAACGCACTTCCTCTGCAAATCGCTCTCGTCATTTGGGCCGCAGCTCACATGCTCACCATCTGGCATTTTGATCAAGGTCAAATCGCAGACAGACTGAAACTCGGTGGGCTTGCAGGTGAGGAAGCAAACGGATACGTTGGATATTGGCCCGCACTTCTAACAGGTATTGTCGCTATCATTGTATCCGGTATGGTTTCAGAACGCTGGCTTACACGTGCTATGACACTTTCTTCACTTTGGATGCTTTACCTTGTTGGGTCCTGGTATGAATCAGGATTCTGGGCAAACGAAAGTTTCGATGATTCATGGTCTCCTTTGATTTGGCTCGCTATTACGTTCTTCCTCGGTGTTGCAATCTCTATTATTGGCAATCACGACAAGTACGGTGGCTGGTCTAATCGAGAAGAACATCGCCCAAGCGGTGCTCGTGAATTCTGGAATGCGCACTGGGCTTCTCTACTTACTGCAGTCGCCTTCATAGTCGGACTTGTAATTCGTATCCAATGGTATGCTGTTCCTTCAATGTACGCAGCAGGAACAGAGGGTTTCGATATGACTGGAGGTTCTGACCCTTGGTACATGAAGCGTGTTGTCGATTACATCCTTGCACAGAATGCACATCTTGTCTATGACGCAGATCGATTCTATCCAATTGGTGGAATCAATCCTCGACCACCATTGTTTTCCTGGAGCCTTGCTCTTGGTGCTATGGGATTGGAATTATTCCTAGACGAACCAAGCGATGCAGTATGGTGGAGTATGCTTGCTCTTCCAGCCATTTATGGTGCTCTAACAATTCTTCCAGTTGCAACTATTGCAAAGGATCACTTTGGAAAAGCAACCGGAGTTATTGCAGCTTGGTTGCTTGCATTCATGCCTGCTCACGTAACCCACTCTACATGGGGGCTAGCGGACCACGATTCATTCGTTATGCTGTTCATTGCGATTGGATTCATGTTCTATCTGCGTGCGGTCAAGTACGCAGGTTCTGAGAGACTTGTTCGAACGACTTCGATCCATCCTCTCGACATGCTCCGCGCTTTGAGTGCTGTTGCTCAACAACGAAAATATGCTATGTCAAACGCTGTTTTGGCAGGTGTTGCTTTCGGAGCGGCCAGTCTTGGTTGGAAAGGATTCGTAGTTGGTCCTGCAATCCTCTTCCTTGCATATGCATCACAAGTTGCATTGAACATGTTCCGCAGAAGAGATTCTACAATTCTCAGCACACTCTTCCTAACCATGCTTCTGACAAATCTATTGATCGCCCTTCCATTCTATGCGCATCCACAGATGAACCTTGTTCTCGATGGTACTGGACTGCAACCATTCCTCTACATTCTGTTCTTTACAATCGTTATTATGTACATCACAACCGGATTCAGAGACAAACCATGGCTTCTCGTTCTGGGTACGCTGGCCACTGGTGCAATAATCTTCTTTGCTATTCTGTACGTCCTGAAACTCACAGACGTCAGTAACGCATGGGATGTTTTGTTTACTGGAAGTGGATACTTTACAAAGACCAAGATTTTCGGAACTGTTGCAGAAGCAAACGCTCCAGATCGTGGATACATGTTTGCAAGTTTCGGACCTGTTGTGTTTGTACTAGCACTGGTTGTTGGACTCATTTGTTTGTGGAAGACATTCAGCCAACGAAGTCAGATATCTCTTGTCTTTGGTATCTGGATCTTTGCTGCTTCTTACATGTCATGGACTGCAGCTCGTTTCCTCTTCAATGCAACTCCTGTTGTTTCCATCATGGGTGCTGCGGGAATTGTTGGACTTTGGAAGTGGTCTGGTTGGGACGGACTTGTTCGAACATGGCGTCGAGCTGGAATCCGTACTCCTTCTGATCGTATTGCAGGTGCAAGAAAGGCTGTTTGGAGAACACCTTCGTTCTCTGCAGTTCTCCTGGTCCTCATTATGATCTCAGGACAACAATTGACCTATGGATTGGATTCTGCTATCCCAAGCAACTCTCCTGCTGAAGGCGATATCGACGAAGACTTCTATTACACAGTACCTGACATTATGCGTTGGGATGACCTTGGATTCTCTCTTCTTGATAGCCGTGACTACGAAGCATTTGGCGGTCGTTCATACATGGGCTCTTTTGGAAGTGGATTTAACGGACAATACTGGAACGATGCATTCGATTGGTTAGCTGAACAAGATACAAACGAATCTTATTCAGATAGACCAGCGTTTGTCTCTTGGTGGGATTATGGTTTCCAAGCATTGAACACCGGAGAGCACCCATCTGTTTCTGACAACTTCCAAACCGGAATTCCTGCATCAGGTAACATGCTTCTTGCACGAAGTCAAACCGATTTGGTTGCAATGTTCATTCAACACCTTGCTAATGGAGATGTTAGCTATAATCTCAACCAAAAAGATGGTGATCGTGCGCTTACTTCTGGATTTGAGTCTCAACTTT
>QXYA01000024.1:5669-26427 GCA_009887135.1 Candidatus Poseidoniales archaeon
ATATCTAAACCCAGCTCAAATGGATGAATTCAACCTCATTATGACTCAATCTGGAAAGGATATTGACCAGATGGCAGATGTTGTTGCTGACCATTCTTATGAGGTCTTCAAGGGCAAGGGAGATACGTACATGGCTCGAGGGTTCCCTCTTGATTCGAATGGAATCCCTGATAAAACTCTTGGTCTACACTACCGTGTGTGGTCCGGTGGTGAAATCATCCCTTGTGACAGTACCTTTAGCGAGAATTGTCTCGATGGAGACTTCAACAGCGAACAAGCTGCAAATAGTACCTTCAGCAACAATGCAGATGTAAGCGAAGAAATTGTAAACTCAATTTCTCACTATACATTCGGTGAATACTGGTACACGTCCGACCTCATCGAGGAATACACCTCAGTATCCACTGGCCTCCACCGTGCAAACGCTCACATCGCTTTGACTGTTCAACTTTTGACAAACGGATTGTCGGAAGATCAAATCATTGATCTTTACAATGACATCATCAACTTGGACGGATATGAGGTTCAAGATTACGACGGTGCACCTGGTGAAACAATCACTCGTAATCACGAGATTCGATATTTCGCTGTTGACGACAAACTGTACCCACGTGCTGGACGATACAACTCTGAATCGGGATATAATGGCGGACGACCACTTGGTATCTTCGGCGCTCCTACAATTCTCTCAGGACAAGATTTCAACACATTCACAAATGAAGTGTACGAAACCGTACGTGGCGATGAAGCAGTTCGAGAAATGTCTCGTGAAGAAGTCGATGTTGCAATGCTGAAGGACGTACTTGACCAACAGTCTGGAGCTGACATTGACCCGCTTCAAGTCGATGATATTCGAGTAGATCATCTACCTGAATTCTTTGACACTATGCTTGCCCGTTCCTATGTTGGTTACGGGGCATCGACACTCGGTGCAGATGCTGGTTCTACAAACCCACAACCGAAGCAACAACTTCTATCCAATGACCGCGGTACGAATTTCCTACAACAGGCATATCCTCTTCCTGGTGCAATGATGAATCACTTTGTTATTGCGAACTGGTACAGTCCGAATGAGACATCCATCTTCTTAAATCAAGCTCAAACAGGTGTGGACATCAATGCAAACGCAGATGTTAAGATAATGAAGTACTATTCAGGTGCTGAGATTCAAGGAACTGTCTACATGGAAGATGAGGAAATTGGTTTGCCAAATACTCGAATGCTGATTGAACGTGATGCATTCTCAGGAGAGGATGCAATCGATGGTGATGATGATACATATTGGATTCCAATCGGTTTCACTGATGCTGATGAGAATGGAGATTGGAGTTTCACTGCACCTGCTGGTCGAATCAGAGTAAGTGCTTTCGCAGGTATTTATGATGATACTGCAGCTATCCAAACCATCCAAAGCGGAGAACATCAAAGTGGTTTAGTGGATTTATTGACTGATGTTAACACGGACCGTGAAGTCTACGCTATTACCTCGATTCTTGGACAAGTCGCAAACATGACCTGGCTCGGAGAATCAACACTCAACGTTACTGGTGAACAAGCAGATCGTAAGGCAGACGTAACTCAAGACATGAATATTGAAGTCGAAGGTAGCGGTGTTTCCGGTGCTGTAGAATGGACTGGCTTCGGCGATTTCGCTGGAGAACCTCTTGTTGAGACTGATTTCATTCTACGTAATATCTGGTCTATGACTGAGAACTATACATTGACAACAACCAATGGTTCATTCGACAGTGAGGAATCACGAATCCTCCAAGGAACTGGTGAAGTAACCTTCTCCGATGTAGGAACCTTCACAAGCGATGGAGTCGCACTTGCTTACAACTTCACAGGTAACTTTACTCGTGAGATTGGAAACGACCGTGTTTACTCTGGAAACGGAACCTGGGTTGGAATAGGTACTCTTGAAGCGTCATGGCTGTCCCATGACAATTCATCCTTGCCTTGTGGTGAAAATAAAACAATGCCTGCTAATGCATCATTATGTGTACTCTCGACTGGAACCGAATTCTCAACATATCTACTTGATGGAGAAGTTGAAGCCAACGGACGATTGACTTCAGAAGGCGTAAGCAGTCTCAAGAAGGAACTCGTAGGTGAAACATTCGAAGGAACAGGTTCGTTCGAAGGTATCGGTACTCTCAACGGAACAGGCCTATTCATTGGACCTGGATTCTTCAGTGGAGACATCGTTAGCCCAGGTTCATTCTACATGACTGGAATTTTACCAGGTGTATACAACATGCTAGCTGTTATGCCAAATGGTCGAGAAATTCTTCTACCTGATCCAGTCACAGTTGGTCTTGAACCGACCTATGATCTTGCAATGACTGTTCCAGCATCTCAAATTTCAGATACGCTTTCCTCAATGGATGGAGAAGTTCTTGCGAACCAAAACCTCACATTAATTGATGTTGAACTTGGAGAGGAATTTATGATTCCTCTCAAATCTGGTGAGGATGGAAATGTATCTTATGGTCCAATTACCTCTGGATTGTATTATCTAAGAGTCGATTTGGATGAAGATGGATTCTACGAAATGAATCAAACCATTCAAGTCTTTGATGAGCCCACAAACATCACATTCGACCTTGGTGTCCCTCAGATGTATGACGTAGAGATTACTCTCAACGGACCTGCAGGATTTGATGTCTCGAACCGCACTGTGAATTTCACAGACCCACTTGGTTTGCTGCCTCTGAACTTGGTTTCTGACGAGAATGGCGTAATTATCATTGAACTGCCAATTGGTGAATGGGAAGTAAGTGATAACACTGATGAGGATTACATCCTTATTGAAGAGTTCACTATTATCGACACAGACCTCACGCTAGATTTGACCTATTCCACCTCTGTTTGGGTTAACGGTTCAATCGATGCTCCAAACTCTGCTGGATTTAATT
This sequence comes from Candidatus Poseidoniales archaeon, assembly GCA_009887135.1. Classification (GTDB taxonomy): domain Archaea; phylum Thermoplasmatota; class Poseidoniia; order Poseidoniales; family Poseidoniaceae; genus MGIIa-L2. The sequence goes on from QXYA01000024.1 coordinate 8,588, forward strand.
ACGAGGAATGGCTTGCTCTTCCAGATGAACAGAAATTGTATGAGAACGCAACTTCAGTACCAGTTCGTTTCCATGGAAACGATCTTGAATTCATCACAGTTACTGACCAATTTGGTGAATTTAGTCAACGACTCCCTGCTGGAATGACATTCAACATCAATGCTGCAAGTTCAGTATCACAGTATTCTGCTGGTGGTCTTGTAACAGTTGTTGAGGATATGGCTCCTCTTGACGTCATGATTCTAGCTCCAACGGTTGATGTTATCGGAAGTGTTTCTCTCTTCGATAATACTACTGCTTGGAACCAGGATATCCCTCAGTACGAACCTGTGGAGATTCACGCTACTTCTGAGGATGGAGTCGTCTGGAAAACCCTGACCGATGCTTCAGGTGTGTTCCAAACTCAACTCTTGAATGGAACATGGACCTTTACCATCCCCGAAGCAGCATACAATGGGACCACAGTTTCTGACTATACAGTAATTGTTGCTGATGGAATGAACCCTGAACCTGTTGAATTGATTGCAAATCCAAGCAACAGCACTGTTGTTCTCAAGGTCTTCACAGATCTTGGTGACAGTGTATTTGAGAATGGTACGGCGATTCGTCCGGACATTCAACTCATTCCAGTTTCCCAAATGGGTGTACAGGTGAACTTAACATCCACTGACTATACAGAAGATGGTATTCTTGAGGTAACTCTCAGCCCTGGTATCTATGCAATTGAAACGAATGATCTGGATGCAGCAGATGAAAATGCATCTGATGCAAGCTTGAGACTGAATGGAGTTCTCGATGTCATCGCTATTGGACTAACTGGACCTGAAGAAGACATCTTTGTTCCAATCGTTGATGAATGGCGAGTTACCGGTTCAATATCGTGGATGAATGGTTCGGCAATGGTCGAGAACATTCTTCTCGCATCTGCAGACGGAACAGGATATGTCCCATTGAATGTTGATGTAAATGGAACCTTTGCAGAATACGTCCCTACTGGAGACTATGTCATCGTAGCAGCACCAATGCTCAACGGAGATGCAGTCATGGAATCATTGCGTGCACCAATTACAGTCGGTGCAGACGCTTCACAACGAATTGATCTCAACCTTATCATGGTTGAAACCGTAGAAGTTACGCTGACGCTGGTGGAATCTGGTACAAACCAGACGCTCTCTGGAAAGAAGGTTGTCTTGGTGAGTCATGATGGATATGGAAACATAACCATGAACCCAACAGACGGTGACGGTAATGCAACACAATTGCTCATGCCTGGTACATGGAGTCTCTTCATGAACGAGACAGCAGCACAACGTGTGTGGACTCTCGATACATCGAGCGCCCCTCAGGCATTTACAGAAAACACCAGTCTTGGAATGGTCTATGCTGATCTTGAAGTCGAAATCGGTGGTAAGGCATACTGGGATGTTGATGAAGATGACATTGGTGACGGAAACGAAGGCGTTGAAACTGCAGATGTAACCATCCAAGGTGGAAGTATCGATACGATCATCCAAACCGATGAAAACGGTGTTTGGAGACTTTACGTGCCTATCCTTGAGAATTACACAGTATCTATTGCAAAGGATGGATTTGGCGTTGTCAACTATGATGACAACAATACTGGATTCTATGTTGTTGAAGGTGAGCCGCTCTCACAAGATATTGAAATGGCTGCTGCTCAAGTAACAATCACAGGAACAGTCACAGACATTCTCGATTCAGCTCGTCTTGATGGTGCAAGCATTGTTCTTTACGGAACTGCGGAAAACCAAGCAGACATGGTTGACGTTACAGGAACTTATGCTGGAGATGAATTAACCTTCACTCAATCAGTTGAACCTGGACAATGGGTCGTTGTTATCTCTGAAGCAGATGCTCCATTCAACGGTGGTGGAATCGCTGTTGGTATCCTCGATGCTGCAGTACAAGATGGTGGTACTATTGATTTGGTTATGAGCAAGGGTGGCTGGATTGACATTAATACTCAATTCACTTCCTTCAACTTACAACCATTCAATGCAGGTACTGACAACACGTCTTCGCCGGTTGATACAGTTGTGGAAGTCGAAGTTGATCTCGGTGAAGGACAGGTATGGAACTTACCACTCAATTCAGATGGTACACTCGAAGTACTTCTTCCATCAGGTTCTGCTTCATTCGCTTCTGAATTCTCAACCGTTCAAAGAGACTTGACAATGAATTACACCTCCGGTATCTCAATTGATAACGGTGATGAGGGTCGTACTTCTCTCATGCTTTCTTACAATAGAAAGACCAACAGTGATCTTACGCTCGGTGTTGACAATGTTGTGAATGTTACAGGTCTTACAAATGAGAACAGAGATATGATGGCTACGATCATGACCAATGATGATGCAAATTACTCAACCATTGAATTTGAAGTCATAGCAACCTATGAAGGAACTGAAATCATGGATACTTTCGCAGTGTCCGGATCAGTGACCGTCTCTCCAGACCAAGCAGATTGGAGTCTTGAATTCTACAATGGCAGTGCATGGGTCGATTCCATTGACCTTTCACTCGGTATTGGTGATGTAGATGCAAATGCAACAATGAATGGAACTGTTCTTGCACGAATCAATCTTCCATCAGTTGAAGACGCATGGCATCTTGAGAATGGGCACAGTTTGAATGTCCGATTCATGGCAGATACTGGTGATATGACCGAAGTTTCCCTCAACGTTGCAGTTCCACAATACTTTGAGTTTAATACAACTGAAGTTACAGAAACAGTCGGTGTTTCACCCGCTGGTTCAACCACTGCAGGATTGACGATTAACAATAACGGAAACGGTGATGATTCCTTCACCTATGAAGTTCTTGACAACCTGCCAGATGGCTGGACAGTTGCTCCAATGAATGGTGTTACAACCATTGCTAAGGACAACATGCGAGACCTCGCATTTACCGTTTCTTCAGATGCTTCCTTTGAAAGTGGAGAAGTCTTGATGACCGTTCGTATTACCAGCGAAAATGGTGAATCTCAAGATGTTGAAATCACAATTGAATCCGCTCGAATCACATTGTCGTTTGATGATGATAAGACACTCTCAAGAAGCAATAACTTTGCTGATGTTGACCCGAATATTGTTGTAATCGTTATCGAAAACACTGGCCTAAGAACCGCAAGTGAAGTCACAGTCTATCTGACGCCTCTAACTGGAGATGAGAAAGGGGTTGAGTACAATCAAACACTCTCCGTTGCTGCTCTAAGTTCTCAAGACTTCGAATTCACATTGCTTGCAGCAACTCAGGGTATTACACGATACGATATGAGAGTAGAAGTAAACGGTGATGATGCTAATTTCACAACCAGCACGCCTGAGGAAGATTTCGGTATCGAATATGTTGTACAAAGTTCTGAAGATGAGGATAGTTCGATCATTCTCATCACAATCATTGCATTGATCTTCATTATTCTCTACTTCGGTATCAAGGCCGCACGAACCCGTAGTGGTTCAGGTTCTCGATTCTGATACGCGATAAGACAAGGTTTGATACCATAAGAGCCCCACCAAAGGGGGAGGAAGATGGAAGAACTTCGTGGAATGGAATTACTCCCTGAGCCAGGTGAGCCCAGGATTCTCTCTGCGATTGACCCTAGTACACGAGGTTTCCAAGACCAATGGAGAGCTGAAGTAACAGGGTGGGCACCAGTCATCCCAGATTCTGTTTCAATTCGTCCCAGAAGAGCAATCTCTGTAATTTCTGGTGCAGCAATTGCTCTAGTAATGGCTCTTATCGTTGTATTGTGGCAATCAGATTTGCTTCTGTTAGAACTCCCTCCACCCTCATCCGAGTGGGCCTTCGAGGATACAAATATTCGCGAGTTGCAACAAGCGGGTTTGACAGGAGATGACGTACGTCTTTGCATGGTTGACACGGGTATTTCGCTTTCTCACTCAGCGCTTGAAGGTTCAACAGTTGAATTCAAGGATTTTGTAGGTAGCGAGATATCTCCGATGGATTATGGATCAATATCACATGGTACTCTAATGGCAGGACTGTTAATCTCTTCGGGATATCAAGATGGAATAGCTCGAGGCGTCACCTTAGGAATGGCTGCTGCTCTCAGTGCAGATGGTGATGATAACACAGGATCAGAATCGAGAGTGGCTTCAGCGATTCGTTGGTGTATTTTTGACTTTGAAGCAGACATCATTTCACTTTCTTTAGGGGGTGAGCAAAACCAAGAAGCTTCGAGAGAAGGAGCGACAGTCTCAGCCACCCGTCAAGCCATTGATATGGGGATCTACGTAGTAGCCGCTGCGGGAAATGATGGTGGATCTTCCGATGACGGATATGTCAGCGCTCCAGGAAATGTTCCTTTAGCCATAACAGTAGGGGCATCCGATCGATTTAACGAAGTTTGGTCTAAATCCTCTTCGGGTGAACGAATCGATTCAGATGGAAACCAACGTCAATACCCTCATCAGAAGCCAGAATTAACAGCACCTGGGGTATCGATTGTTTCAACTGGAATGAATAATCAATGGTACTCCTCAAGTGGAACATCAGATGCAACAGTATTCGTAGCAGGTGCATTGGCTCTAATCCTTGAAGAACATCCTGAACTCAAGAGAACAAATGAATCTGGAACCGATTGTATCCAACTCGTTAAATCATCTCTAGCCTCTTCACTCTCGCCCGATATGACCCATGATGTACGTGAAGGATATGGTGTCCTCGATGCAAAGGCATGGATGGAATCGTTTCCTTCAAACATAGACTGCTAGGCCAAAAGGATTGCAGTTAGATTCATTTTACCTGATGTAAATTTGATATTATTAGCCATATGTGATATTTTAAAGCGATATTATTTGATATTTTAAAGTTTATTTGATATTATAAATGGTGTCACTATGGGCGCAGTATTATATTCGTTCAGGTTCTCCGTGAGTTTAGAGGAATTGAAATGGGATTCAAAAATACAGGAAAAAGTGTTGGTTTGGTGGGATTACTCCTCACCTCATTGCTGATGGGTCTTATGACCGTGCCAGCGGTAAGTGCCATTAACGAAACATCCAGCGGAACAATCACAACAACAGAGACTTGGAGCGGCACGCACACCGTCACAGGAGACGTCATTGTAGCAGAAGGTGCCAAACTTGTCATCAATGCTGGTACGACTGTAAACATAAAAGCAGGTGCCTTGATTGAAGTTGAAGGTGCGATCTGTGCAGGTTCAGCCTCTTGTGGTGCTAGTCAGGCTAGTGCTTCTTCCCCAGTGCGTTTGAACTGGGCAGCCCCTGCTGATACTTCTGTAGTCGGACGATGCAGTGTTCAAGGGAATAATTTGTTGAACAATCCTGATGCTGCATGCGGCTCAGGTGTTATTGTGCGCAATACAATCAACCAAGCTTCAACTGGCCTGTCCTACGTACAATTCGACAAGGCTTACGGAGCACCAGTCTATGTTGCCTCTCTTCAGGTTGTAAAATATGCAGCCCTTGTCTTTGATGGTTCATCTGTAAATGCAAATAATCTTGGCTTTAGTGATATCAACACAACAAATGTAATTGCCATCGACCTTGCTGCACCAACAATCCAAGATTCAACATTTACTCTAGGTATTGATGGACTCGGTTACAACGGTCCTGGACTTGAGGCATTTGGCGCTGGTGCTGGTATTCTGTCTAAATTAACTATTTCAGGTTCTGAATTTACAGGTGATGCTGATGCTTCTTGCGATGATGGAATAAGTTTGATCTATTCAGAGGATTCCTTCATTGAACTGGACAATCTCGATATCAAGGATAACGCTCAAGGTGTTTTCCTTCGTGGATCATCAGGTTCTTTTGGAAACTCCACACTTGACATTAAGTGCAACGGTATTGACACGAATTCCCACAAGATGACAGGGGATTATTCACATACACTCTATATTGACAACAACCAAATTACAACTGGCGATGGAGCAGGTATTACCGCCTATGACGGGGCAATCATTTCAGCAACAGGGAATACCATTTCAGGGGCTGCACAAGGTTCTGGATTCGGTATTCGTGATTCGACAGTAAGTGCTCATCAGAACACGATTGGTCCAATTACTGGTTTTAACGGCTTTTGGGTGTTTGGTAGTTCTGATGTAGAACTCGAGAACAACACTGTCACAGATATCGCTAAAGAACCGATTAAGGTGGGAGAATACCTCTACAAAGATAGCGGAAGCAACTATCCAAGTCCATCTCCAAACAGAGCCTACATTGCCAATAACCTCGTTGCCAACAATACTGGTGTTTGCAACTCTGTATGGATGTATGGTGGGGACTTCCAATGCCCAGCAATTCACATCTTCATGGCATCTGCTACAATCGTAGGTAACACTGTTACTGGAAATGCAGGCGACGGAATTCGAATCAAGGGTTCAATTGTCAATGTTCAAGATAACACGATTGAAGCAGGACAATTTGCTGCGAACATCAGTCATTTCGACAATAAGTATGGATCTAAATTTGGTTCAATTGGTTACTTTTCTGGAAACACTTGGACAAATGCAACACAAATTTACAATATTTCTGAATCAAGAGTAACTGTTCAATCCGAATACATTCCTGATGCACAAGGAGGCTACACTCACCCAGTCATGCTTTCATGGGAAGGTGCAGAATGTCCTTATGTTCAATCAGAGTGTTTGTTGCTTCCCGATACAAGCATAATGCCTCCTCGAGACATGCCACTTGCTATTGAATTAGTCAACAACTCTACTGTCTTCTCGTTCGCAGATTTACAGAACTTTGACGCAACCAAGGTTCATGTTCAAAACCAAAACTCTGCTTGGGGTTCTCAAGTTCGAGAAGGTGAACTCGTTCGCTATCAAGTGAAAGCCAAGAACAGTAACGTCGCAGGTGCGACAGTCATTATCAAAGATGCAACTGGCCTGCCTATCTACGAACTTACAACAGATGAATTTGGATTTACTCAACAAGTATCTCTACCATCCAACTTCCTATTGGATCGGAATTGGAATCACTTCGTAGGTGAAACCGATGTCGTTGTTCCAGGTTCTGATGATGGAACAGGTAACCCTATTGTACTCACTGAAGATACATGTTCTGATGGATATGACAATGATGGCGATACATTCGTCGATGATGCCGATACCGATTGTGTAAATGGTAGAGAATTACCATTCTACATCGTTGAGGCGTACAAATTCAACAAAGGAAAGAAAGATTTCAACTTTGTTTTGAGTGGTGCTGTTGATGATATTATCAATCTCGATAACCTCCGCCCAGGAGTAACAGTTGAACAATACGACGGAGATTCGTTTGCGATCAATGCAGTCATTACTGGATCTGCTTGGGATGGGCAATTAGGTGGTCTGACAGACTCCCTTGCCTATAATCTTCAATTCGGTCTTGTGAATCGTGTTGAGATCCAACCTCCTGGCAGTTCCGATTGGTACTATGCAATCGATACATCTGGAGCAAATGGTGAGTTGACAAAAGATAACCATCCATTCCAATCATGGTCATTCGATTGGGACCTCTCCGCACACCCTGAGGGGGAAAGCGATGTTACTTTCAGAATCCGTTCATACGATGGTCTTGATTATTCTCCGGTTGAAGTCCGTAAATTCAAACTCAACCTCGTCCCTCCTACATTATATCTCAACGAACCTCTCGATGGGTCAACACATACGAATGGTAAAATCCTCTTCACAGGCACTGCTTCAGACCCATATTCGGGTACTTGGGGATCAGATATCCAAGATATCTGGTTCGATGTAAGTGGACCGAATGGATACAGTTCTCACTTTGCCATCAATGGTTCAGTAGCATGGGCATATCAATGGAATTTCGATGAACTTGAATCAGGTGAGTATGATTTCGAAGTTTGGGCAAGCGACAGCGATTATTGTGATGATCAACAAGATATTTGCGTTGTTCAGACAAGAACTGTGATTGTAGTTAACGACAACATCATTCCAATTGTCGACTTATTGGAGCCGGATGGTACTGAAACAGTACGTGCAGCAGCGAACACAACATTGATTGGATTTGCAAGCGATGGAGCTGATGGGACAATTACTCGTGTAGAAATCACAATTACAGATCTTGCAAGTGGATTGATTCTCAACAATGGTCCCGCACCAGTTACTCAATTTACGAAGACAGGACCTGGTTATTCATGGTCTGCAATATGGGACACAAGTAAACTTGACCACCAAGGTCAGTATGAGATTCTTGTTAAGGCATATGATGGTGAAGATTACTCCACCGCAGATATCGTACGAATAACCATTGACAAACCGACTGATGAAAACAATATTCCTCCACAGTTCGACAGAACTAACTGGAAGAATACTGTAACAATTTTCTGTGTTGTAGGCTCAACTTCTGAGAACCAATGTGGATCAGGAGCCTCCATTGATTTGAGAGAATATTTCTCAGACCCTGATGGTGGATTTGGTGAATTGAGTATAGATTTCGTTGATGATGCAACAGATTCATCTGACGACTTCCATTCAGTGTATGTCATCATTGATGGTGAAGGTGTGGCTCGATACAATCCAGCAGCATCACGCACTGATGAAGCAATATCTTCTTGGACGTTAGAAAACGTACGATTTGTTGTTACTGACAAACAAGATTCAGTAGTCTTTTCAGAAGGTGTAACGTTCTTGGTAAAGGATATCGAATTCGTAGCTCAACGAATGGATGTTGGTGAGTCGGTTACTTCGGATAATCCTGCTGTGTTCAACGGAACTGGATTGCCAGGAAGTAGAATTGAAGCCCGTTCAATTTCAAGTTCATCGTTCATCAAGTCAGTTGTTGTTGGAGACAACGGTATTTGGTCAATGGAACTCACACAACAAGACATGAATGATGCTTCAAGTAAAATCAAGTTCCAAATGGATGGTCAAACATTCGGTGGTTCAAATGACCCAACCTCATTCAATGTCGCCGTTGGTGAAGAGGATGATGGTGGAAACTTATTCCTCATCATTGGATTGGTTATTGCAGCACTTGTCTTACTCGGTGCAGTGGGTTACTTCTTCATTGAATTCGAAGATATTGATGAAGAAACCTTTGGAGTTGAACAAGAACCTGTTGCTGAAGAAGACCCATATGCATGGGGACGGAAAGATGTCGTAGAATTACCTGCGGCACAACAACCACAGGAAGTCGTGATACAACCGGCTGCTCAAGCAGAAACTCCTGCGGCGTCAGGACAACACCCTGGATGGCTATGGGATCAGGAATCCAATCAATGGGTACCAGATCCTAATTTCCAACCACCTTCACAATAAGTAGGGTGATTTGATGATTGCCAAACCTGGGGTACAGGAAAAAATCCTGTTGCATCTGCTAGATTATGCAGATTTCAAAGAAAAAGTGGAAGTCCCTTTTTCTCTATCGCAAATGGGAATCGCAAATGCAGTTGCCATCGCACGCTCGAACGTACCACGGGCAATATCTGGCTTAAGAGATCAAGGATTACTCGTTGAACGGCAAGCTCACGTTCATGGTGTTAGCAGGAAAAGGAAAGCATACTTCTTAACTGACTCAGGGATTATAGCTGCTGAAGATACTTGGGAACGACTTCGTCATTTTCAATTCCGATGTATTGGTCCAGATGGTGACGCATTGACAACAACGCTTGGATCTTCTCATGAAGTGTTACCTTTTGCTATGAGGCCAGTCGATATTATTCGTTATCTTGATGAAAATTTGATTCTCGATGTACGCCCCCTTACAGAGGATTTGATTGAGCGGGATTTATCGAAACAAGTGGAGAAACAACTGGTGACATCCCTTGGAGATCTTCCTAGATTACGTCATTTCTATGGTCGTGAACAAGAGTTGGATAACATGGTCAATTTACTCGAGGCAAGAGCGACAACGCTTCTTGTACCCGGTATTGCAGGTATTGGAAAGACCACAATTGCTGCAAAATTGATTGAACGATTCATGCATCGGAGAAATCTCTTGTATCATCGATGCCAAGATTGGGAAGGTTCTCGAGCTATGTTTGAATCAATAGCTGATTGGTTACTCAATATAGGTGATTCATCATTTTCAGATTATCTTGCTGCGACACCAGTGCCAAAGCCTGATGATGCAGCACGGATATTAGTCGATTCATTGGAAAATACACTCACCCTCATCGTGATAGATGATTTCCATAAAGTCTCTGATCCAATTTTATTCCAAACGATACAATCGATGACTCTCGGTTTACTGGGAAGTGAAGAATCAATTGGTTTAGTCATCTTCTCACGTTCATTTAAGCCAGTTGTTCCAACTAAAGACGCTGAGGGTAGGATTACGAGTCTTGTTTTACCACTCGATGGTCTCGATTCAGATTCTGCACGCCATATTCTCTCTGGATTTGATGACCTTTCGACTGAACAATGGCTCCACATCCACGGTTTATCCCGTGGTCATCCATTGGTTCTTGAATTGATTAACAGAGGTGCATCAGCAGGTGCATTCCACGACACACTTGAGCACTATGTCACGAAGGAGATTTTCTCTAAACTCACTGCTGAACAAAAGCGAGTTCTCACAGTTCTCTCTATCTTTAGAGAATCAGTTACGCTTGAAGCATTGCTCGCTCACGACCTTGATGTTGATGTATTGGGCAGTCTGGTTGAACAAGGATTAGCCAGACAAGTTGACACAGATGTATTTGACGTACATGACTTAATCCGAGAATTTTTGTTACAAAGTCTCGATGAACCAACTAAGAAGGAGGTTCACAACAGTTGTGCAGCGTATTATTCGAAACAAGCAAAAAGTTCGGAAGCGACATTGGAACAGATTTACCATGAACTTGCATCTGATCATCAACAAGAAGCCATTTCTAAGATTGTCGAGTTTGGTCGTGACATTGTTTCACAAGGTCATCTTGAACTCCTGAACCTTATTGAGGATGTCAATACCGATGGACTCAAACCAAAGACACTTGCCCCTATGCTCCAACTTCAAGGAGATATTTTACTTATGCTTGGCAGATTTGGACAGGCTTCTGCAATCTTTGAAGAAGCAAGTTCAGCATCTCAATCGGCTGGTTCTGAAGTTATCTTTTCTGAAATCCTTGGTTCGCAAGCAGACATTGCTATGAAACAAGGAAAGACGGATTCAGCACTTGAATCACACAAGCAGGCCCTTGAAGTCCAGGTTAAATTGGGTGATTCAAAAGGTGCAGCAAGATCCTACAATAATATGGGATATTTGTATCGAAGAAAGAATGACAAATCAAAAGCTTTAGCAGCATATTCAGAAGTTGAAGCCATCCTTTCAAATGATGAATCCTTACTCGGTGCCCAAATTATCCTCGGTAGGGCACTGCTTGACCTCGGCGAAGTTGACCGTGCAAGGAAGCATGCCTTCGAAGCCTTTGAGCGAACTGACGAAGGTGAAGATCTTCTCCTTCATGCTCGAGCTCAAGCATTGTTGGGCCGATATCATGCAAAAATGAATGATTCTGAAACATCACTGCATCATTATTCAGAATCCTTGAATGTAATGTCTGATGCTGGTGACCCCGTCTCTTTAGTCGAAATCACCATCCTGCTTGGAGAGGTTCTCGAAGATAGTGGACGTAGTGAAGAGGCTTTAGAGCGATACAGAGAAGCGCTGATTATTGCGGAAGCAAACGACTTACGAATGCAAATTGGAGAATTACTCTCCAAACTTGGAGGCGTCGCTCCAGACCGGCAACGAAGAATGGAATATCTACAACGTGCTCTCGCAGTGTTCCGAGAATTGGGAGCAAGAACTCGAATGCGAGAAGTACAAGCCCAAGTTCATGCTGCAGTCATGGGCCGTTAGAACATTGGCCGATCTAGTTTCAATGTGATCTCGCCTTCGTAGTGGACCACCCAGATGTATTCTACACCAGCAAGTTCGACCATTCCACTATGAGGTGCTCCGCCTGTACCTGACAGTGATCGTTCAGTATCGAGTTCTCCACCACCATCATACAAAATCAACTCCGTATCCGTTAATTCAAGAGTGAATTGGGATTCATCTGCTTCGGTCGCTCTCCAGTAGACTCTCTCTGCATAGGATGTGTTGTCAATACGACTTGCCGTATCTGTACGTTCAATTGCAGCAGCTAGGTCATTCATATTGGCGTCAATTGCTTCTTCATTCCACCGTTCACGAGTTGCCGTTTCGATATCATAAATCCAGAGACTGAACATTGTAAGAAGCAACACACCGAGTAAGAATGTGAAGACATAGCCCAGTTCGGTCGCTGCTGCCTCGGTTCTACGCTGAATTTGTGATTGTCTCAAGCAATCACCTCTGAAACGTATGCATCCAGTGAGGATATTTGTAATGAAAATTGAATAGGAGCTCCAGCAGTATGCCAGATTGCTTCTGAAGTACCGTATCCTGGATCAGGAACCCACCCCACATAATCGGTTAGGAGGTCAAGTCTACCAGGGTATATCGTCCAATCAAGACTCGATTCGAGTCCATCTGTAGAGGCTAAAGCAATTGCTCCACCATAGGGTTCAGCCCATCCTCGTCGGACTTCATAAGCAATATCACTCGCAAGACTTGTCCTTTTGGAAAGGGTTACTTCCATAGATAATTTGCCGCCCCCAACCGATGAGTCAGATGTCGGGTGCATGGATGGAATTGTAGCAGCAAATCTGGGTCCAGGACCCCCACGATCGGAGGGGGATACAATCACAGTAGGATTGAATTCTGGATGATTAGTAACAACAGCTCCTCCAGTCATGGCTACCTCCATTCCCGTTACTGAGGAGTCAAATGCGTACGTGAAACGAGATATTTGCATAATCCAGGCACTGCCAATTGGAGTGTATGGTTCCTCAACAACCATTCCATACATTTGCATGTATATGCTTGCAGGATAGGTCCCTGTTTTCCATGCTGCTTGCATATCGATGATACTCCGTCCACCCATGCTATCCCATGGCATCTTCAAATCGACCCATCCCGAGGCAGTAACGCCAACACCAACACATCTTCTTTCACCATCGTTCATGGCTTGCATGAGCCCAATTGTACCATTCATGGCTGTAGTATACATCCCATAACCTTCCGTTGTGTTGAGATATACATCTTCATTTTCAAGAGGTATTTCAATCGTATCTCCTTGATTGAGAACAGTATTATTGGAAACCATATTTAAGGCGTTGAAGAGTGTCTGTTGTCCGTTTGCTCGTACCTCAAGATGGAGTGCCTGAGCGGTGCTGATGTGAAATTGTTCTCCAGATTCCATGCCGGTATCAACCGCTCCAATCTGGAAGACTCCATTTGCTTCGGAATCACTTTGCCACTGAACCCCTATAGGGAAATCTGAATGGATCGATGCTGCACCGTCTATCCCAGATGGAGGCCATTGGATTCGTTCAGAACTCATTGCTGTAAGGGTGATTCCGTTTCCTCGCCATGTAGCAGTTGCAGAAACAGCGTTTGGATTCGTAAGAACGATGTAACCTTGTTGCGATGGCGGAAGGAAGGATGTTCCATGGAGCGTACCGGTGTTACTCTTCCAAGCAGTCGCCCCTTCCGATGTGTCTAAAGAGATCATCAACTGGGCATCTGCAGTCGTTGTAAGATGGAGGACTTGAGCCCTATCCAATGTCAAAGATTTTGACCACGAAGTTTCGACGTTGAGTAACTCAGATGGTATCGCAACTTCTGTGAATGAACCAAATTCACCGTTTCCGTTTATCATAATTAGGTCATTAGAAACGATATTCATCTTCACAGTTCCTTGTGGCAGAGGGAGAGCCCAAGAGCGACCTTTCCCGTTTGCACTTGCATCACTGGCTTGGATTTCAGACGAACCTGTTCCATTTCTCATCCAATAGACTTCAAGTTCCTGAGTTGATTCTATTTTGTAGTCTCCGCCATTGAGTTCCCACTGGGTTATATCATCAACAAATAATTTTGCAGTGTCAACAAGAATTTGACTTTGAAGTAAATCGATCTCAATTGGGCCTAGAGGGAAACTTAGACCTGGTTTTGTTGTAAGTATCACCGAGTTTGCCCATGTTGGTGCCGTGTAATGGAATGGCCGGTCAGGCCCTAGACGCATGTCGGAGAAACAGACTGAACTAGTGGTAGACTCGGAATGGCGCAACTGGAGTTCATCATCGAAGTCAATCACATCTCTGATTCGAAAGGAATGTCCTTCCTCCCAAGTAGATGAATACCACATTCCACTTCGTATTGCGTCCCATTCAAGCGAACCATCCACTGGAACAAATTCTTGAGTCACCATATCGCCAGGCATACCTTGCTCTGCAAGGTTTGTCGTCTGTTGATTGAATTGTGTCATTTGCGCTGCCATGTCATGACGCTCGACACTGCCTTCTAATTCTTCTATGACAGGTATCATTGTAACCATCATGATGCTGATGATGGAAAGGACTCCTCCAAACAACAGAACTGTAGCAATTGCAGCAGAGACTGCTTCTTCATTCCGCTGAAGTTCATTCATCCGTTCACCACCATTCGACGAACGTCTATTTCCAATGAGAGGGCTAAGTCTTGAGTTTCTACTGTGAATCCATCGATTCCGCTCGCTCTTTGATAGGGGGATATCCCAATGAATTCATCAAGCGTGCCTGATGCTCTGTTTAGTGTATAATCTGTGAGCCAAATTTCATGATATTGGGGATCGATAATCGAATGAAGAGTATTCTTAACCATTACTCTGAGATTGTAAGCTTCCCCAGTGAAGAGTTGTATTGGCCCCAATGATTCTACCTTAAAACCAACATTTGGTCCGTTCCCGAGCGATTCATCGAGTTGGACGTCAGTAAGAACAAGGGAAAGTCGTGTAGTTCCATCCACGAGCGTATCAAGTCGTAGACGAGGGACTTTTTCGATCTCCCACGATGTACTTGGGTCTTTTGAGATTCGTGCATCATTAATCAATACAATTTGATTGAGTCCACCATCAATATTGGTGCTAATACTTAGCCCAGATAAGACAAAGCGGGACCACCGATGGACATGAGTGCCTTCTTCGTTGTACATGTCAACAATCAGAAATGTTTCGCTTGTTAAGTTATGATCGACCAGTGAATATTCAAATGAAGATTGGACATCGATCGAAATCGAGGTAATGGGATTCGTAATGACGACGGTTGTAACCGATTCATTAATTGATAGGAAACGCAGAGAACTGCTATTGATTTCTTCCACTTGGACCACCTCATAGGGTGTTAAATCAGCAGAAAGGACCCATTCCTCCACCAGTTGAACTGGATTGATTGAAGATGCTTGTAATGAGAGGGCTTGACGAGTTCCTGTACCGTCGGGGGCGTCTCCTACAACATCAAGTCGGTCTTCGATACGATCTGCGATGTTATTCGCACTGTTCCAATTAGTGTTATCGTGAAAAGCGACGAGGTATGGGTTTAGGAAGACGAAAACACCACCCATGATGCTCACAACCATCGCCAACATCATGATGACGCCGAGGATTTCACTGACAGCTTTTTCCTCATCATTCCGCTTTCGTCGCTGCATCAAAGTCCCCCCTCTTGTCACTTGAGTCTCTCGCATGCATTTAGGGATTGACCTGCTGTTTATTGATTCAGAGCAATTCTCGAGCTATTCTTTGGATTGCGTTGGTTGCAAAACCATCCCCGTCTCGACGACCAATGAAATGTGAAAAATGAGGGCCATCTTGTGGAGAGATATTTATGTCCCCTTCGAACACTTCATCAATTTCAAAAAGAACAGTAGACTCGGCTAAATGTGGAGCATTATTCATTTCAGACAGATGTGTTAGCGTAATACTTCTTGTCGCATCGGTGCAGACCTGCTTCAGGAATTGACCCGTTTGTGCATTGGACAAGTGCCCGCCTCTTCCTGATATTCGGTCTTTCAGTGAACGAGGATATGGTCCTTTGAGCAACCTGTTGGAGTCATAGTTTGCTTCCACGGCAATATGTTGGCAGCCATGGACATGGTGGACGAGTTCGTCAGTCCAAGATCCAAGATCTGTGATGATAGCGGTTCTTTCACCTCCGTGGCTAGCTACAAATGCTACATTATCCGCTCCTGAATGCGGTACTGGCACGGGTAGTAACGACGTACCTTGAGAAAATTGCAGAACATCGAGCGATTCAAAATGGTGCGTGAATTCAGGCAGTAATCCTAATTCTTGAGAAGTACGATGGTTTGCATAAACTGGTATCCCCCATCGTTTCTGGGCGATGAGTGCGCCACCTCCATGGTCTCCATGATGATGAGTAATGACAATTGCTTCCAAATCATTTGGACTGACGTCTAAAAGACCCAAGCGTTTTTCCAATTGCACACCACTAAATCCTTGATCTACAAGGATATGGGATGATTCAGTACTGAGAAGTGTGGCATTGCCACGGCTTCCAGTTCCAAGATGTGTAATCGATAGCCCCATCCCAATCAACTTCATGGGGCCACAGACGGATATTGAATACACCGCTTGATTTGGTTCAAAAGTACTGCTTTTTGCGCATGTGAAACCGCCTCACTGTATGAACAACGCTCCATCATTCCTATAAGCATGGAGAAGAGGACAATTAATGCGGCGTTAGTCGCTTAGGTGTTTTTTTGCGACGAAGTCAGACAACCTTACTCTCCACGCTCGCAGTAATCGCAGGGCTTCTCTTCATGTCTCAGTTTCCTACGATATCTCCAGTCTCCAATGTTCACCCCGATGACACAACCGGTCAAAAACCGCCTACTACAGACACAGACGGCGATGGAATTCCCGATGTGCATGAGAATATTTTCGAGGAATGGGTGAACTTTAGTGCAGTCGATGGTCGATTTGTTTCAATGGAAGGTATGGACAAAGATGATGCTTCTGATGCTAATTTGGATACAGACAGGGATGGCTTGAACAATACTGAAGAGTACTGTTGGCCATATCCAGCGAATTGTAACGACCCAGGCTTTTCCAGAGGACTAACGGGTTTATTGGATGAAAACGGAGATCGTATGTATCTCGACCCACGTTCATCAGATACAGATGGCGACGGTATGCCTGATGGATTCGAAGCTGCCATGTGTGCTCGTGCAGGTGGATTCGATAGTGTAACACTCAGGTATGTTTGCCCGTATTTCGATCCATTGAACAACAGTGACATGACCGATGATCCCGATGAAGATGGATTCGACGTTAATCGAGATGGATTTATTTCAGTAGCAGAACAGTACACTTCTCCAGAGGAATACCGTTTTGGATCACCAAGTAATTTCACAACAGAACTCGATGGTCTGTGGTGTACTGCAACTCTCCCTCAAGGGTCTGTGATTACCCAATGGCCATTCATCAACACCGGTGTCAACGCATCATTCCAGAATTTACTTCCTGCCTGTACCACCAACGCAACATCGGTTGTGGGTGAAGACCTTTGGCTTGGTACTGACCCTCTTCTCGAGGATTCAGATAGATACAGTTGGGATGGCTTTTCCATTCGCCCACTTTATCCTTCCTTTGGCGACGGAATGCCAGATGGATGGGAAGTACACTTTGGATTGAATCCTTTGAATCGTTCAAATGCTCTTCTCGACATCGATGCTGATGGTTGGGATGTGAATCGAGATGGTGTTGTTTCAATCGATGTAAGTCGTACGGAAACTGCTTTGGCACTAGGTGAATCTCTTTCGAATCTAGAAGAGTTCTACATACACAATGATGAAGGCAACACAGTCATGTCTGGGCTAAAAGAAATACAGATCGGATTGAACGACTCTTCCTACTACAACTATCCGCTCACGTTCAACGCAGTCGAAGACAGCATGGCAATTATGCACCATGATGTACGTAGTATTCTCGTAGAAGATTCAATGGCATACGTACTTACTCGTTACGGGATGACT
>QXYA01000025.1 GCA_009887135.1 Candidatus Poseidoniales archaeon
CGTGGAGCAGTTGTTCCAACACAGCGTTGTACCGCCACACCCACGCACCACCCAAGACAGTGGATAAGCTGCGCTTATTTGCCCATGAAGCCGGCACATGCGAACTCCATATCTCAAGGATTTCCTTTCTTTTGATAGAGTTCACCGTTTTCGACATTGACCATTGTCGCTCAATCTTCATCAAAGAAAAGATTGATGGAAGCCGCACAGGTTCACATACAACAAAATCTGGTAAAGGGAAAGGGACTGCAATCCATGAAGTCCCCGTTTCACTGTCAGCAAGGAACTCCAAATCGAAATTTATTCTTGGTAACCCTTTGGTATTCCGTGTGTGTGGAGATCTCCAAAGAGTGCGAGAGTTCAGACTTGTTTCCATTGAGTTAAGTCGTTGATTCCATTTGTCTTGGGTGTTTGGCGTTGCGAAGTTCTCTAATTGTGAATGAATTTCAGCCATTCTAGCAACCAAATAATTTACTTCGAGGGCATCCATTGTGCAAGGCCTTGGGTTCTGAATTTCGTAAATCAGCACAGCATCAGAGCCATTCAACAAACGGCCCCCTACGGGCAAGTGAATGCCAAAACCATGAACGCATTCTGACCATGGCGCATATCTCGCCAATCTGGATGCATCGTCGCCTGAAAGCAGGGGAATTATTCGAGCCGTGTAGGTTTTGTTCAGTTGTATCCAACACCCTGAGCGATCATGAGCGGGAGTGGGCGTCGCGATCTCTTTTGGCCAGAAGCCCCATTCTTGCATCTCTTCGGGTACCTCCGCCCACCAATCCAAATCGAGGATTTGTTCAATATCCCAATACTGAATAGGACCCCACTGAGTGCGAATCGTTCCTAGAAACGGGTGGGCTGGTTTTGCCCGGGCAGCGATTCCTGCTGGCCACCAAGGAAACTCGCCCATGTTTGGAGCAGTGGGGCCCACTTCACAAAGGAATCGCTTGATAACTCAGAGGCAAGTCTTTACAATTCCCCAGAGGGGGCTGTGGTGCCGAAACTTTTCCATGCATCATAAGCCTTCATCCACTCAACAGCCCTTTGATTGAGCGTATCCTCCGTTGCTCCGTTTCCACCGTTGCCTTTCGCCTTCAACTTTTCGAGGAAGGACAATTCCTTTGGAGGTTGCCCAGAACCACCTGTTGTTTTACCTGGAGTGACAAGAGCTTCGGAGGGAAGGCCTTTTGCAATCTTGACCAAGAGTTTGTCCTTCTCCATCTCCTTGATTTGAGCCTCGTAATCAGCATTAAAAGTCGAATCGTTAAGTGCTAATTTATGTCGGTATGCCATGATGGAAATGAGGCGATACATGCTTCGATAAGTCTCGTTTAAGTTCTTGCAACTTTCATAATCCCTGATGTCGCCTTGCGGCACTTCAATGCCACTCTGGAACACTGCGTCGGTGACAAGAATGTCCGTTGCCCCTTTGATGTTGTCAGGATCAGTGTAATGTTTCTGAATTACAGATGTAGGAATAATGAATTTTCGTGCAAAACCTACGTTTTCGTTATCAGTCCATTTCTCGACCCTAGCACTAAGCCACAATATGTTGTACAAGAAGACATATGGATGCAATTTTGTCTTTTCTAAGTACGAATCTGGATCTTTTCCAGACAAGTGTTTCATCACTGCTCTATAATGGGCCG
The DNA here is from genome assembly GCA_009887135.1 of Candidatus Poseidoniales archaeon. Taxonomy (GTDB): domain Archaea; phylum Thermoplasmatota; class Poseidoniia; order Poseidoniales; family Poseidoniaceae; genus MGIIa-L2. Next base: position 1,653 of record QXYA01000025.1, read on the forward strand.
CTGCTTCGTTAACGGGCGCCTGTTGAAGCGTGGTTGTGATAGAGGCTGCTGGACCGAAGTGAGATTTGGTAAAGAATTCTTTTGTATCCTTAACAGTCCCTATCGAAGCGTAAATACTGCCTCGAAGAGCGCTTCGATATGTGTCGACATCGCCACGCGAGGAACTGTTTGTATGAACCTGGACTAAGAGGCCTGATGGAACCCCAATAATTCGATCGCTGAACCCACTCATTTGGAAATGTACGCGCTCTGTGGAATGGCTCTTTGACATGTACTCGGATTGCGTGAGTGCCTCATTCAGTACTGTTGCGATATCAAAAACAAGTCGGCGTAAAAGAAGAGTAGTTTCTTGGGCGGTTGCCGTGGAATTCTCTGGGGCAGCTGCGGAGTTTTTCATTTCAGAAGACTCGACCTCATTCACCGCATCCTCCTCAGAACCACCCGTGGTTTCGTCCTGCTTTTCGTCAAGTTGGCGGTGCTCTTGTACGGATTCATCTGAGGTTGAGCCGCTGTATGTCACGGATGCTTGCATGTTTTGTAGGAAGTAGCGAAGTTGTTCCTCTGAATCGAGAGGGATATCTTCAATGCGTTCAAGCAATTCAAACCAATATGTTTTGGCTTGTCCTGATTCAGGATTTAATATAAAATACGTTTCAAAAAATGGCTTGCTATCAAGCATTCGCTGCCTAATCACTGCTGCTTGCGTGACAACTGAGCGAGGTTCATCGTAAAGCGTGAAATGGCTTGTTTCAAAGGGGTTCGCCTCCATGACGGCCGAAATCGAAGAGGCGTACTCGTCGAGATTTATTTCGCTTGCCTCTGCGACATGATGCAATGCTTTCGTGATCTCTGAAACGTTATCTGCAGCATTGAGTAGAAGTATCCTCAAGAACGAACTCAATTCGAGGCGTTGTTCTCCAGGCAAAAGTCCAACATATCGCAACCGGTTTAGTTTATCCAATGCTTTCATGAATTTTGGTGACGAATATTGGCCAATCACATCTGACTGAGAATCTGGCGACATGTACCTTGCGACACTTCCAG
>QXYA01000026.1 GCA_009887135.1 Candidatus Poseidoniales archaeon
TTGTTACCGCTAGCGTGGCGAACACCACGGTAGCACTTCATGGTACGAAGACGGTTGATGTCTTCTTTGAGTGTAAGTTTGACTTCTTGACCAGTCAAGTGTATGTCGTTACCGGTTTCGATGTCTGCTGCACGGTTAACCATCCAGTAAGGAACAGTGTTAACGAAGTCTTCGATGGCAAGTCGGAGAGTTTCCTGTTGTTCCACTGTAAGATGTCCTGCCATTCGAGCCGGATCAAAACCAGTAGTGTTGCAGATTTGAATTGCGCTTCTTACCCCGATTCCTTTGACGGATGTTAGGGCCGAGGATAGCGGTTTTAGACCATCCATATCGGTATCTGCCATACGGAGAATGTATGAGAAATCGTCTCCTAGTTCTTCTTCCTTTGATTTTGCCATTGAAGTTCACCTATACGATGCGACATGATGTCAAGCAGTTTTCCGACCAACAACCCCTATATCAAGACCGCGATGCAGGTGTCCGATTTCACTGGTCAGGTTTTTCTCCCATCTGAACACAAAAAAGGAGGTGGTTTGAACTCGTATGTTTGGTCAAAAACGCCTTCCTTCGTCCTTGCCTTCTTTTCAGCTGACGGTCGATATTACCCTGTAACCTTGGTTGTAAGGATGCATCGAGGCTCATTCGAATGGTCATTGCGGAGATGTCATTTTCCAGTGCCGTCGATACAATTTCGTCGATGTTCTCTTCATCCAGAGGTTTGTCAAGAAGTTCAACGACTCTACCTGTGGCTTGAACAAATGGGTGATGTGGATTCTTCAAAGGTCCATTATGGTGGATACGAGGTCTTCGAGGCGAAGAATCAGCCCATCGAACATTTGCTGCAGACGACAATTGTTCTGAGATCCAAGCGTCGGCTAAGCCGGATTCAACAAGAGCAGCATCGAGAATCGTAACCCATTCATTGCGTCGAGCAGGTAGTAGAGAGTGGTGCTCAGTTGTTGCTTCAGCCTGGCGTTCTTCGATGACCGAATTGGCAGCTCCAAAGGTTGGAGCAAGGCGAACAAAACGCTTACTGATGCCTTTGGTTGAGACGTTACCCAGCCACAATTCGAGTCGATCAACACGACCACCTCCTCTCGACATCCACGTCCAAGTTCGCTCTATTCCTGGCCATACCTCTTCAACCAGTGATTCGACTTCTTGTCGTCGTTCATCGGTCAATCGAGGTGAAAGGTCGAGGACGATAGAAGGCCCACGTGAGGATTCAGCCAAGTATGGTTTCCACGCCTGAAAGACACTCGGGAGATTTGGTTGCATCTCATCCAATCCATGGGTGCGAGAATTTCGTGGCCGGGCTGGGTCAAGATGCAGGAACGAAATGCCCCCCATCGCTTCAATATCGACAGACTGAATCACTTCTTCGCTTGCAGTTCCATCACCTGCAAGAACGGATGAACGACGGTGCCAGCCTTGATCGAAGGTGTGAAAACGCTTCGCAATTGCGTTCAAATTCAAACAACTTGCAATCGCTCGATTACGGTCAAGTTCAATTCCTAATGCTGGCATTTTAAGTTGCGAAGCGTACGCAGCCAGCTGGATTCCTGAGCCACAGGCACAATCGAGGAGAACTCCTCTTGGAAGGTTGAATTCTGCTACCGCTTTTGCTCGAACCATTGCCACTTGCCAAGGTGTAGCAAGGGGCTTCCCTTCACTTGCGTGATAGAAAGCAAGGTCGCTCATTGTTGCGTCAGCAACTGGCGGATGTACCGCTTCTTGTTGTGATGGGGTCAGGACTTCCATGAGTGCCACCTAGTTGGTAATGTCTGACCGTGAAAGAATACTCTCGAATGGAATTCCTGCCTCAGCAAACGCTTCGACGCCGCCTTCTTCTCTGTCGAGAATACTGATGACTGCAATGACCTTGCATGACGTGTTTTCGTGAATTCGTTCAACGGCTTTAATCGAAGAGCCGCCCGTTGTCGTTACATCTTCAAGAATGACAACATTTCCGCCTTCAGCAATTGAAGCGCCTTCGATTCCCGGAGGATTGTTGGTTTTTCTGCCGCCTCTTCCTTTCGGTGATTTACGGACCATGAAGCCTTTACGCTTCTCGCTTTCAGAGCCTGTGATAACGATAGCAGTCAATGGGACTGCACCCAATTCAAGGCCTCCGACAAAGACTGGGTCGAGATCGTCAAGACGATGATTAAACAGCGTGGAGAGGAGGTTCGCCGATTCGGTATGCATCATCACTGGCTTCATGTCGAAGAACCAACGTGAGTTACGCCCAGATGCGAGTGTAAAGGCGTCATCAGAACCACCGTCAAGGAAAGCAAGTTCCCGAACCATCTCAACCAAACGCTCCCACTCGGGCATAGATTTCAACGAAGGGTGAACGCTCATGGTTCAATCGTGAGGCATCTACCGCATGAATGTTCGGCTTGCGTTGAAGCAAAATAGTCCTCCGATTGCATCATAAAGTCTCGACATCGAAGGGTTGTTTGGGGGTCGTAAGTTGGGAGAAGAAACTCGAGCAACAGGGACTCTCGACCCATTGATTGGAGTCGATATTGCCCGTCTGGAGAAGGAGATGGAGCAATACCAGAGCCTCTTGGATGAAGATGCTGACTATGCTTACAGAATAGCAGAAGAAGCCCGACAACAAAATCTTGACCCGAAACCATTTGTTGAAATTCCAAGAGCAAGTGATCTCGCAAGCCGAACTGAGAAGTTGCTCATCGAACATCTCGAAGCATACCCTGTCGCTGATGATATTCGCGAAATGCTTGCTGAACATGACCGTGAGACAACATCGATTATGATGGCTCAACGTGTTGCTAAGGGCTTTCGAGAACAGGGATATGACATGGTCAAATCCATTGATGTTGGACTCCGAGTGGGCCTAGCAATTCTTACAGAAGCCGTTCTTGTTGCTCCTCTTGAGGGGATCAGTGAAGTGCGCCTGTTGAACAACTTAGATGGTTCGCCTTTTGTTTCAGTTCACTTTGCAGGACCGATTCGTGCTGCTGGAGGTACTGCCCAAGCTCTTGCCGTACTCATCGCTGACATGATTCGACGAGAACTCAAGGTTGGGCCATATATTCCAAGTGATGGGGAAGTCGAGCGAGTGAAGGAAGAATTCGGTTTATACAGAGGGAATCTTCAGTATCGACCTTCTCCAAAAGAAATTGAAGAAATTGTACGCGCTTGTCCAGTTATGATCAACGGAGAATCCACAGAATCGATCGAATGTGCTGGTTATGGACGTGTTCGAAACATCGACGAAGCCCGAATACGCGGTGGTGTGTTACTGGTGATTGGAGAAGGGATGTGTCTCAAGGCTCCAAAAATTCAGAAGCATACTGAACGACTGAACGTCCCAGGATGGGACTTCATCTCCAAATTTGCTTCAAAGGGCGAAGATGAAGATGGCTCAAATGATCCTGATGCGTTCAAGAGTCGAAAGGTGCAACCGATTGACAAGTTCATGAAAGACATCATCGCAGGACGTCCTATCTTTGGAGGGCCTCAACAACCAGGTGGTTTCAGACTTCGTTATGGTAGAGGGCGTCCTTCCGGCCTTGCTGCTGCTTCACTAAATCCTGCATCGATGTTGGTTCTTGATGACTTCATCACCGTTGGAACACAAATGAAGATTGAACGTCCTGGAAAAGCGTGTGCAGTGACTCCAAGCAATGATTCTGAAGGGCCATACGTGGTTCTTTCTTCTGGTCAATTCTTACGAGTAGATGAAGCGAGTATTATGCAAACAATACGGCCAGATATACGTTCAATATGGGACAACGGAGAGATTGTCATTGGATATGGGGAATTCATGGAGAACAACAAGAATCTGGTTCCAGCAGGATACACAACAGACTGGTGGGCGAGCGATCTCATCGATGCTCTACGCACTCAAGAAGATGTGGAGGCCTTCGTTAAAATCTGCGATTGTGGCAAGGATGTTCCCGATGGCGTTCCAGGAGTAGCAACCTATGAGAGTGCCTTTGAGCAGTTTCATATTCGCCGACGATGGCACCGGTTCTTGTCTCGTATGACTGTGGATTGGAATCAAGCATCAGCAATTGCGGAACGATGGCGCACATCCTTACCCCCTCCTCACAATCCATGGTTCCTCGACCTTCCACTCGAATGGGTTCCAAACGTGATTAAAGCACTTCAAAGAGGAAAGGTGGAAGATGCTGGTAAAATGCCCGATTCATCCCCTGAAAATCCATTCAGTGCTTCGAAATGGTTGCGTTTCACTGGTGCGGCCTCTGGATGGGATCCCACTGAAATGGACAAATTACAACCCGAATCAATTCCTCCAGTTTCTGAACTTCAACCCATTGGATATGATCTGATTCCTGAGGAGCCAATCTTCCAAGAGACGCTTCCTGAAGCATGGACGTTCATGCAACATGGTCTGCTCAAAGGAGCCTTGCTGCTTCTAGGAATACCTCATCACCATGAAGGCGACGATATTGTTGCTACGTGTGGCTGGCAGGCTCTACTCAATGGATTTGGTTTCACCACCCGCAAATCGGAACTCCACCAACTCATTGACCTTGGAATCAGTGTAGAACAACGCATCCTGGAACTACGGGATTGCAATACAGTGCTTCGTGCTGAACGAGCTCGTCTGTTCGCTCTCGAGAAGGAACGTTCTACCATTCGAATCGCAGCAGAGACCGAAGCCCGTCAACGTGGTTTAGGTATTTCAGAAACCGATCAAGTCGGAAAGGAAGCTGCTGAATCGGTCCCCGATGAAGGACCTGAAAATGCATCACGATACAAGGCATCACAACGCATGCATGATGATCATGAAGTGGATGGGCTTCTCCCTCTTATTCGTGAATCGTCTACGTTGCGCTGGGAACATGCTGCTCCACAACGTATCGGTTGTAGAATGGGTCGTCCTGAAAAATCGGCTCCACGTGAAATGTCTCCTCGCTCACACACACTCTTCCCTATCGCATTGGAAGGAGGCAATCAGCGACTCATCGCCAATGCTGCCGGTAAGGGTTCGATTCGAGTTCAGATGGGTAAACGATTGTGTTCCAAATGTGGAAAGGATTCACCGTTCATCACATGCCATCATCGCGTTGTTGACAACGATGGATTGCCAAAGATTGGAGAAACATGTGGGGGTCGAACCGACATGCGCGAATCATCGAGTAAAAGTCGTCGTCGAGGGGAAATGCAAAGCGTTCCAATCGAAGCAATTCTGGAAGATGCACAGCTACGTATCGGAATGACCCGATTGCCTCAACAAGTCAAGTGTGTCAAGGAACTTAAGAGCAAGAATCAGACTCCAGAAGCCATCGAAAAGGGTCTTCTTCGAGCGAAATATAATCTCCCTGTATTCCGTGATGGCACCATACGTTTCGATATGAGCGATGTCCCAGTAACACACTTCACTCCTAAGGAAATCTATGTTGATTGGAAGCGGCTTCATGCTCTTGGATACACCCATGATTGGGAAGGAAATCCTCTCGAGCGAGATGATCAAATGTTGGAATTGTTCCCTCAAGATTTCATTGTCGCTAAAAACGCAGCAGATTATTTCATCCGCACTGCTCAATTTATCGATGAAGTCCTGGTCAAATATTACAAGATGGATCCGTACTATAATGCAACGACGAAAGACGATCTTGTTGGACAACTCATCTGCGCTCTTGCACCGCACACATCAGGAGGCGTTCTGTCCAGAATCATAGGATGGACGGATTGTTCTGGTGGCTATGCTCACCCATTATTCCATGCTGCAAAGCGCCGTAATTGCGATGGTGATGAAGATGCGATTATGTTACTGATGGATGGATTATTGAACTTTAGTCGTGAGATCTTACCTGCAAATCGTGGTGGTCAAATGGATGCTCCACTCGTCTTAACAACGCGTCTTAATCCAACTGAAATCGACAAAGAAGCTCTGAATGTTGATTCTGCTTGGTTCTATGAACGACAGTTCTACGAAGCCACATTGACGCAACCTCATCCAAAAGATATTGCTGAAAGCATGGACTTTGTTGAACGACGACTTGGAACTGTTGCTGCAGTCCGTGGCTATGGATATACGCACGATTGCGAACGAATGGACGAGGGGCCTGAACTCTCGGCTTACAAGACATTAGCCACCATGATCGACAAGATGAATGGACAACTAAATCTCTGTCAGCGATTACGAGCAATCAATGCTAGAACCGTTGCGTCATCTGTTATTCGATCTCACTTCCTTCCAGATTTACGTGGTAATCTCAATGCTTACGGGCGACAAAAAATTCGATGCTTGAAGTGTGGAAATTCGTATCGAAGAATGCCATTGGCTGGCCATTGTATTCAACCTGAGAAGGTGGGTGGTCGCGGCCTCTCCGCTCACGGCGTGGCTCGAAGTGAAGGTGGTCAATGTAACGGAAAACTCGCTCTAACAGTTTCAGAAGGAGCTGTTCGAAAGTACATCGAAGTTACAAAGCACGTTATGGATACATACGGTGTAGACACCTACACTCGTCAAAATATGGAATGGCTGGCGGGAAGTGTTGAATCCCTATTCAGTAACGACCGAGCGCGACAAATGTCACTTTCAGATTTCTTGTGATGGCTGCGTAATCGGATCTCTCCACGGTGAGTCATTGGCTTCATCCGCTTCGGGCATGCCAGCACGTGTTTTTCTGAATTCACGCGGTTTATCTTCCTTGACAACTGTTTTTTCGTTGTATTTTGAAACAACCTTACGAATGCCTACTTCGCCAAAGGCGACCGCTACAAGCAAGATTGAGAGGATGAGATGGCCCCAGATTGCAATCGGTGCAAAAGGTGCAAC
>QXYA01000027.1 GCA_009887135.1 Candidatus Poseidoniales archaeon
TGCCTGCATGCACTCTCTCCTTGTCGAGTAGAATTCCATCAATGAGTGTTGAATCTTTAATGGAACCACCTTGACGCTTTTCGACTTTGATGTCTCCAAGGTCAACAATCCGTTCCCCTTCGTCAACAACGCCAACGGCGTTAACTGCACGTACACAGATATCGGCCATGAACGCCTTTACCGCTCCAGCGGATTTACCAGTTAACGCGGTTTTAGCAACCTCGAGAAGAACTGCATCGTTATCGTTGGTTGGGATCCCGTGACCATCAAGAAGAGAAATGGCTTTCTCTGCTGCAAGTCTGAATCCTTCACAGATAACTGTTGGATGAACATTTTGTTCAATGAGGTCTTCTGAACGCTTGAGAAGTTCCCCGGAGAGAACAACTGCAGAGGTTGTACCGTCGTAGCAATGTTGCTCTTGTGTTTTCGCAACTTCAATGATCATCTTAGCAGCAGGGTGTTCGATATCCATTTCTTTCAGAATCGTTGCACCATCGTTTGTGATAACAACATCACCCATTGAATCAACGAGCATTTTGTCCATTCCTTTTGGACCAAGGGTTGAGCGTACGGAGTCTGCCACAGCCTTTGCTGCTGCGATGTTATTCGATTGAGCACTACGCCCACGAGTACGCTGAGTTCCTTCTTTTAGAATGAAGATTGGTGCTTGTCCATTACCATACATTGTATCACCTACGATTCAAGGCGGGGTGCGGTGGGTTTTGAACCCTGCGACAGACCTTCCAACTACATTTTGCCATCAAGGTACTGTTGGCCGTAAGCATTCCATTGCTCATTAGACCAGCCAGCAGGCAATCCATCAGCCGGAATCGGAGGAGCCCCAGAAGCAACCGGAGGAGCTGGAGGCGCTTCCTCAACTGGAGCAGCCGGAGTTGGTGGCGGTGACATAGGAACTGTCGGAGCAGCAGCAACTGCGCCATATGTTGCAGTAAGGGAATCCTCGTACATGAGATCGTCCCAGTCGTCCATATCATCGTCTTTCTCAACTGTTGTGATGATCTTGAATGTGATGAAGCCAAGAACACCGATAACGATTAAGAATCCAGACCATAGAACGATTGTTTTGACAAGTTCTCCGTCGTCTTCTGACGATGCTCCATCTCCATCATCACTGTTTGCAGATTGCTTGATGAGTTTTACTTGCAGAGAGGTGGTTGGGGAATCTGCTACTGTAAGGGAAGTTGCATAAATTGAGAAGTCTACAAGCAATGTCTCCTCTGGCAGATTGATGAGTGTGGCATCTGTGACTGTAATCTCAATAGTTACAATTCTGGATTGATCTGATGGAAGTGAGAAACTTCGATCGTTATTGTTGATTCGAACGCTGATATAACTCGACCAATTACCATCGACTTTGTCCATGGAAATTGTTTGGGAAGGAGAGACTGCAGGATTGAGTTTATTCTTTACTTCAATATCCATTGTGTAGACTAGATTCGATTCAGAAACTTCAATGAATGGAGGAGGAACTAGATCTATTGTTCCTTGACGTCCGACGAGGTAAGTTGCTTCTCCTGTTTCTGAGATTGAGGGTTCATTGACGGAAGTTGCAGTCAATTCAAGTGTTTGTGAACCATCGCTATCATCTAAGAATCTGAATCGTACGATTGCATCAAATGTTTCTCCTGAAGCAATCACGGGTGTTGTAGAAACGCCGTCGATCGGCATTGGATCGATAATCTCGGCAATCATTCCTTCAGGGGCACTCAATGTGATCGTAAAGCGGTCTTCTCTGTTACCATAATTTGTAATCGTGAAGGAACGGTCGCTTGTATCCATTGAACCTGGTAAAAACGATTGGTCAGACGACTCATCAGAGACCGTTAATGCAGCGGTGTCCAGAATCTCGACATTAATACGATGCGAGACTGAAATCAAAGAATCGTCGACATTCGTCGCTATAACATCAAGATAGTAAAGGCCAGGCGATAATCCAACAGGCATTGGTAATGTCAGAATGATCGTTGTTTCACCATCCCATGCATCAAGAGTGGATGTTGTTTCGCCAGCGAGTTGAGCTGCCAAGAGATATTTGTGTGGGCCGCCCAGAGAGAGTGCATATTGCTCATCATCGTTTCCAAGATTGAGCAAGGAGAGATAAACCGTTTCTGAAACGCCATCTGCTGCACTTTCGAAGGTCGATTCATCAGAACTCATTGAAGCATCCCTCAAAATTGGAACATCAATGTTACGAGCAAGTATATCTGCTCCAAAGAGAGATGTACCGCATGATGGGCATGTTGCCCGTAGATTAAACGAGATAACACCGGGTGTTGCAAGTGGATCAGCTGTTACATTGAGGAAGAGGTTTGTCACTTCTGCCTTCTCGAGAACGATTGGATTTGGAATCGCAACACCAGTCTCATTCTCAACGATTGCAGTCCAACCCTCGGTGGAGAAGGTCGGGGCAAGGAAATAAGAAGCATCTCTGTTCCCTACATTTTGAAGTCGAATAGGGACCAATCCAGATTCACCAGGAAGTAATGTATCTGCTAAGAGTGGAGTTGATGATGTGAGTGATACACCGTATTGTTCAGTGATTGCAAGATTCATACTGACTCGACCTTTTTCACCCGAGTCCGTACCACCACTGTCCGTGAACCATACCTGCCATGTTTGCTGCTGTACATCTGCACCCGCCGGGATACTGATGTTTACCCACACTTCAATGGTTTCCCCGGCACCGATGCCAGGGATGATAACTGGGGAAAAGAAATCGTTAGGATTTGGAGTCTCAACTCGGATTGAAGGGAAACCAGGATCCATCCAAGTCAAGTTGCTGACATTGGAATAAACTGAAACTGTAGCAGAGGAATACCCATTATTGGTAACCATGCACTTCAATGAAACTGTATTGGAGGGGGGTGACGAGTATCCTGTTTCGGGGTTGTCACAATCAAGCCCCAGTGTGTAGTCTGCTACTTTAGACACTCCAAATTGGATGAAATCATCGACGTGCATCCCTTCAGAAGCACCGCTGTTATCAGAATGGAACAAGAGACCAAGGGAGTATGAATTACCTCCCATGAAGAGGTCCGTGTTTGCAAGACCTGGGATTTGAGCCCAATCGACTTGAGGATCCCAAGAGACATTTGTCCATTGACCAGTTGCTTGACTTGGAGCGCCGTTGGAGAAGTTCCAAACCAGAGATTCCATCTTGTTGTTGTAGTTTCCAGAACCTCGCCATAATTCGAAGGCTACTGTATCTCCACCAGCCATTTGACCCCATGTTTGAGCATAGAATTGACTGGAGATGTATTCTCCTGAAAAGAACATCTTTCTACAAGTGACGATTTGGTACGTAGACTGCAATCCTGGGTCAAGTTGTCCAAGAGCACCACACTGGCCGTCCGAAGGGAAGAAGATATTGACCAGTCGGTCATGTGCACCAGAAGGATATTCAGCCCCTGGATTTGAATGGCGCCAATGATCGGTTCCAACTGGACCACCCGTATCGGTTTACCAACTGCCACCAGCAGTTGCATCCCCGCCACCAGCTGGATAACGTCCAGAGATGAAGATCGGAGTATTTGCCTGGATAATTGTCCCATCAAAGGAATCCTTCATGACAGCAACTGGTACTGTTTTATCGAGGATATCATTATCGTTACGATCATCGCCAGAAAAGAAGACACTCGCTCGAATAATGAGACCTCCAGTCAAATCATTTGTTGTAGTGTTAAGAATTGAATGAGCAATCATTGGCATCCAAGAGTAGGAACCTGAATTCTTTTGACCACCAATCAATTCAGTTGTTGTCCATGAGTATGATTCAATGACAAACCCGATTGGATGGACTATATCGATTGTCCCAGTTGCGGTTTTACCGGATACTGAGGCCCCCAAACGTTGGATCTCAACGCTGATTTCAATCTCATCACCCATGACGATGTAATCGACTGTTGACTGATCGGCTTGAACCCAAACATTGCTTGCCTCGGTCGAGTTTCCTAATGTAATTTTAGAGATACGGAAATCGTCATTTGAACCGCCACGGCCAGAGGTGGCTTCAGCAGAATCCATAACCAGCATTGAAGCGGTTTGGAACAACATAAGAGAAATCAATAGCAATGGAATACTACGGCGCATAGTCATCAACACACCTGCGACTCATTGGCAACATATGAAGATGGCCGTTGTTTGTTCTCTCAGATTAAGGGTGATGTTCATCTGAAATCAAACCACGAATCGTGGGCTGGTCAAAAGGAGGTGTGGATTCACTTTCGCTGGAGAGAAGATTATTATCAAAATCTGGTAAATCGAGAGGGACGTCATTTGGTAAAGAGGGAAGGGAAGGTGCAGATACGCTGGAAACAGCATCAACTGTAGAAGGAGTTGCTGAGGCCATTGCCGATAATCCTGCAGCTGCATCTTGACCTCGTGAAGCGACTCCAGCAGCAGCAGCGACTGCTAACGTAGCAGTGGTTGTAACGGCTGCAGTCGTCACTTTCCCAAGGAGTCCGAAATCAGGAGAATCCATTGAATCATATCTTGAAACAATATCTTCCTTCGGCTTCAACCATTCTGGAGGGCTTCCTGAGCCCCCTCCTAAAACTGCTAAGGTCGTGAATGCTGCAAGAGGCATAACTGCAAGAGCAGTGAGTAGATCGAGGAAACTCGTTTCGGGAACGACTGCATCTCCTAGAACCGATTGGAATACATTTGCTTCGAAGGTTATCGTCATCTCAACATCATGCCCCATCCATCCCATGACAACAAGGCTAGCAAAGCGTCCCATGAGCCAGAGGACAAGAATTGGAGCAAGCCATGACAGTTTTGTCATTGAAATCAACCATCTGCGAGTGAATGTTGCTACACCGACATACCTCCTGCAGAATTTTGGGAATGAACGCAGTGACAACATTAGCCCAATGACATAGAGAATAATTGCAAGTTCAAGTCGCCGATCGAGCCCAACAACAGATTCTGGGACCATCATAACCAAAGTAAGGGGTACTGTTACGAGCATTATTTGGAATGGGACCGCAAGCAAGAGTAATCCTCCATGCGTAGAGATTAGCGAGTGGCCTCGCATCATCCTTTGATTGACAAGTGTTGAAAGAGCCCCATGTGGAGA
>QXYA01000028.1 GCA_009887135.1 Candidatus Poseidoniales archaeon
TGTAATTCGAATCCTCTTACCAGCACTAAGAAGTCTGGATTCTTCTTATGATGAGACTGCTGCTATGCTTGGTCATTCACAATTTCAACGATTCCTGAAGGTAAGAATTCCATTAATGAAAGGCTCACTTGTCGTTGCTGCAACGCTTTCCATCGCCTTTTCATTGGGTGAATTTGGAGCATCTTGGATTCTTTTACGTTCAGGTTCCTGGGACACCTTACCCATTCTTGTTGATCAATTAATGGCCAGACCAAAATATTTCGAACTTGTTGAACCAGTAGCCATGGCTACTGCTTCCCTTTTGATGTTGGTAACCTTTGTTCTCTTTGTCATCACAGAACGTTTTAGAGAACATCAAGGAGGAGGATTCTAATGACAATCGAAATTCAATCACTAACACTTTCTTACGATGAAAATCTTATTCTTTCAAACTGCAATCTTCGTCTCACTGAAGGAGAGATTCTCGTGATATTGGGAGCCAGCGGGTGCGGAAAAACAACGTTACTACGAGCGATTGCAGGATTTGTAAAACCTGATTCAGGTTCAATACACCTTAATGGAAGAAGTCTTGTAGAATTCCAACCTGAAGAAAGAAACATTGGCATGCTTTTCCAAAGGCCAGTCCTATTTCCTCACAAAGACGTCTTGGGAAACATACTCTTCGCATACCGAAGAAAAAAAGATCGTAACATGGAAGATGTCAATCAAATTATGCGAGACATGGGAATCTATGAAATGAAGAACCAGCCTATAGAAACCCTTTCTGGAGGAGAAGCCCAACGAGTCGTTCTTGCAAGAGCGTTGCTAACAAACCCTGAACTCTTACTTCTAGATGAACCGTTATCATCTCTAGATTTGGACGTACGACGTCAATTAGCATCCGAGATACGAACGACATTGAAATCGAAAGGAATCGCTGCAATACATGTCACACACGATCATGAGGAAGCTGCAATTATTGGAGACCGTATTATTGAATGGAATGAACTTCACCTACTCGAGAGTGAATGAATTCAAGCAAATACAGATGAAACGACTTCTGGTTGAGTCAGATAGATTGTCAAACCAATACCTGCCATAATCATCATCCAAGAACCAACGAGTTTGATCATTCCAGTCATTCTTCGTAGGAAATTGATCATGACTTGACGGCCAAGACCAACAAGTACTGTGACGAGAATCATCAAGATCAACAAACCGATCATCAATCCACTCAGGCCAGAGATAACTGCAGATGTTCCAAGAGTTCCTAGGAATATCACGAATGGTAGAACTGCAGCGGCAGTACAATCGATGGAAGCAGCGGCGTAACCAATACCGTAGAGGTACATGTTTCTACGAGGCGTGAATGTTTCATCCATTTCAGTTGTCGACCATCGATCAACCAGTTTTTGGACGAATCCAAGTAAATGGGAAGTGATACCAAGGAGCATAATCGTACCAAGGATAACGAGGAGTAAAGCAATACCAATGGCAATATAATGAATCAATCCAGACTTGGCAAACGCCTCACCCATTGCGAATGCAAGGATTCCAATGAGGATAAAGAAGGTCCACATTCCCAATCCTGCAAGTGTACCAATAACCCATGAAGATGGCATTTTAGTTTTCAGTTTCCCCTCTTCAATCAGTTCATCCTCTCGGGCACCAAGACTGAGATAATACGAAATGAAACCTGGTAAAACAGGGAATGCACATGGTGAAAAGTAGACAAGAATGGACAGAATCATTCCAAGGACAAATACTGCTACAAAGGACGTTGATGGCTCTTCCCAAGCGATTCGATCCGACATTGTAATCGAAACATTTCCAGTCAATGCGGATTCAAGTGATGAATCGAATTCACCCCATCCTTCTACAGGAGTACCTGTTGTCTGTTTCTCAATGATATAACCTTCAACATCAATGACCATAACGACTGGGATTTGTCCAGTACCTGCAGTTGTGAATAATCGAACCGGATCTGCAGAGCTGCCATCAGCCAGAGTTGCAGCATCCTCAGAACCAAAACCAGTAGGATACAATGGAACCGTGTATTCACCACTTGATTCATTGAGGTAACTCACGGATTCCCCATACCATGAGCCGTAACCAAGGATGTGCAAATTGACACCATTCTCATCGGCCAATGCCTCCCAGGAATCCATTTTTTCTTCTATGTGTTCTTGGACAAAATGACAATTTGAGCAATCGTGAGCCATCATATCAAGGATAATCACATCACCTCGAAGAGATGTTGTGCTAATTTGCCCATTCTCGTCAGCAATCTCAGATTCAATCCCAGTTCTATTGAGTGAATCCATTAGAATATCTGGAATTGGAGCAGGCTCAGCATCTGACTCAAAGATTTCATCAATGCTATCAAACAACGTCAGACCTGCAAAGGCAATTGTTCCAAACATAATCACGGCTACGCCGAAAGCCTTCCACGTTTCAGAACGTTTGAAAACGTCCCAATCGGCTTGTTGGAGTAGGCCCATAGTTTTACCAACTACTGGATACAAATGAATCTAATGGATTCATTCATCAGTTACTGACAAGGACAGAATTTGATTCATAGATGATATTTCCATTCATTGAATCAATTATTTTTATCCGAACATCGCATGAGGAAGAGCCATCACATAGATCGTCAGAACCTTCGCTTACAGTAATTGATTCACCAAGGGCCCACACGTTATCTCCATTATCCGTAAGGTGGCAATTATTTCCAATGGTTTCTTGTGGAACTGTGCATTGCATGTAAGCACCTTCATTTACTGACAATTGTAAGTTTACTTGCGCCCAATTCAAATCATCTCCTTGACTCATCTGAACATAGACTAAGTTTTCATTCGAGGCACTTGAATGGCTCACACCAGCATCAGACACATCAAAATCATA
>QXYA01000029.1 GCA_009887135.1 Candidatus Poseidoniales archaeon
TACTTAATCTTGAGAGGCCGAATATCGGATTGCGGTCCCATAAGCAGTGAATTCGAATGCAGCGGTCTTGTCGTCGCCTTTTGACTTCTTGGAAATCATTGCGGTTTCGACACGGAGATTGATGACTTCATCGAAGCCAGATTGGATAGCCTGCATCCTTAGTCGGTGGATGACAACTCGACGCCCATAGGTCAACATTTTGTCATAGGAATTAATTTTACCACCAAATAAATTTTTGATCCCACCCATAAGCATTTGCCACCACGAAGGGCCAACAGAAATACTCTCCATGACAAGCGAAGATGAAGCAATTTGACGTGCTTGACTCGGTTTTGAAAGGTTTGTAACAGGATTAGTCCGTCCCTCTAAGGCCTTTTCTTCAGTATCGAGTTTGAGCAAGAGTTTGTTTTGGTGAAGGTTACCAAAGACCAATGAACCAATGTAAACAAAAATTGGTATGCCTAAGAAGAATAATTGACAAAACAGAGCGCTTTCTCCAGCCATGCGGATCGCCTCACTCGACAGTTACTGCAGTTCCGTATGCGAAAAGTTCAGCAGCGCCACCAGCAACTGCAGATGTAGCAAATCGTACGTTGACGATTGCATTAGCACCACGGCCTTGAGCATCCATCATCATGCGCTGTAGTGCTTCGTTACGAGCTTCTTGCAAGAGTTCTGTGTAGGCTTTTAATTCCCCACCGACCATGTTCTTGAGGCCAGCCCCGATATCCTTGAAGACGTTCTTTGCTCGTACGGTTGATCCTTGGACAAGTCCAAAGGAACCAGTGATGAGTTTTCCAGGTACAGTTTCGGTGTTTGACAGATGCATGCCTTGGGACATATCAATAACTAAGGTATGATGGTTTATGTAACTATTCCACTCTCAATTACAACAATGGTTGGTTCCTTAACCATTCCAAATCAGAGATGTAGAGTTGACGAATATCATCAAGGCCAAGAACAAGCATAGCCAATCGCTCAAGGCCCATGCCCCATGCACAGACAGGAGAAGTGATTCCAAGAGGCTCGGTTACCTCCGGACGGAATATACCTGCTCCACCAAGTTCGAGCCACTTACCTTTCCATTTGACTTCGATCTCAAGACTCGGTTCAGTATAAGGGAAATAAGCAGGACGAACACGAACTTCAGGGTAACCCATCTTTGCATAAAACGTCTTGAGAGTGGTGACAAGCATCTGGAGATTCGCACCAGGCTCCATGATGATTCCTTCAATTTGATGGAATTCAGGAAGATGTGTACGATCGATTGCTTCTTTTCTAAAGACACGATCAACTGAAAACACTCGACATGGCTTATCTGGGTTGGCTGCAAGATGTTGAATCGTGTTTACAGTTGTGTGCGTTCGCAACAATGCACGCTTTGAAACATCCTCAGAAAACGCTCCTGACCAACCGAGAGAACCCGTATCTCCTCCATCCTCATGAATCGATTTCCACTTACTAATAAGTTCTGAATCAAGTTCAAGAGATGCTGGATTTTCAAGATAAAATGTGTCTTGCATCTCTCGTGCAGGGTGGTCTTGAGGGATAAACAATGCATCCATATTCCAACCTGCTGTTTGGACATAATCATCAACCAATTCAGAAAAGCCCATCTCTAAGAAAACACGCCGAATCCGTTCGATCAATTCTTGCATCGGATGAGAACGCCCAGTTCGTGGAGTCGCTGATTCAAGCGTTACATCGAAAGCTCGAATATCCGCATCTTTCCATTCACCAGATTGGAGCAATTCTGGAGTGATTTCAGCAACCTGTTTCTTTTCTTCTAAATCCGAAGAAGATGCTTGCGCTCCTAGTTCGGTTAAACTCCAACTACGCAAACGGATTTCAGTTGTTTCTATGAGTCCTTTACGGCCGTTGAAATGGTCGAGTAATCGTTCACTCAAATCCTCTTCATCAGCAGGTAGGCTTGCAAGGAACATGGCTCTTGATTGAAGTGAAATCTTCACTTTCGAATGGTCTTCACATTCAAAGACACCATTATTCAATTGAACATCGAGTTTCTTGAGAAGCCCCACACCAGGACCTGCTTCATGGCGTTCAAAGGAGGCTTGTAATTTCTGCATTGTCGGTTCTTCTTGAGACCGAACCCATCTCCAGAGTCTGGCTTCAAGCAAGCCATCTGCAACTGCTTGACGGCCTTTATCTGCAAGTTTGACCGTGCGACGAACAAGTTCATTCACGCTGACAAACCCTTTATTTGAAAGTCCATGACCTGCTCCGACAACAATTGCTTGATCGGTCCAACCACATGCCTTCATAACATCTTCAAGTGACCAAGTCTGAGCGGGTTGACCGAGCATTGCTCGTAGCATCCTACGTTCTGGATTTGATAACCCAGATGATTCGGTCATAACGTTTCCACCCCCTCAAAGGGTTTCAATTCACCGCTCAGTTTCAGACAAAAGTCTCAATCATCGTCTGTATCGAACATAGCAAGGAGATTCAACACTTCACGCTGACGCTCTTCCATTTCCGTTCGTTCCTTCTTAGGAACATCTGGATCTTTTAATGCTTCAGAAATCTGTTCGAGTTCAGCCCTTGCTTCATCCCGGGACTTTTCCAATTTTCTGCGTTCTCTCTGCATCTTACGCTTAGCAGTTCGTTGTGTTGTAGCTTCTGCCTGAGTGTAGACGCTGTCGGAAAGTTCGACTGATGTTGGGTATGGGATGTTGATGTTCTCCTTACCGAAGCGTTCATCCACGTTTCGTAGAAGCCAATCTTTTGCAACCCATTCGTCGCTGTAGTCTTCAACCCATGTGTAAACACGGAAGACCTTAGCAAAGTCTCCAAGTTCGTTGAGAAGAATCCGAGGTTCTGGACGATCGATGACAAACGGACATTCCTTTGCGAGCTGGAGAAGAGTGTACTTTACGTGATCAATATCCTCTCGATAGTCAACACCTACGTCGAGAACGACGGATATTCGACGAGCGATTCCATCGCCTCCACCACGAGCGTGGTTGATAATCTTGGATTGAACAAGTGTGTTGTTCGGAATAACCACCAAACGCTCATCTCTGTCGAGTACCTTCGTTGAGAGAATACCAACTGAAACTACTGAACCGAGGGTTTCTTCCACTTCGATTCGGTCTCCAACTTCGAATGGTCGGTCGATTGAAAGAAGGAATGAGTTGACGATGTTCCCCAGAGTTTGTTGAACTGCCAAACCAATGATCAATGAGAAAACTGCTAGTGAGGCGAGAATACCTAATAATTCGATACTTAATTGGTCCAGAGCGAAATACAAACCAGCAAACCAAACAACGGTCCTAAGGAAGAAGACAATAATGGAGTTACTACCAGAGACTGTAACGCTTCCTTGTGCACTGAATCGATCCATAAGCACTGGAATCAAATGCTTGATTGAAACGCTTAGAATAGAAGCGCTTAGAATGACGTAAAAGGCAGCAAATATTGGTTCAGTTGTGTCAAAAGTTGTCCCGTCAGTGCCAAGAATCCATCGAATTGTAAGTTGAACGCCAAGAGCGATAATGAAGGCATAGGTTCGATTAGCGAGTGGACGGTGAAGGTGATCGTCCCAGTCAACTTCTGTAGAAGTAACAAACTTCCACCATGGACGAATAATAGCGTACTTAGCCATTACGAGACCAAATAAAATCAAGCCGATTGCAATGGCAAGACGGAAGTAATCATTCAGATCGTTGACATCATCAATGTACCCTTGAATATCCATCATGTGACCTTCTATGATTTTGGCCCCTCTTTTAACATATAAAAGCATGATACCTATTTGTGATTTTGGACCTGTGTAGATAGTCTACTAATTCGCAAAATTATCGTTGGAGAAGGAGACAACATCAAAGAGTCAAGACATGAGACAGGGACATGTCGGAACACATTGCTCAACCAACCAACATAAATTTCATCAATTCTTCCTTTTTAATAGGAACACCGATTTTAGCCTTGACGTCTCTCGTTTACTATTCCATGAACTATGGCATCTCTTGGTTTGAACCTGTTATTTTCTTCTTCTTTTATTTTGCATCTGGATTATCCATTACGGCTGGTTACCACAGATTGTTTAGTCATCGCACACACAAAGGCGAATGGCCACTTCGTTTATTCTATGCATTATTCGGTGCTGCTGCATTCCAAAACTCTGCGATTAAATGGTGCAGTGATCACAGACGCCATCATCTTAAAACCGATGAAGATGAAGACCCTTACTCCGTAACAGACGGATTCGTTTGGGCTCACATTGGATGGGTGATGGTCGATCAAGGTGACGAAATTGTTGAACATGTAGATGATCTACAAGCCGATAAAATCCTCGCATGGCAAGACCGCCACATATTCCTTATTGGGTTCCTTGTTGGAATCGTATTGCCAGGGCTTGTTGGATTTGCTTTACTCGGCAACATTCACGGTCTTCTCGGTGGAATGATCTATGGGGGATTCCTTCGCGTTGTTGTCGTTCACCACGCAACGTTCCTCATCAACTCAGCAGCTCACACATGGGGCACCCAACCATACTCCACTGCAAATACCTCCAAGGATTCACCACTGCTTTCTTTCTTTACATTCGGAGAAGGATACCACAATTTCCATCACACATTCCAGGCAGATTACCGTAATGGACATCGCTGGTACCATTGGGATCCATCCAAGTGGTTAATTCAGTCCGCCTCTTGGTTTGGGTTGACAAAAGATCTTCACAAGATTCCAGATAAGTCAATCGAATCACGACGTATGAAAGCAACCTTCGAACGAAAGGTGGAGGGACAATACATCGAAAGTGATTATCAGGAGAAACTATCGGATTGTGTGTCCCAACTTCGAAAGGGATTTACCGACCTCATGGAACGCAGAAAGGAATTCAAACAGGCTAAGAAGAACAAAAAGGGTCAAAGCAAGACCAGTTGGAAGTCAATGAAAGAAGCTCATCGAGACAGAATCAAGCAATGCAAGATGAAGATTGCTGAAGCAAGAAAGGAATTCAAAGTCCTCATGGAATCCTTGAAAGAAAAGCGAAGCAATAAGCCTGTTTCCGCTTAATCTTCAGACTCGATACGCTCGACGGCTACACACGGAATTGTGTGTAGGCAATCCTTGTCCAATTCCATATCGGACGAATCAACAAGAGGTTGCAGGTCACCCATGTCAACCAGTAAACTTGGTCCTGCTGCAAGGTAGTATACAGAACCAAGACCGTCTCGTGAATTCTCAGCACTTGAGTTCGCATTGGTAGCGCATTCACCAGTACATCCATCTGCAAAGGCTACGTAAACACGACCTTCACGATCGATGTGGAGATCATTGAAGTCAAGCAAATTACGGTTGGAACCTCCAATATCACGACAGTCACCAGAATTCAGACAAATTGACCCGCGTTGGACTGGGTCATCAGTAACTCGGTATGTGTGGAAAACGGGTTCGTCATCCAGTGCATTGAGGCTGAAGGTGATGTAAAGATGGTAGGTTGCATTATTCGGAGCATAGTGTGCATTCCCATCCCATGGATTCCCATCTAAATCAGATTGATTGAGCATCTCTGAATTTTCGCTACCGAGGTAAGTGATCGCTATTCGACCAGGATCGCCTGCATCTGTTTGCGGGAATACTGTGGAGATTACTTGATTTGGAGAAATTCGAATACTCTCTTGCTCCCAGGTTTCCCCTGAATCGATTGAACGAGACATGTATATCCCTTCATCTCCACCTGTCCAAACGTGATATGCATTGGATGAAGTGTCAGTTGAAACCTCTGAATTCTTTCGAGGATTTGGAGTACCTACATCCGCCCCCATAGATTCCTCAAACCATGAAAACCCGTTGTCCTTGGATACGATGACAGTAGGTGTTTCAACTCTCGGAGTCAGGTATACCGTCCCATCTGGTGCGGTTGCAATAGCCCCGTGTAGGCCTCCATTTGAGGTTGCTAAACCAATAATTTGGCCTCCAGCCTCGAATGTTGCGCCCCCATCAAAACTTGTGAAACAGAAAATTCCTACAAGTTTATTGTAGCAATAATAGACAGCGGTTTCGTAAAAACTTCCAGTGAATTGACCCAATGCTCCATAGCCAGAACTTGTCCATGGACCGCTTGCTAATTTGATGTGGTCGTTTATTGGAGTCGTCCCCGAATCATGCGGATTACCCAACCATGATTCTCCATCATCATCACTCCAGCAAATCCAAGATGTTTCAAGACCAATCATCTGTACGTTGAAAATACGGTCAGTGATCGGATCGACCCAACCATATGGATCGCTGGTTGTAGGTGAACATTGAATCGGATCTTGCGTCTCTTCCCAAGCAACTCCTCCATCACATGATCGCATAACCTTCTCCATGGCAATAAAGAAGACACAACCACTTGAGGTGATACCGATGCTCGGTTCCTTACCAGTCTCACCTACATCACTAAATTGAAAGTTTATTTCAAGTGGTGGCGCATTCATGGCATCTCCATTCTTGTCCGTGATGAAGTAACTGGTTTCTACTTCCACCTCTGGCTCTGCAATCTCTATGACTTCTTCGTTTCCAAAACATCCAGAAAGTGAAAGAGTCAACATCAGGAATGTCAGCAACATTGCAAGGCTACGCATAGTCTTACGTCTCAAGGGTCACATAATGACCTTCCGATAGACAAGTATGCCTATTTTGTATCATTCAAGCCGTGAATTAATTGAAATCCTCGAAGGTTGGTGCTGCTAATGGACGATTCTCCAAAGCATTTGAATCATACTCATCCAGAGGTTGTATCCAATCTTTACCGATATCTTCTGGACCTGCCTTCGAACGGTTTTGGATGAAAACGACAAGCAATCCGATAGCCACTAAACCAAGTCCAATTCTCCAACCAATATCAAACAGAGAATCCATACCAGCTTGCTGTGGGAACCAATCATTTGAATCTGCAACACCATCTCCATCACTGTCGTATTTGGCATCTTTATCGAATGGGAATACATCGGTATTGTCACCCAATCCATCACCATCAGAATCAAGCCATTCAAAGGCACTTTCAGGGAAAGCATCAACGTTATCACCTACACCATCGAAATCTGTATCATAACATTCAGCAGCATCATAAGGCCAAACATCAGCGTTATCTCCACAACCATCTCCATCGCTATCAAGCCATTCTGTGGAATCATTTGCAAACGCATCAATATTATCGCCCACTCCATCCAGATCTGTATCATACCATTCGGAAGAATTCAAAGGGAATGCATCGATGTTGTCTCCAAATGTATCGTTGTCACTATCGTACCATTCAGAGGAATCTTGAGGGAACGCATCACCATTGTCGCCATAACCATCTCCATCTTCATCAGACCATTCATCAATATCTGAAGGAAAAACATCGACTGTATCGGCGATTCCATCACCATCACGATCTGGACATCCTAGTGGAATGAGAGAGAGACCATATTGGTAAGGGCAATCATCGCTGTTATCTCCAACTCCATCAGAATCCCAATCAGACCATTCTTGTTCATCTGCAGGGAACGGGTCAGCGTTGTCACCAACACCGTCTTCATCGGTATCGATGCATTCAGATGAATCCAATGGGAATTCATCACTGTTATCACCACACCCATCGCCATCAGTATCAACCCATTCAAGGGGATCTAACGGGAAGGCATCATACCCATCCTTGTACGAATCTGAATCAGAATCAGGGTTGCGAGGATCTGTCCCAATGAGGTCCTCTTGGATGTTTGAGAGACCATCTCCGTCAATATCAAGATCCTCTAT
The DNA here is from genome assembly GCA_009887135.1 of Candidatus Poseidoniales archaeon. Classification (GTDB taxonomy): domain Archaea; phylum Thermoplasmatota; class Poseidoniia; order Poseidoniales; family Poseidoniaceae; genus MGIIa-L2. Next base: position 7,750 of record QXYA01000029.1, read on the forward strand.
ATCCGAACATCCATCGGAATCCAAATCAGCAATGTGAAGTCCAATAATACCTTTAGGACATTCGTCATCAAAATCAGGCACTGAATCATTATCATCATCCCAATCCTCTGAATCTGAACATCCATCACCATCATAGTCGATAAGATTCGGACTATATGGGCACGGGTCGATAGCATCATTCATGCCATCACTATCCGAATCCTTCTGTTCATCTGAACAACCAGTGTTGTCGACAACAGCATCTGCCGTCGTCCCCGGACAGTCATCAAATCCATTGAGAACCATATCGCCATCATCATCGCGTTGAGACCAAGAACAACCATCAAGATCGACGGTTGAGATATCGTCTGTCCAATCGCACTGATCCATACCATCAACAATGCCATCTCCATCAGTATCGGCTTGTCCAATTGCTTCTATCGCAAAGCGACCAATGTACTGATGCATCATTCGAGTTGGATGTGCTTTATCGAAGAACACATATTCATCAGCGTTGGAAACCACTGGATCTCCGTTGTTACAGATTGGAAGAGGTAGCAAACCAGCACCACCGGAACACGCTGCAGATTGTGTGTTTACAAGCCCTAAGGCATCCTTGTTGACCATGATGTCATTGAAGATAGTATAGGCATCGATTGAATGAACCTTTATTGCTAATTCAGCCTGTAAATTCGTAATCAATGTAGCCAGTTTTCCATTGTAGGATACGACTTCAGAACCAATGTTCTGTTGTTGAGTTTGACTTCGACTTTGAATCTCTGGGGTTTTTTCCAACGGTGGTAAGTTTGGAATGATAAACTCATCAGCCCCTGCTGCAACCAATTGCCGAATGTGACTTTCCATGTTTGTAACAATCGTATCAGAATTAGCCGTACCATAGAGGAAGTCATTTCCTCCAGCCCACAAGGTTACAACATCATTGGATGCGAAATTTGATTGAACATTGGTGGTATAACTCGTGATTTGAGTTCCAACGTTCGGTAAGAGAAGATACGAAAAACCAGCTCCAGTTTGTGACCCACCGAACGCCCTGTTATCACCAGGTTGTGTCCCTGAACCAACTGTTGTCGTCACGCCATAAGCCTGAGACACGTATTCAACCCACACCATTCCATTTGAGAAACGACCTTGCCAGTACGGTGGAACATCAGGAACATTGAGGATTGAGTTCTTGGCGTTCCCCATATCGCTTAACGAATCTCCAAAGACCACAAGATTACCAATCGGTGCTATCTTCCGATTTTGAAACATTGTGAATGAGTGATCATCTTGAGAGAGAATTCCCCCTGAAGAATCCAATAAATTAACACTGAATGTATAGAAATGTTC
>QXYA01000003.1 GCA_009887135.1 Candidatus Poseidoniales archaeon
GCTGTAAATGAAATGAATGCACAGCGTGCTAAATTTCATCTTCGCAAAGTAACCGGTCCACGTGAGGCTAAATATCGGGCATTGATGAAATATCAACGAGCAAAGGGAATCGTCGACACACTTCGATGGACTATTGGCGTACGGGGTCAAAAATCTCCTCTTAAAGAGGGCCTTGGTGATTAAAAAATCAATCCCTATTTTCGATCCACTTAGACAGGATTCGAAGAGTTGTGTTCAAGAACTATCGGCGTAATGAGAATTTATGGACGGGAGTGAGCCAGTTGCCATCGGCGATTTTGTTCAGTCCTTACGCAATCGTTTACGCTCTGATGAACGGAATAGGAATTGCTTGGTTCGTGGTGAAATTCGACAATGGAAACCTTACCCATCTGGACATACTTATTTCAGTTTAAGGGATGATAATGGCCAGATGAGTGCCGTCATTTGGAAAGGGCGCTGTAGAATCCCATCCGGTATTGAAGAAGGCCAGGAAGTCATTGTCCTGGGAAATGTCGACGTTTATGCTGGACGTGGCCAATTACAACTCATTGTCGAACGGATTGAACCTATTCGTAAGATCGGTGCTCTCGAGCAAGAACGACAGAGGTTGTTAGAAACCTTACAGAAAGAAGGTGTGCTCGATCGAGAAAAGAAAACACTACCGTTATTTCCAAAGCATCTTGCCATTATTACAGGAAAGGATTCTGCAGCTCTCGCAGATATGCTTCGCCTCTCAGAAACACGTTGGCCTGGTTTGAGAAGAACTGTCATCGGCGTAACTGTACAAGGTGAGAAAGCTGTTGAAGAGATTACTCGTGGGCTTTCTGTTGCTCGTTCTCTAAGTCGTATTGAGCATTCGGAACAACTCGGGATACCTCCTGTCGATGTGGTGATTGTTGGGCGAGGAGGCGGCTCTCCTGAGGATTTGTGGGCATTCAATCTCGAACCCGTGGCCAGGGCTCTCTCAACAATGCCTGTCCCAGTGATCTCTGCGGTTGGGCACGAATCAGATTTGCTCGTCAGTGATGTTGTTGCTGATGTTCGAGCATCAACTCCAAGTCATGCCATCGAATTAGCTGTTCCAATTCTTGATGATGTCCTTTCGCTTATGGTTGATCTTGAAGATCGCCTGCATAGAAGTTCAATTCGTCGATTCGGTGAAGAGAATTTACGATTACAACAGTTACAATTGCGTTTACGTCTTGCTCCATCAAAAGGCCTAGACAATGCAGTACGCCATTTAGAACGACTTGGGAATGATCTCAATGGTTTTGTCAAATCTACAATTCAAAACAATAAACAGAGATTGGCTATGCTCGAAGGAACACTTCAAGCAGCTCATCCACAACGAGTTTTGGAACGTGGATATTTGATGACAACCAATGAGAAAGGCGAAGTGATAGCAACAGTCAAGAATTTGACAGCTGGAGAAACTGTTTCCTTACATTTCGCTGACGGCACAGCCGACGCAAACATTGACAATATACAACAGAGAGAGGGAGAATAATGACAGAACAAACCTATTCAGATGCACTTCGCCGATTGGAATCCATTGTGGCAGAACTCGAACGTGGTGGCATGGATTTGGAAACCACATTAACACGATTTGAGGAAGGTTCTGCTTTGCTTGAGCGTTGCCAAGATGAACTGAAGGAAGCCGAAGGACGATTAGAAAAATTGCGCTTAGAAGATGCAGAAGCCATGGTCGAAGAGGCGAAGGAAGAATGAACAAACTGCAAACCAAGATTCAACGTCGTCTCGTAAAAGCGATGGGGGCATGGCGTGATCCACACATGACAAAGCCGCTGCTCGAATCAGAGAATATTCAAGCAATCGACATTTCCGAAGAAGGGAATGTTCAGATTAAGTTCAAGCCTTCAAGACCTCATTGCCCGTGTTGCCTCATCGACGCCAAGGACTTAAAGCTCCACTTAGAAGGAACAAAGGGTGTTAATTCGATTCATCTTGAAATCGTTGATGTTCCTGCATCTGAACGTTGGTCAAGATTGGTCAATGATTGACGCCATTGTAAGAAGAAGTAAGCTGGGACAGTCCATCCACCTACTGATATCACCCATGTTAGGATTGAGCCAATCACAACTCCATACAATGGGAAAAGCCACATTGCAACAATCGCATAAACTGCAACACTCGCTCCACCTAACATCATTGGCCCTGCGGCTCCTTGAGGAACATCTTGTCCCTGAGAGAGCCAAAGAGCGACCATTGAAGTCAAAAATATGGCAGGGAAGGTACTGACTAATCCAGAAATCATCGCATAAGATAGGCTTGACAACCAAACTGCACATCCAATGGCCAGCGCTGCAGCACTACCTCGTGCAATAAGCACAAGTGGACGTACTCGATGCTTTCCTTTCGGAGCATGAACCGTTTCCCATGTGCTCCATATACCGAGTAAAACCAATATCAAGAGGAGAAGAAGCCCAAACGACAACTCACTAAGTCCCTCGTCCTGAACCAAATCTGCCCCATAGAGGCCAACTGTTCCGGCCATAGCCCACACCAAAAGTGAAAGAATCATGGTCGTCACTAATCCGGTTCCAAACCGTGTTGGTACCTTCATCCACACCAATAAAAAGAGAGCATTTACCAACATTCCAAGAGGGACGACGGACATTGCTCGATCAAATTCTGAACCTGATGACATGCTGTACATCCCTATAGCTGCGGGGACGATTGTTGTAGGAACAGTCGCTAGAACGCCACCAGTTCTTCCTCCAAACTTTTCGATTGCTACAGTTACTAATGTAGCGACTACGCCTGCAAAGAAAGCAGAGAGTAGAACAGAGGTGAGTAACATATCACTCAAACGGATCAATGTTTACAATTTGCTCAATGTCGATTCGTGAATAACCACGCTCTCGGGCATTATCAGCGGCTTTCATCAGCATTCTACGAATCCATCCGAAGGCCATTAACGCACTGAGTCGATTTACTGAATCGATGAAATGCATCGGATCTCTTCCGAGGTTTGCATGTTTGCGGATATCGGATTCAAGTTCTGAAACCATATCTCCGTATGTGAAGAGCAAATCTTGAGCTGCTTCATCGGTGAGGGCCATTTTTGCATGAGTGCGGGACATAGACTTGACGTGAGGAATTGTAATCAATCCACCACCTTGAACTTGGATGCCTTCTTCTTCGACCTCTTCTGCATCTTCTTCACTGGCTGCTTCACCCTTCCCCATTGAGTTTAATGCAAGTTGGAGATGTCTTGGCTTGATGGTTGAAACACGATCTCTTGAGGCTGCTTCTTCGCAATTTCTCATAAGTCGAGCAAGGAACTTTTCGATGTATTCAATTCCACCTTGGACTGCTGCTGAGCCAACAGATTCCACTTGTTCCAGGCGATCGATCATCAGTTCTCTGGTTCGGTTGTAATTCAATCGTGTACGATTTGAATCGTCCAAGGTCTTTCGCTCAGGATCATTTTCAAGCGTGGCTTGTTCCATTGAAGGGACAAGTGAGTCAAGTTCAGAACAAACTAGGCCAACGAGCGATTCTTTTACTGCACCAGAAATACGCATCGTTGTAAATGTTGATGCTACTGAACCGATGTGGCTTGGAGCGTAAGGCTTTGCCGGCATATCACAGGCTACCTTTCCACCTCTTTGAACACACCGTGATGAATGGCTCCTACCATTCAGTCAACCATGGCCATGCACCATCGGCTGTTACTGGACGCATTCCGTCTTCATCACGAATCCACGTATCTTCAGAACCAATGCTCCCATCTGAATGAACGACCTTTGGCTCAATAGCCATCGTCCCTCCAATCGGCAATGGGCGATCAAATCCTGCAGCAACAACAGGAGATTCATCGAGTTGTAGACCAACAGAATGGCCAAGGAATTTTGATTGATCGGGAACCATGCCCATCAAGTGATCTTGATGACCGAGTTCATGTGCTAATGCTTGACCTTCAACCCAAGCCTCACTGCATAGTCCCCCTTCATCGAGAACACCTACAACTGTATCCTTGACAGCCAACATATCTTCGAGACGTTGATGCCATTCCTGAGAAAGAGAACCAAGAGAAAACATTCTGGTCATATCAACAACATAACCGCGATGAACATGAACAAGATCGACCAATACTGGTTCGTTTCTTTTGATTTTATTGAATCCAGAACCCATACCTGCAAGTGGATGAGGTCCTGCTCCTCCAACTGCTGAGTCAAAGAAGGACGGAACGCCACCCGCTCTCCCAGAGACAATGACACCTCGATCACACTGCAAAGGGAATCGGCGCATCTGGACTTGTCCTCCAAACCCTTCACTACGGCTAATCGCTTCTGCTGCAGCAACCAAGTCGAGTTCTGTGATGCCTTCTGCACCAAGTCTCGAAACAGCATCGAACATTCTCATTTGGACTTCTGCTGCTGCTTCCATCTGTTCTTGTTCCCAAGTTGACTTGACTTCTCTTATCCGATGAATGACTGATGTGGCATCAGCACATGTTCCTAGTGAGGAGAGGGCGTTTGAGAATCGGTTTGCAAATGTAGTTGGTAGTTCACCAAATTGTAATGCTGGAGCGTCTGTAACTCCTCTTGACTGCAAGGTTTCGCTAAGAAGGCGCAATCGAGGAAAAGGCTCGATAATGAATGGAGCATTCTCGCCACCGGCTTCATATTGTGCTCGTTGTAGAGATCTTCGAACATAGAATACTGGTCCATCACCACCTGCTTGGGCACTACCACCTGCTCCTTGAGCTGGAACGAACATTGTGCCATCTTGTCGGCCGCCTGCGAAATAGTACAAATCAATAGGATGCTGGATGAGTACGCCTGGAAGTGATGAGGCTTGCAAGGCATCGGCGAGAGCGTTCAATCTCTGCTCAAGTTCCGAGACTGGTACACGCCAATCCTCGCCTTCGGGGCCAGATAATACGGATGAATCCCAATCGGCCATGATGGGTCTTCCCGTTCGTTATTCAAAACCACTACGCTTCATTTGGTTACGAAGAGGAGGTTTCAACTTCTGGAATCAATGCTGGTTCTGTTTTCATAATTCGCTCAACAGCTATTGCACAATACTCTTCGGAAAGATCCATTCCAACAAACACTCTTCCAGATTGTTTTGCAGCAACACAGGTCGTTCCCGAGCCATTGAACGGATCAAATACAACATCTCCTGCAAAGGTGTACATCTCAATGCAACGACGAGGTAATTCAACTGGGAACGGGGCTGGGTGATTGACCCGACTTGCACGTTCTGTTGCAAATCTCCAGATGGATTTGGTTTGTTCAATAAAATCACGCTTCTCGATTGTATCGATACGTCCTTCAGCTCGCTCTTTCTTGGATCGAGGAAGTTTGTAATCACCTTTTGAAAACACGAGAAGATACTCGTGGATGTCTCGTAAGCAAGGATTGGAGGCACTCTGGAAAGAGCCCCATGCACAAGAAGAACCTGCGCTTGCAGATTTGTCCCAAATGATCTCTCCACGCATAAGGAATCCCAGTTCAATCATCATGCTATTGATGTATGTTGAAAGAGGAATGTACGGCTTTCTTCCAAGGTTAGCCACGTTGACAACCATCCTTCCACCAGGAGAAAGCACTCGATAACACTCTGCAAAGACCTGATGCAATAATTCCAAATATTCGTCGAGCGTTAAATCTTCATCATAGGCCTTTGAAGCATTGTAAGGTGGGGATGTTACCACCAATTGCACGCAATTATCAGGTAATGGGTTCTCTCTTGCATCACCAGTTAGAACAACATTATGGAACGTTTCTGGTAAGTCTTGTGGTTCACCAACATCTCTCTGTGAAGCGATTCCTTTGTTGATTCGACTGTTGTAATAGGTTGAAGCATCGTGGCTTTCTCTACGAGAGACGCCAAATGCTGAAGTCGATGTTTTCGCCCGTTGCCGAGCACCATCGAATCCTTCTTTTTTCGGCTTTTCGCCACCCATTGCCAAGCAACGGGTTCGTCTCGGTTATGACCTTTCGCGCCAAACATATGCAACGGACGCGCGTTTTCAAGCCTCGGATGAAAAACCAAGAATGATTCGGAAACGAATCACTTATCCCAAACAGTCCACGTTTCGCTAGGAGCATATCTGTAGTGCCAAGTTCCTGAACTCACTGGCCATTCAATCCAGTAGGTTCCCTTGTCATCCAAATCGCCCATCAAATTACCTGGTGGAGTATCCGAATGCTTGAGTTCATCAACGCCTTCAGACATGGCTAACTTTTCCTCGAGGAGACTTGTACGCTCGTCTGTATCAACGACTTGAGATAAGCCGAAATAGGTATCATTGTGAGCGATTTTATACAACTCACTCGAGGTTGACGATTGAAGTTCTTCGATTAAGATGAGGAGTTTTTCTCGCGTTTCTTTCTTGATTTGATTGTTCGTAAATCGAGCTGTTAGATCTGCTTTCAGGTCCTCTAATTCTTCAGCAAATTCCTTTGGATCGTCATAGTAGGCTTGAACCAGTGACTGAAGATAAGTCAACTCATTACGTTCTTCTTTTGTTAACTTCGAGTTCTTACGAAGAACCTGTACCCAGCGGAAAGCATCCGGAAGAACTGCTGCTACTGCATTCGTTTGAAGCAACGTAAACACGGCGAGAAGAATCGCTCCTACACCAACTGTGGTTGTCACAGGATCGGTACCACCAGAAAAGAACGACTCAAACCCAGAAGAAGTTTCGCTATCCTCTTCTGTTTCTTCAATTTCACAACCGTTAGCATCGACAACTACGCCCGATGAAGTTGCAGGACAATCATCTTCTATGTCGAAAACGCCATCGTTATCGGAATCGAGAGGTGTTTGAGTCTCGTTCTCATCATCGGTTTCATTGGTTTCTGGTTGCTGGAAGATATCTGGAATTCCATTTCCATCGTCATCTTCACAACCATAGAAACCATTTGCAGTCGAGTTACCAAAGCTATCTGGACAATGATCAGCCTGTACCGCTCCAATGACGAAGATACCAGGCCATTCAAGCTCGCGAGTATCATTCCAATCAGAGTCACCCCAATTGTCGCCATACCCATCACCGTCAGAATCCTGCCATTGTGTTGAATCAAGTGGGAAAGTGTCCTGTGTATCCATATATCCGTCACCGTCAGAATCCAGTTGCGCTTGTGAACATCCGTTTCCATCGACTTCTGCATCTTGAATTGTGTTTGAACACAGATCGTTGAGATCGCCTACGCCATCACCATCACTATCCAATGATTCGCCCGAATCGTTCGGGAATGCATCGGTATTATCACCGACTCCATCGCTGTCAGAATCGAATTGTTCGAATGCGTTTTGTGGGAAAGCATCAGCGTTATCTCCAACCCCATCACCATCACTGTCCACAGTCTCACTCGGGTTGTTCGGGAACGCATCGGAATTATCACCGACTCCATCCCCATCCGAATCTATTTGTTCGAAGCCATTGAATGGGAAAGCATCAGTATTGTCACCTACACCATCGTCATCGCTGTCTTCAGTCTCGCTAGAATCGTTCGGGAATGCATCAGCATTGTTACCAACACCGTCTCCGTCAGTATCCGCCCATTCGAGAACATCGTTCGGGAATGCATCGCCTGAATTGCTGTACCCATCATCATCATCATCTGGACACCCGTTCTGATCTAGGGTGGAAGTACCAGCAACTTCTGGACAGTCATCGTTGGCATTTAGTACGCCATCAGAATCAAAGTCGTTCTGATCGATAAACTGGAATGAGGAAGACAATTGATGTTGTGTGCCGTCTTTGTCAACCAGTGAAAGCACGACTGTATCTCCAGTGGAGATTGCAGGCGTTGTTACTCGTATCGTTGAATCATCAACAACGGTACCTGTTACGGAGCCATGTTGGCCGAATTTGACCGTAATCTCGTTTGTAATACTCACGCCTGTTGATTTGGTGGCGTACCTGAGGACATTGTTGGTCTCATCACTGTATGCAACGTGAATTAAACCACTATCATCAATAAAGATAGAATTTGAATCCCCCATGTCGCCTGGTGTATCGAGATTGCTCATTTGCCAAATAGGCGAAGAGGGGTTAAGTGTGGCATATTTCAAATCAAATCCAGACCATGTCTGATAGACGATGTGTGGGTCCCCTGCTGCATCCAAAGCGATGGAAGGATTTCGTCCAGTATGACCTGTTGAATCGATCAGAGTATTTGTCCACTGACCATTTGGAGTGCCCGTTGAATATCGCAAATCATTGTCCTTGTTGTCGAAATGAGCGATATGGAATTGACCTTGTTTATCCATGGCAAGAGAGGTGAAGTAACCCGGATACATGCTGGATGAAGGGTTCGCAGTTTCAGGAGCGTATCGATCCCATGAGCCGGTTTTGTCTGTTGCAAACTTTAGTTTTGAGTCCTGTCTGTCTTGATATGAGATGTAAGCATGGTCGTTCTCATCAATGACGATAGAAGATTCACAGCCGATGTTACTACCTGATTCAACAACGCCCGTACTCCAACTGGAGCCATCATATGAAGCAAGACGGAGCCCTCCTCCACAATAACTGCCGGTTGCGACAAAGGAAATATGAGGATGGTTGTTTGAATCGACTGCGATACCAACGGGGCCGACCTGTGAACTTGTAGAGACTTGGTTATGACTCCAAGATGTGCCGTCAAAATGCATGTATACAACCTTGTTATTGTTCGTCGAATATGCAGCATGAAGTTCGTCATTGCCATCAATAACCATGTGAGTATCCCAACAGTAATTGCCTTCGCAATCCTTGATTTTTGTTGAACTCCATGATGTTCCGTCATAGATACTATGTTTGAATTCGTAATTACCGCCATTGGCATGTACAATGTGAACATCCCCTGTAGAATCAACTACGATTGCATTTTCATGCCCTGCTTGATCGGCATAATCAGCTGTGGTCTTTGTCCATTGGTGATTGATGCCGTCGTATGTCGTATTGGTAAAGGCAAGATCAGAAAACCCACTTCCTGAAATTGTAATCTCTTCGCCACCGGCAGTCCAACCTGTGCTTGGTGAAATCGTAGTTTGAATTGGACTTGAGTACTGAATCTCATCGCGCTCTGCTTCCAAAGTGGTTTGTTGTGTAATCATTGGAGATGCGAAAACTGTGAGGAGCACTACACTTACAAACAATGCTCGCATGTATTTGGCTATCTCTTAAGTTTAAAATATCCTTTGGTAACAGTTTTGTTACCTATCTTGCCTCAGGCCTCTCCATATTGTGAATAAATTCGATTTATTCATCACATCACTCAAGAACTGGGTTCACTTGGAAGAACCATGGCGAACGTCCTAACATTGGACAATATCAACATTGAAGGCAAGACTGTTCTCTTGCGCGTTGATATCAACAGCCCGCTTAATCCTGCAACCAAGTCGTTTCTTGATGATACAAGGATTCGAGCCATTCTTCCAACGTTGAATCGATTGTCAAAGGCAAAAACTGTTCTTATAGCCCATCAATCCAGACCTGGAAAGAACGACTTCACCAGTACACTTGGTCACGCTCGTGAACTTGGACGATTATTGGGGCGTTCAATTCGTTGGGTTGATGACATTCATGGCCCAAAAGCAATGAAAGCTATTGAGGACATGAAGATGGGAGATATTCTCATGTTGAATAACATTCGAATGGATCCTGAAGAAGTGAATCGCAAAGGTGATGCTCTCGCTCTTTCTGAAACACAACTCGTTCAAGATTTAGCGAGTGTTGCTGACGTGTTCATAAACGATGCGTTTGCATGCGCTCATCGTTCAAGTCCGAGCATCGTTGGGTTTGCACACCATCTACCGTGTGTTGCTGGAGAGTTAATGGCTCATGAAATTCGACAAATCGATCAAGCGCTTGAATCTCCAGCACGACCTTGTATTGCTGTTCTCGGCGGCATCAAAGTCGATGACAGTATCGAAGTAGCAAATAATATGCTTGAAAATAATATTGCTGACGAAGTCTGGTTCACCGGTGGAGTTGCGAACCTCGCCATTCACCTTTCTGGAAATGACATTGGAGAGGGAAATGTCTCCTTCTTACAGAATGAATTACAAGATACTTGGGAATCAACGATAGAATCTGCAACATCTTTGCTTAAATTATACAAAGACAAAATTGTGCTACCAACCGATGTTGCAGCGAATGTAGAAGAAAACCGTATTGATATCAATGTCGAGAAATTGCCTATTCACGCACCACTTTTTGACATGGGGATTGCGTCTATTCTCGCCCTATCTTCTCGGATTAAGAGTGCAGGAACCATCATTCTAAATGGGCCTGCTGGAGTCTTTGAATTGCCTGACTTTGCATTGGGAACCATCGAAATGCTCAACGCCTGTGCAGAATCAAATGGGTATGCAGTCATGGGTGGAGGACATACGGCTACATTGGTGAGTCAACGCGGTCTTGCAGATAAAATGGGCCACGTCTCAACTGGCGGTGGTGCTTGTTTAGATTACATTGCAGGCAGAACGCTTCCTGGAATTGAAGCACTCGAGATCAGTGCTCAACGATACCAATTGGAAATTACGCCAATTATCCAAGATGAATAGAGCCGTGAAGGCTGAACATGCTATTGCAGATTCAAGCACTAGGCTCATGAAGAAGCACAACTAGGCAAGGCCATGGGCGATGATACTGCCGTTCGTTATCGAAACGCGGTTTTGTACGATGATCAGTTCGCCAAACATGTTGGAGATTTCTTGCTCCACAAAGATGGGACATGGTCAAAATCAATCGGTGATGAGGATGTTCTGGAAGATATCGACGGGTCAAATCGAGTCATTACTCGGTCCTTGCAAAATTGGCATACGCACTTAGCAATGCAATTGAATGCCCGTGATTTTAGCGATGGATTCCCCCTTCATCGATGGCTGAATGAAGCAATTTTTCCAACCGAGGCAAAGATTACACCTGAGTTTGTTCGAATAGGTGCTCAAGCAGCTGCTGCAGAAATGATTCGTACAGGTTCCACATTCGCTGCAGACATGTATTTCTTCCCAGCCGTAACAGGTAATGTCCTAGAAAGGGCTGGATTGAGAGGATTATGTGGCGGCCCTGTAAGTGATGCTGCGCTCCCTTCACATGAAGATGCACAATCTGCGTTAACTGAACTCGATGGTTTGATCGCTAACAATTCTGAAGATGACCTTGTACAGTATGCTATTGCAACTCATTCAGTCTACCTTTGCTCTGAGGATACTCTACGAAGAGCGAGTGAACTTGCTGAAAAGAGGAATGGGCGCCTTCACATCCACGTGAGTGAAACCCGAAAAGAAGTCGCTGAATGCAAAGAAAAAACAGGAATGTATCCTGTCGAATATTTGCAATCGATTGATTTTATCAAACCGGGAACAATCTTTGCCCACGCTTCTTGGGTCAAGAAAAACGAAATTCGAATGATGGCTGACTACGATATTACTGCTGTTCATTGTCCTTCTTCAAACATGAAATTGGCCTGTGGTGGAACTCTTTCCTATCCCCCCTACAAAGATGCTGGAGTGGATTTGAGAATAGGAACAGACGGTGCTGCATCCAGTGGAAATGGGCTTAATTTGCTCCATGAGGCTCGTTTAGCAAGCCTTGTTCAACGACACGATCATTGGGATTCAACATTGCTTCCTGCAAAAGATATTTTCAGTATTGCGACAAAAGGAAGTAACGATTGGGTCGCTTGGAATCTTGATGATATTCGAATGCGTCCTCTCGGTCGTTCAAACAATCGGCATCTTGCAAACCTTGTTTACAACGGTGGTGACTGTCTGGATGTTTGGGTAAATGGACAGGCATTACGACTCAATGGAGAAACCAAAACTGTTGATGAAAGAGCAACCATCGAAGAGCTCGATGCAGCAGTTAGCACATATTATGATGGAATCGAATAATCATTCGCGGCCATAATAAATCAATGTCGCACCTATTCCAAGAATAAACATCGAAACTACAACGCTAAGCAATGAATGTCCAATGTGGGCTTCATAGTCAATCTTGACTTCGGTTCCTTCGGCTAGAACTCCATCCTTTGCTCCTAAGGCAGCAAAGTAGGTTCCTGATTCCATTTCCCAAGTAAAACCTGTTTCAGCGGTTGCACTTGAATCACCAGCAACGAAATTTGTTGACACTCCATCGCACCCAAGTCCTCCTGTAAAGAAAGAAGAGGGGACATCATCACAACGATCTTTTTCATCTTCATCGACAATACCAATCCATACATCATCACGGTCCCATGTCAATGTGAGTTCAGTAGAAAGAATTCCAATGAGAGGATTGCTCGGTAATGGCTCATCTGAAAAAAACGCTTGATTCGGAGCATTTGGAGTAGGAACACCTTCGACTTCTCCTTCAAAGGTAAAACCAATCATTCCAGCTATAAGAAAAAGAATTGCGAAGCCTGTCAATCCTACTCCAAATTTTCCTCTTCCAAGTAGTGTCATAATCAAGCCCCGACTTCAAATGGAATGAGAAGGAAGGATAGAGCCAGGATAACATAACATGCAAGTAACATAGCCCCCTCAAGCCAGTTCGTCTTCCCATCGTTTAGAATAAAGTTCGCAACAAGAACCCCCATGAAGGTCGCCGCAGTTTCTAGAAGGCCGAATTCCAAAGAGAGTCCAACGCCCAATATCCAAGCGAAAAGAACCATCAGTGGAGCAACGAATACTGCAATTTGGACACTTGAACCAATTGCGATTGCGAGGGATAGATCCATCTTGTCTTTTCCAGCAACGATTACTGCAGTGAAGTGTTCTGCAGCATTCCCAAAGAACGGAAGCAGAATAACACCGATGAAGAGCGTTGGCATTCCCCATTCGCTTGCTGCTTTGTCAACACTGTGAACAAGTAGTTCAGCCATATATCCCACCATTACAGTGGCAATAATCAGAAGAGCCCACGCATTTTTTATCAACATTTTTGGCTCTTCGTGGTGAGATGAATCCTCTGTAGAATTGAAAATATCGGAATGGGTTTTGAACTGGAAGAAGAGGGATAGGCCATACATCGCCAAGAGAGCCAAGGAAGCATAACGGGACAACTCGAGAACGTTTTCATCGGTAACGTTGGAACCTGTATGATGTGCTGCTGCTGGGATGATAAGGGCGAGAACTGCCAAGAGAAGCAAACTACCGTTCATGGAAAGTGCAGATTGATTAAACGATTGAATCCTAAATTTGATTCCACCCCATAGCAATGCTAACCCAAGAACAAGAAGCAGATTACCAAGAATCGATCCAATCAATGATGCTTGAACGAGGACGATCATTGTCTCTGCTTGATCTGGGTCACTGAACGCCGTATAGATGGCAATGCTTGCGATAATGATTTCAACAGCGTTTCCAAAGGTGGCATTGAGTAAACCTCCAAGATTTTCACCAGCCCGAAGGGCTATCTCTTCTGTTGCATGCCCCATTAGAAAAGCCAAAGGCATGATTGAGATCATCGAAAACAAAAACGTCATTTCAACGTTTCCTTGGATGTTGAAGAACAGTGTTACTGGTACTGCTAACAAGAGCCAATTCAAGCGGTTCTTGAGTGGACTGAAAGCATCAAGTAAACTATCGTAATTTGATTCAACAACAACCTCAGACATCATTCCTCACCGTAGTTCGCATCAATCGTCGTTTCCCTTACGGCGAACTGGACGTTTGCGAGTTGGTGCTTTGCGAGCAGGTCGCTTGCGGACTGGACGCTTGCGTGGAGCAGGTTCTTCATCCTCCTCTTCATCATCGTCATCATCATCATCATCATCGTCCCAGAAGATGCCTTCTGCTTCATCTTCATCGATTTCTTCGACAACTTCCTTCTTTCGGCGAGTCTTGCGTTGTATAAGGTTTACAGCGAACGGATCGTCTTCATCCTTCTCTGGTTCAGGTTCAGCTTCTGCTTCTGCTTCCTTCTTTTCCTCATTCTCAGGCTCCGTTGTAGAACCTGTTCCAGTAATGGCATCCATATCCAAATCCTGGCTTGTGCCAATGAATTCAGACATCCAATCCTCATCTTCTTCTTCGCCAGCCTTCTTCTTCTTTGGACCTGACATGCTCGTTTGCACAATCATTAGGGCGACAATGAACAAGAGTATATTGACCGCAACTGCAATCCAAACCAAAAGATATGGAGGATCGCTCAGCGATGGAGTGATTTCTTCTGGCTCAGGAGCTTCTTTGAGATCTTCTTCAAAGGTGCAAATTGTTTCACCTTCGAGGTTGTTTCGACAAAAGTCGACTACAAAGACGACACGTTGTGAAACTTCATTACCTGCTGTATCGATACCACGGACTGTGATTGCGTGTTGGCCAGCATCAAAGGTTCCAGCTGAGAACTCCATATCGCTTACGAGAGTTGACATGTCTTGTTCAACATCTGTAATTCCTTCGGCGTCAGCCCATGGAGAGGTGCTGGTGATACCTGTCAATCCACCATAATTGAAGGTGAATCTGTATTGTAAATCCTGGATTTGAACATCATCCTCTGCAGCAAACATGAGATTAATCTTGTTTCCATAAAGATACTTTGAGCCCTCTGAGGAAGGCGATGGTGAATAAATCGTAACTGTAGGTCCCTTTGCGTCAATATGATAGTTCGTGTTTGTTGTTATGCCTATGTTATCGGCGTCATCAATGAGAGTCATCTCGAACGTCATTGCTCCGGCATTGGCTGAAGCAGGAATTGTAAAACTGTAGGAATATTCAGGACCTTTGTCAGGGTTCAACAGGTTGTCGGCAATTTGAGTCATTGGCTCTCCGCCCCCTGTTACGTTAAACCCAGAATCTGAGACCACTTCGATCATAGGAGTGGTTTTCAATTCCTCACTCGCTTCAATTTTGATGGTATATGTTCCAGCGATTAACGATGGGCTTGTGTATTCTGAATTTTCATCATCTAATAACCGAAGTTCAACAGATGGCGCAAGAGTATCTTCTCGAACCAGGAATGAATTACCGCTCAATCCTTCAAGAATATCGGAATTCGTATTGTTAAATTCATCTGCAACCGTAACTGCATACCAAACCTCACGCTCTGTATCGCTTGCAAGCGGAATGTTTCTGATGATCGTTGCAGAATTTTGTTCTCCAACGTTTATGTCATCAAGGACCAATTCCCAACCGTCAGCATCGCTTGTGGTAATACTTGTCTGGCCACCGTTAAACGGATCACCAGTATGCCTCCAGACCTGATACGCTTCGTTTGATTCTTGGAGGTTGTACCACTCGAGAGCGACGAAGCCAAGGTCACCTCTGCTTTCGGCATCAACGATTGACGGGTTTGTTGGCGTGGTAATATCGATTGTTACTGGTCCAAACGAGTTGTTGTTCAGGCCAATATATTCGTATGATCCAGTCGTGTGGACATACTGTGCTTCGCTTGTCACATAGATGTACCATTGCAATACAGCCCCGTTTGCAGATACAACGGATTCATTGAGTACAATATCAAATGTCTCAACGTTATCGTTTGCGAACCCGTGATATGTTGTTGCTGTGGTAAATTGTTGAGGGGATGGTTGGAACCCTGAAGATGAACGGACATGGTATCGTTCGCCTTCAACGCCGAGTTGATCTGTCCAAGTTACTCGAACAGTGCGATCGCCAATAAATTCAGCGTGAACATTTGAAGGCTCTTTTTCCCATGTGGAATATGCGTCTTCTTGTACGGTTGAACAGGAGCCGGAAGAGGTGTTCGAATCAAACAATCCAATTTCATCAACAAGGACAATACAATAAGTTGCAAGACCCAATGAACCGACTGGTAGGTTTCGGGCATATTCATACTTGATGTTTTCTTCTTCGATAGTTACCATCTCTGAGCCGTCTTGTGCTTCTGAAATATCAGTAAATTTCTCTGGAATGCTCGCAACTAAACTTGGGCCCGTTTCAAAAATTGAGGAAAAGCCATCACCAGCAACGTAAATCTCGTAGCGCTCGTCGTTTTCAATTGTGGAACCGCTCCAAGAGAGCGTTGTCGTTCCTGTTCCGTCGACGTTACCGACAAAGTATGCGTTAAAGTCCGTGATGTGCGATGGGGGGAGATTGTCTTCTAGAATTGGTTCACTCAGTGCATTTCCTGAGAGGAAACGAAGATCAACTTTGTCTACTCCTGATTCAGTTCCATTTGGAATGAAGTAGGTAATTGCATAATAGGATTCACGGTTTGTATTGCTTGGAATGACATTGACATATTCTGAATTCTCGGAACTAATGTTAGCAAGTAGCTCAACTGGATAATTTGTTGGCAGGCCTTCGTACACAGCCCCGCCGTTATCTCTTCCAATTTCTCCATCGGAGCGCCAAACGAGGATTCGAGTATCTGGCATTGCAGGATCTGAATTCGGTAAATCATGATAATTATACCACGATAGAGTCGTTTCGCTGTCCGTCAATGAGTATTCTGCTTGGAAGAAAATTGGGGTTTCCACTGGCGATGTTACTTCATGGACTCCCTCGTACAATGATGAGGCGTTTGACTCTAATTCCGAAGATGAATATGCTTGTTCGCTTTCTGTCCAAGAAGTCGTGATTGCATAGAAGTAAGTGTCATTGACACCAGCTCCGACAAGGAAAGAGGCTGAGTGGCCTGGATGAGTAGGTGCAAGACATTCAACAGATTGAATCGCTACACATGCAGTTACGTTTGCGAATGGTATTGCGGCTCCAAGGGTTCCAGGAGTAATTGGTTCACTATGACGATAGACTGTGTATTCAGCATTTTGCAGATTAGCAACATTTGACCCAGAAAAAGTCTCAATATTTCTCCACGTGATCGTTGTTGTTTCAGAAACAGGATCGAAGGTTGCGGCGATATCCTGAGCTTGTAATTTTGAAGCATCCCCAATGTCAGCAGCCGCTGATGTTGGTATCAGCGGAACAGTCATGAGAAGCATAAGCAAGACCATCAGGCCCGCCTTAGGTTGTAGACTCCGGTTCAGCGCGTTCGCACCCATCACACATAACGTCGCCGCCGTCTGTTAAGAGTATGCCGCATTACGCAGCGATGAAAACACCCGATTTGAGATGTTTTGAATCACTCGGATTCATCAGAATTTGGCTGTTCCAATGGATGTGTTGTATCGAGTTCGATAATTTCCTTGCGGGCTTGCAAAAATCTGATCCCGAATGTGTACATTCCACCGAGCCCAGAAATGAAGACAACTGCAGTGAGTGGGTTGAGTTCAAGATGCTCAAATACACCTGGCATAGCGGAATAATCCTGTACACCAATAAGCCAGAATATTCCTGTTACTGCAAGCGCTGCAATGGTTAGAATTGTTCGGTCTGCTCTTGAAAATCCTTTGTAATTTCGGCCTCCGCTCACCGCTTGTGCTTGTGTGCCCATGTAGGAGCCGAGGATTGTAAACCAAGCTGCAGCCCAACCTAATGCAGGATCATCGACCCATGCGGGACTTGATGCAATTGCAATTACCCACATTGCGTCAAGAAGCCTGTCGAGAGTATGATCAAGATAATCTCCCCAGCGAGAAACTTGACCTGTTTGACGGGCGAGTTGTCCGTCGAGACCATCAAGAATCATGGAGAAGCCAATCAATAGGGCAGATCCCATGAGCATCAATGCACCAGTATCTGATTTTGGTGCGAAGAGGACAAGTAGGCTGGCTGCAATACCGACAGGTAAAGCAAGCCATGTAAGAAAGGCAGGATTGGTTCGGCCTAAGCCCATTACCAGGGGGGAAGCCATTGCTTCCCAGCGCTTCCTTAACTGTTCCAGAGCCATTGGTCTCATTCCTGCCGGTGCATCGAAAGGTCATATGCTTTCGGACATAATTTAGCCTTCTAACCAGTCTATTGCAAGGGGTATTGATTCTTGGACGGTCTTTTCATCCTCATATTGCGACATGAATAATTCAATGGAATCTTGGGCATTTGAAGCATTGGTCATGTCCAGTTCAAGTATCGGCAAATGAGGGCTTCTATCGAGTAACTCGGTCCAAATCCCAGCAATCATCTCCCACTCGATATTGTTCTGAATTTTCGTTGCATCATAGCCGTCTCTCTTTGACAACCTTATGCTTAATTCGTCTGGATGACATCGAAGAAGAATGAGAGCATCAACAGTGCAGTGATGAGCAAGATGTCCTTCGATGATGGCGATTTTATCCCCTTCATAGTTCCAGTCTGATAGAAGATCGGTTGTAATGATAAGGTCTCCTTCTTGGTGCTCTATACATCCTGATTGAGTTGCAATTTGTTCAACAGTAAAGCAGTCAAACCGTTCTGGTGACAATTGGCTTGACAGAGTTGTTTTACCTGTACCAGGTGATCCCGTTATAGCAAAAATCGGCTTCTGCATGACCTTCTCCGAATTCAACCAAAGCACGTCAAGAATTAAACATGAGGTTCCGAATCGACACTCATGGCCGCCATTGATGAACACGAGTCAGTGGCGACTGCGATTGTTTTGATTTCAACAAAACCTGGATTTGAAAACAGTATTTCACAAACGCTTTCAGAGATGCCAGAGGTTGTCGAATCCATGGTCTTGTTTGGCGAATATGATGCCTACTGTAAGATTGTGATGCCCGATTTTACATCTCTCTCATCATTTATTCTCCGTAATATTCGAACAATCGATGGTGTGATCAGTACCACAACGCTGACTGCTGCAACCAATCATCAATGAGGTTTCAACATGTTTGGAATGTCAGACCCGAATCAAACATTGTCGCAAATGATTCGTTATTTTGAAGAACAGCGCTACGAAATGGTCGAAGTGATGTCAAGTGAATTCACCGGCATGCTTCTTTCTCAAAAATCACGAGATGCTGCAGCACAGACGTTGCTTGTCAAGGGGCTGCGAATTCTCACAGAGGTTTTGTCGAAGCGGAAAAAACACAAACTCGCAATCAAGGCTGCATCAGTCCTCCAAAGGGAACGGAAAAAATTAGAGAAAACATTGCTTCAATCAGCACCTCAGTTATTACAAAAAATTACTCCCTTAGAAGAAGATTTGAGACGAATAGGTGAGGTCTATGCGGCCTGTGGTAAAACCCGGAAGGCGGTCAAGTTCTTCTTACGAGCACACAAAATCCAACAGGGAAATATTCTAGCTCTTCTATCTGTATGTCAGTCCGAGGGAAATGCAACCAAGTATTGCAAAGCATTAGCAAATGATACACGACTCGCTGGCCCAGTCATTTTAGAAAACGGACAATATTGGCTAAAGCCTGAAGGAAATCTAGCCACGCAGATAGATTCTGTCCTTGCAGTTTTGGAATCATGCAGCCATGGACATTCAGAATGTGGAGAACAATCTCAACGAATACGCCAAGAATGTTCAGATATTTCCGAGGGAATCACTGCTGCAAATGTACGATTACAAAGCGCTATGGACACACTAAAGCCGAAGCACGACTATTACGAATATTCTTGAGTGGTAGCGAGGGATGGATTTGAACCATCGATCTCCGGGTTATGAGCCCGACGGGATATCCAGACTACCCCACCTCGCTGCTTTGACGGCCACTGTCCTTCCCTTTCAATCCACCGATAATCAAAAAGTGGTCTGTTCGGCATTGATTTCTTCAATGATGACGTGTAACCATAACCATGAGCGGAGGTTGGAAAGCGATAGGATTCTCTTTACTTGTGCTCCTAACATCATTCTCTGGCTGCCTTGATTCAGATGAAGGAGATGAAGAGAGCGCTATCAATTTGGTAGTGTATTACGATTCAACCAGCGGTACAATCCAGCAATCCTTCATCGGAGGATCACAGATTTCTCTGACTGGAGTCACATTGAACTTTGATTTTGCCCGGACAACATCCGATTTTGATCTCGCCACGTTTTCAATCGAACCTGGAGATGGACGTAGTCCAATAACAGTGAACGCTGACGAAACGGCGAATATCGATGTGGAATATGAGCTTCATGGGTTATTCACAATCGTTCTTAGTGCTACGGATGTTGAAGAAAACTCGGAGAACATGACTCTTATCGTTCGAATCGAGAAGCATATCGAATGGAGTGAACAAAACAGTGCGCAACCAGATGTGATGTCGATTAATACAGAACCTGATAATGATGGTCCTGCTCCGAAACTATTGACCATTCAATCTACTGTTGAAAACCCTTCAACAACAGGGCCAATCGGTGGCGGTGGACCTGTAACAATTACATGGGAATTGACAAATGCCGATTCGGAAAGCAAGGGTATGAAATCCGAACAAATTGCGGATGGGCAAGATGCCGTATGGGATTTTTCCCTAAGCATACCAGATAAGGAGATTCACGAACTATCGGTCAACATAGATCAAGGTCAAGACCGAATAAACATAAATCACATCGTTGATATTTTGTATGATGCGACTGAAAGTGCTACGAATCCCTTTCCAACAGAAAGTGGAAATGAAGATTCACAAACTGAAAGTGAATGAAAAGTGAAATTGGGGATACTGTCCACGTTGGATAAGAAATGTTCAGATTTCATACCTCCTTCCTCTCAAATCTTCTTTCATATACCCTCAGCCACTGGTTTGAGACAGTGATACAATGAGTACAACAAGCAAAAAGAAAAAGACAACAAGTAAGAAGGATGAAAGCCTGACTGTAGAAGAGGATATTCTTATGGAAGCCGTTGATGACGAAGCCCCCGAGGTTTCAATTGAAGACTTACCCGGAGTAGGTCCTGCAACGGCCGAAAAACTACGAGAAGCTGGATTCGACGAATTACTCGCTCTTGCGGTAATGTCTCCAGGCGATTTAGCGGACCAAGCAGAACTTGGCGAGGCTGTCGCTAGTAAGATCATCAACGCTGCAAAAAAGATGGCAAACATTGGAGGATTCGTATCCGGTGTCGCTCTACTCGACCGACGCCGAGAAGTTCAGAAACTCTCATCCAAGGTTCAATCGATCGATGATTTACTTGGCGGTGGATTCGAAACACAGGCACTCGTAGAAGTGTATGGTGCATTCGGTTCAGGGAAAACTCAAATCGGCCATCAACTCGCTGTCAACTGTACTATGCCACTTGAGGAGGGGGGCTTCGATGGCGATGTATTCTACATCGATACAGAAGATACATTCCGACCTGAGCGTATTACTCAAATGGCACGAGGACACGGTCTAGATCCTGATGCTGTTCTAAGCAGAATACACGTCGCAAGAGCATACAACTCCGCTCACCAAATGCTTCTCGCAGAAGAAATTAAGCGAATGAGCAAGGGATTGAACGTGAAGATGATTATTGTTGACTCACTAACAAGCCATTTCCGTGCCGAATATATTGGCCGTGGAATGCTAGCAAACAGGCAACAAAAATTGAATCGTCACCTCAAAGATCTCAAACAGCTTGCTGACATAAACAACGCTCTTGTCCTCGTGACAAACCAAGTACATTCCAAGCCTGATGCTATGTGGGGCGACCCAACCAAGCCTATTGGTGGCCACGTTTTAGCCCACGCTTCAACTTTCAGACTTTACTTACGAAAGGCAAAGGGCGGACGACGAATTGCTCGATTAGTCGACTCACCAAACCTCCCAGATGGCGAGTGTGTCTACCAGGTTACGCAAGAAGGACTCCGCGATTGAAACAGGGTGTTGAAAACCTCTTCCGCGTGTGCTGATGAGGCAATACATTCAAGTTACCAACAACGAAGATGTCTTACATGCGCCATTTGATCGAACGTGTGTTAGAACTCTCAGAAGAAGAAGTTGTACCACAGTTGACCCCTCAGCCTGCGGGCCAGGGGACAGATGAAGAACTCCGAACACTCCTAGAATCTCTTCAACCAAGAATTCGCGTCTATGGCGTAGGTGGAGCTGGTTGTAACGCTGTTGGAAGACTTGAATCAGAAGGACTCTTTGAAAATTCATTCGTGACAGGATATGCAATTAACACAGATGCTCAAGCCTTACTCATGTCACCACTAGAGAATAAAATTCTCATTGGTAGAACTGCTCGAGGACGCGGTGCAGGCGGAGATCCAACAAAGGGTGAAGCTGCTGCATTAGAATCTGAAATGTCACTTCGTACAATTACAACAGATACGCAACTTGCAATTATCGCTGCTGGTATGGGTGGCGGCTCTGGTACGGGCGCTGCAGGTCACATCGCACGATTGGCAAAGCAGCAAGGTGCTATGACCATTGCAGTTGTAACCTATCCATTCAACTCCGAGGGCGCAACCCGTCGTGAAAATGCAGAGTGGGGACTTGAGAGACTTCGCGAGCATTGTGATACGATTCTAGTCATTCCAAATGAAAAGTTACTGGAGATAGAGGGTGTCAAAGATTTACCTCTTGCAAGCGCCTTCAGAGTTGGAGATGAATTGTTAGTTCGTTCAATTATCGGGGTCACAGAATTACTCACTCGTGATGGAATGGTCAACCTTGACTTTGAGGATTTGAAATCTGTCATTAATTCAGGTTCTGGTGTGGCTATGATTGGGCTAGGTGCTGGTTCTGGGCCAGGAAGAGCAGAAGAAGCAACGCTCGAAGCACTACATTCCCCACTTCTTGATCTTGATTTCAGTGATGCAAGAGGTGCGCTCATTAACGTGGTTGGAGGGAATAACCTCACACTTGGAGAGGCTGAGCGTTGTGCTCAAATCATTACAGAACGAATTTCGCCACATGCACGAATCATTTGGGGAACTGCTATTGATGAATCCCTTGATGACGAGATCCGCGTCATGCTGGTGCTAACTGGTGTCAAGAGTGAGCAAATACATGGCTCCTCCGAGAGCAGGCAACTCAAAGCCTTACGCAGCAGTACAATAGAATTTGTAAACTAATCAATCTTTAATGATGATTATTGCCAATACGATTAATCCGCCTAATGCTATGCTTCCGACTGTGTAATCCAGTGTATCAAGTGAAGCCTCGATCAAAGTAGGCTCAATATCACCTACGTATGCAATTCCAGGAATTCGAATTATTGTTCCATTCCAAGCATCACCGGTACTCTGCCCGTTTCCATTCACTGCATTGCCGTTAATTGTTAGATCTGTATATGTGCTATTATCATCAGGGCTGATGTAGGTAAAATTCCACGATCGAACTTTATTTCCTGAAGTTGTATGCGTCCAGCCATTTTCGAGTTTCTGAACATGGCCAAGTGTTTCATCGAACAGAATATCACCTCCGAAAATCTCTATTCTGAATCCTCCAGCCTCTTCTCCAGTAGAAAGACTCACTTCGGAGGAACGTACTTCGAGAGAAAAATTGTACGAAGTATTCGATTCAAATTGTGATGGAAGACCGAAGAGAATGAGTTCCGTCGATGCATCTTGAGAGCCGTGGCAAATACAACCGCCTCCAGCAATTTCTCCGATTCCTTGAGGGGCAGAACTCGCCCAAGGTAGAAAGAGAACGAGAGCAAGAAGGAATGGTAATTTTTTCATCCCTGTCCCTCAAGTAGTCCACTCAGCACCCTGTTTTGAACCTTTCATGCATGGCGTAATAGAAACAACAGTTCAAAAGGGAATGGCGTCAAAAGCAATTTGATAACATGGATTTCAATTCAGACTCAATCACGCCAGACTTCGATGCAGATGACATCAATATCTTTGAAGAACTATCTTCAAGCAACTCTTTCTCTCAACCAGAAAGAAACCCACTTGAGCAAATCTTGCTTGGAGAAGATGAAGTAAACGAAACAATAGCATTCGATACGGATGTAATTGCTGATCTATTACAAGTTCTAGCACATCATGCAATCGTGAAGAGCTCCGACGACCCAGCACAGATTCTTCCTGATGTGGCCAATGATGTTGATATCAACTCCGCTCGAGTCACTTCTCAAGAAGATGAATTCAGATTGTCTCTACTCGTTGAACTGCAAGATGAGCAAAAAATCCGCCCGTGTGTAAGAGTCCGTCAAGAAAATGGCTCATTGAATCTTGTTGAAGAAGAGGAGAAGGTCCCAAAACAGTGGCTTCCACTCTACAAAATGCTTCATCAAGCACTTAGTAGCGCAGTCGATTCTCTGAAGGCAACCGCACAAATTGCCTGATCAGTGAAGAATCAAATCCCAAGTGATGTCAACCTTGTCGTTGATAGTATTCGACACAGAGCAGTACTTTTCATGAGATTTTTCGATTGTTCTTCGTACGAGTTTTTCAGGAACATCTCCCTCTACATTGTAAACAAAGTGCATCTTTGTGAATGAACGTGGTTGTTCCTCTCGTCGTTCTGAATCCATATCGATCCAAACGTTCCCAAACTCACGATTTTTCAGACCGGTTACAACATCTACGATTGAACATGCTGCCACCATTTGAAGGAGGATCTGTACTGGATTTGGCCCATCTTCCCAATCCACGTCTATGCTTTGCTTGTGTTGATTTTCGCACCTTAATTTGGTGCCTCCGGCCCAATATACGCTGCCTCTCATAGAAACTACCGCGTCGGTTGGTTCTTGAAGTGGTTATTGGTGGGACGTTATGAGAACTATGAGCGGAACACCTATTGTCATGAAAGATGGTAAACTACACATCCCAGACCACCCAATTATTCACTACATCGAAGGAGATGGAATCGGCGTTGATATTACGCCTGTCATGAAAGCTGTCGTCGATGCTTCAATCAGCAAAGCATACAATGGCGCCCGTGCCATTGCATGGAATGAAGTTCTCGCTGGTGAAAAGGCATTCAATGCAACCGGAGAATGGTTGCCTGAAGCAACTCTTGATGCTATGCGAACTGGTTTGGTTTCGATCAAAGGACCTCTTACAACACCTGTTGGCGGCGGTATTCGTTCACTCAATGTTGCTCTTCGACAAAAACTCGATCTCTTTGCTTGCGTACGACCAGTTCGCTGGTATGACGGAACACCATCACCTGTGAAATCTCCTGGTGACGTAGATATGATCATCTTCCGCGAAAACAGCGAAGACGTCTATGCTGGAATCGAATGGGAAGCTGGCTCAGAAGGAGTCAAGAAACTCATTGACTTCCTCACAAACGAGATGGGAGTCGATAAAATCCGATTCCCAGACACCTCAGGAATTGGCATTAAGCCGATCAGTCAAGAAGGAACCTATCGTATCGTTCGAGCTGCTTACCAATACGCAATAGACAACGACAAAGACAGTGTCACACTCGTTCACAAGGGGAACATCATGAAATTCACAGAAGGTGGTTTCAGAGACTGGGGATACCAACTTGCAAAGGAAGAATTCGGAGCAGTAGAACTCGATGGTGGCCCATGGTGCTCTATGACCAATCCATTAACAGGAAACGTCATCACAATCAAGGATGTTATTGCTGATGCAATGCTCCAACAAATTATCACCCGACCTGCTGAATATGGTGTTCTTGCAACGATGAACCTCAATGGAGATTATATCTCAGACGCTTTGGCTGCTCAAGTCGGCGGTATTGGAATCGCTCCTGGTGCAAACATCAACTACGATACTGGAATCTCTATCTTCGAAGCAACCCACGGCACTGCTCCTAAATATGCTGGACAAAACAAAGTCAACCCCGGATCTCTTATCCTTTCAGCAGAAATGATGCTTCGTCACATGGGATGGGCAGAGGCTGCTGATCTTATTGTCAAGGGAATGGAAGGAGCAATTAGCGCAAAGACAGTGACTTACGACTTTGAACGACTCATGGATGATGCAACGTTGATGTCTTGTTCAGCATTTGGTGATGCTCTCATCACACATATGTGAAGTTGAATCACATGGATGAAGTTCGTAGACGACTACGTTCCTTTTCAGATGCGGCTGCCACTGAAGGGAAATTCCTTGATTGGTTTGAACGATTGTATGAACATGCAGATAGCAATCCAGTATGGATTCCTTGGTCAAAAGGTGAACCTCATCCAATGCTCGTAGATTGGATGGAAAATACGAATCGATCGCCGGGAACAGCCCTTGTTGTTGGCTGTGGTCTTGGCGAGGATGCGATGTATTTAGCCGAACTAGGATGGAAAGTAACAGCATTCGATATTGCCCCTACTGCTGTCCAATGGGCTTCAAATCGTTATCCTCATGAAGATATTAATTGGGTAGTAGGTGACCTTTTGCAACCAAATAAGGAGTGGGAAAAAGCCTTTGATTTTGTTCTTGAGGTGCACATTCTTCAAGCAATACCTGAAGAGTTTAGAATACCCGCATCAAGAAATCTTTCTCCTCTTGTTTCACCATCTGGACAACTTGTTTGCATTGGCCGTCTGTCTATTGACGATTCAGTTCAACAAGAGGGGCCTCCTTGGCCTCTATCAGAGAAATTTATTTCTTCGATTGGAAACGATTTGAAATCAATCGATTTTACACCTGTTCAGTTTGAAGGTGAGGAAACCATTCGATACAGAGCCGTTTGGAAAAACGAATAGTTTCACGAACGAAGCCAAGGCGACAGAGTTCGGCTGTTCTTTGCAATTCCAAAGCCAAATCGTTCTTCGAATGCTCTTGCTACGACTGTGAAATCACCATCGTGAGTTGCAACGATGATTGCACCCACATTGTCGATTGGGCGTCCTGAAAGAACTGCTGCATATTGCATAATCATTCGATCTGGTTGCTCTGGGTAGATTTTTCTCCCTTTCAGTTCAGTTCTGTGGGTTTCACCATAGAATTCTTTCATCTTTGTGAGTTCATCGTAGATTTCTTCATGCTCAATAAAGAAAGTGACCATGTCTTTGGTCAATTCCTCATCGCTGGAATCGGTTTCAAATTCTTCATCTGAACCGTTCCATGTGGAAAATTCTTCAATCAAGTCTTCAACCATCTTTTCAATGATTTCTGAGGTAAGGGTTGAATCTAATGTTTCAGATTCAATGAAGGAATTATCGAAACGTTTTCTGACATCTCCCATAGAACGAGCAATGTTTCGAATCTCTCTGCGAACGACTTCGGGCAGCCACAAATCGACTCTATCATTTTGTGCTAAGTGAAGGAGATAACGAGCAAAGTGCGAACGTTGATTTGTTGAGTCCTCGAAATGATTTGATCGGTTGAGTTTTTCTTGTATGCGCTGATAAAGTGCATCGATGACAATGTTTGTATCAACTAAAACAAGAGGCTTGAGAGGCAAGTTACGCAAGTAACGGCGGTCAGAAGTTTTGATGCTCGCTTGATGTCTTCTGAAGAGCATCAATTCGAGATTAGCAAAGGAGTTGTTCTTTTTTGGGAAGCGTCCAGATAATTGAGCACGTTCTAAGATACGCAGAGCATCTAACGGAGAAGATTCACTTGCTTGATCTGCCAATGTATGAATTTCCATCGGATCTGGAGAACGCATTTGCATAATGTCACGATATCGTCGATCGAATGACTTCGAACTCTGCGTTCTTCGATTTCTTTGAAGTGCATTTGTGGCAGCAAGGATCCTTCCTGTAAACGGCTCATCGGGAAGCGGTTTGGGATGTTCTTCTGGATATGAATGGAGCAGATCTAGTTCATCTTCTTTGAAGATTGTACGAGTGCGAGTGCGAGGTCCTTCCTCTGTTTCTTCCGTTGTTGTTTCAGTTGTCTTAACAAAATTCTTGAGCATTGATGTTGCTTTTTCAGTTTCCTGAATCGAAGCCTGGTGTGATACGTCAAGATAAAGTTGGAATCGCTTTGTAATAGCGGCCCTTAAGTTTGGATGATCGGAAAGAAGTTGCTTTGCTTCACCCCATTTCCTATCAAAGGCTAGATGAATCAATGCCTTCCTATACAACATAATCTCTTCATCATAATCGAATTTCTTCGAATCGGCAGCTCGCTTGAAAAGTCGAGCAGCGCTCAAATTCCTTCCTTGAGATGCTTGAAGCGTAGCTTGGGAGAGAAGTGACCAGATAGAACGTTGATGTGCGCTTTGATACCACTGAACCAGGCCTTCAATACCAAGATCGAACTCATACATCAGTTGACGAACTCCATCAATAATTGTGAATGGGGCATCGTGCTGATGTAGAACGGTTTCTAACAGCGAGATTACTGCAGCCATATCTTCTCCATTTTCCAATGCAAGTCGGGCATTGTTCAATCGGAGTTTGGAAATGATTGTTGAGAGAAGCGCTTTCGCAAGTGGCGTAGTTTCTGCATCAACAAGAGTTTCTGCAAGGTTGCCCAGTTGTGTTTCATCGACGAGGTGTGAACCTCCTGATGAAAGTGCTTTGACGATTTGATTCATTGCCTTGAGACCGTTCTTACCAAGGGACATGCCCAGTTCAACATCACTTACTGATTTGTCAATTCGGCCTTCAAGGAGAAGCAGAAGTTTATGCTCATCTTCATTCATCCGTTCAGGTAATTCTGAACTGTGAATATTTTGCAAGGCCTCTTTTCTTGCATATCGTGCCTGTTTCCAAACTTCTTCAGGGTGAGATGCAGAAAGCAGATGAGCAACAAGAAGGGTTTCGTAGGGATGTGAAAGAATTGCCAATGGGTTGCCTAGAAGCATCTCTGAAAGGTTATTCAAATCCATTGCCTGAAGGAACACATGAACCGAAATAGCCTGTGATTCTTGCCATCCTTCCCCATCCATTTGCTTGAGAAGAACAAGAGCTTTCGATCGCAATTCAAGAGGGATTTTCTCTTCTCTTCCAATTGAGATGAGCCCTCCTTCATCGATGTTTTCAATATTATTAGCCAGCCAATTATATGCATCGACGTTGTCAAGTTCTACTAAGAGAGGAAGTAATTCTGAAGCATCGGATTCATGCTCCAGATTGATGGTTTGAATAACAGCCAACGCATCTTCTTTTCGATCCGATGATACGTAAGATTGCAACATCTTCCATCGAACTGCGCCTACGCGCTGGGTCGAAGCTTGTTGTTCAAGAAGAATCGAAAGACCAGATTCAAGTTGTTCAGTTGAGGGTTTCATTTCATTGATTGGTCCGTTTCTCCAGGCCGCCTCTAATATCGCAATCCCCAATTCATCATCGTCTTGCTTTAGGAGTTCGTCATCCCACTCCATTGTACCATTTGTTAATCCATAAAGGAGTTGATAGCGATCAGTTTGAATACTCTTAATGTCATGAGTTCTCTCAAATATTGAATCGATATTTTCGTTCGTGTTCATTGCAATAAGAAGAGAAATGAGAGAAAGGTCGTCTTCTAGTTCCAAGAGGATTTGATCAACTTTGGGCCAACGGCCAGAGGAAAGTCGTTTGATGAGGCGCTTCATAGCGACCAATTCTTCAGCAGAAAAACTTGATTCAGATACAGATTTGAAAACACTAAGACAAGAGGAAATGTTGTATGGATTTATTGAAGCGGCTGACAATTCTATTCCCGCTTTAACATCAGATTCAACCTCGACGATTGGGCATGCTGAGAATTGGCCAAACAAATCACATCGTTTTGCCATTTCGTGCCATACTGGATGTACGCCTTGTTCTAGGCACGTATTTCTCAACTCCTTTTCTAAGTCACCGCTATCCTCTTCAGACCATTGATCCACGTGAAGGAGTTTGTTTACCAAAATCAAAGCGAAGCGGAGAGCTGGAGATTCAGAATCCATTACAGCGACATCTTCTGGAGTAGCAATCGTTGCTTGTTGTTTACCTCTGCGGCGCCCTCGCCTGAATCGTGGAGAGGTCGAAATGGTCTCCCCTTCTTCATCCTGGCCGGGAAGTTCCGTCTCCAGAACTGCTAATTTAACCAAATCTTTCCAAGGCTTTTCGAGAAGTGTAAACTCTGGGCATTTTCCCACAGTACTGAGGCGTCGCGACTTAATTGTCTTGAATCCTGCTTCAAGACAAGCCGCGAGATATGTTTCCTGCATTGCGCCCCCAACCTATCGCTTGGGATAGAGACTTTCAACTCACCGACGGCATCATTTCGATAAATCGAAGAGAAACTGATTCAAGATAGCATCTCATGGGATGTAATGAGGAGGAAGGGAATGTCTGTTCTAAGAACCGCCATCATGTTGATTCACCCTCTTCTTGCAGTCATCTTAGTCACCTGGCTTGTACGGCAATACGGGTGGAGAAAGCGAGGAATGACTTTGCGCGGAGAAGAACGGAAAGCTTCTCTCAAACGTCATCAAAAACATGGCGAATATATCCTATGGGCTGGAATCGCCTTAGCAGCCATCGCATTTCTCGCTCGAGCGGCCTCAGGGTACATCGAAGAAGGAGACGTCACCTCAGACCTACTTCCACAAAGTGTTCATGGATATACTGGACCGATCGGCCTGATTCTTCTCTGGCTCGTAGTACGCTATGGAAGAGATACAGTTTCAAGCAAAGAACAAGGTGAGAAGTTTTCTACTCAGAGGATGAAACATGGAAGAGCTGCAGATTTGGTCATGATATTGATCATGTTCCATTCATTCCTTGGATTCATCTACACATTTCAGGTTGTTTGAATTCACTTGATTCGAAGTGTATTCTCACGGTCGTTCCACATTTGGATCCAATCATTAAGATTGGAATCGAGTCCCGGTGGTTGAATTCGACAACCGCAGGCGTTAGCGTGCCCGCCACCATGAGGATCAAATGCTGTTGCAAGTTTTGATAAATCGTATCGGTTTTGTCCATCCTTGATGAACGAATTTGCATAGAAACTCGCCGACAGTGGGGGGCGATTTGGCGTGGACAAATCTCCATCGCTGTAGCCATGTACAACACAGCACGCATCTGCCTTATCGCCAACGTGGGCAGTGATGAGATATCCATTTGAGCGTATACCTGAGTCATCAAGACGGCATATCGCTAACCGATCGACGATTTCTGTTTTTTCTTGAACGATTTGAACTGCATCAATACGTTGTACTTGGGCTGTTTTCATTCGTTCAGAGACGAGTCCATCGCCTGTGATGTCTGCTAATTCAGTACATGTTGTAAACAAGCGCAAGAGGTGCTGCATGTAGGCATCATCATTCGAAGACAGGGTGCGGGAGAGTTGTAAAATTGGCCCGTCTTGGAGAAAATCCTCTCGAGATATGCCACCGGAATCCAAGGCATCGACCATCGGCATAATTTCTTCAAGATGCGTGAGGTCAAATTGATGTTTAAACAATTCATAAGCCAATCGAGCGGCTGAAGGCGTATGCTCCCAATGAACAACCCCCCCTCGTTGCGTGAATTCTTTTTCTTCAACCTCGTTTGGTTTGTTTGTTAAATGGTGATCGAGATACCACCCACTTGCTGGGTGAAATGGTAAATCCACTGTCACGGTCTTTGAATCAATAACATCGTCCAGCATCCCTGCTCGGAGAATAGCCGCATGTCCGAAAACGACTTCAGCCTCTGGATATGCTTTGAGAAGTACCGCTGCTGCACACATTCCATCCAAATCGGAATCCGCCACAATTCGATTGATTTCAGGGAACTCATCGACACCAGTCATACTAATTCCTTCTGTGCGCGGGTCTTGAACGTATTGGAGTTTAATGGCGAAAAGGCCAAAGCATTGGATTCGAGGGACTAGATATGGAGACTTCATGCGGCGTAGTTCTTGTCAACTTTGATGCGGTTCTCCTTCTACAATATCCACAAGGACATTGGGATTTACCTAAAGGACATGTTGAGGTGACAGATAACGACCACCTTGCGACAGTTCGAAGAGAATTAGGTGAGGAAACGGGCATTACTGAAATTACATTCATTGAAAACTTTGTAGAACGAACAGCCTATACATACAGACACAAGGGAAAACGAATGAACAAAGAAGTGTTTTGGTTTTTAGCCGAAACAGAACAACTCGACGTGGAACTTTCCCACGAACATCGCGGTCATTTGTGGCTAGATTGGGAACAAGCTCTTGCTCAGCTAACACATGATGAAACAACATCTGTTGTTCGAGCAGCTTGGGAACATATGAAAAAGCAATAATCAGATTTGATCAAAATCTGAATCATTCTCATTCTGTCTATTAATTGACCCTGCGATGCCATCTTCTTTCCCTCGTTTTCCGAGAGGTAGCCACAGCATCTCCTCTTCGCCTAGGACTGCTGTAATCCAGCGACTTAGCACGAAGAGCCAATCTGAAAGTCGATTAACATAGGTCAGGACAAGAGGGCGCACCGAATCATCTCCTTCGATATCTCTTAAGCGAACAATATTTCTTTCAAGCCGCCGAGTTACTGTACGAGCGTGATGGAGCATTGCTTGTGGAGGCCCACCTGCTGGTAAGATGAATGAAGTAAGCGGTACTGTCTGACTTAGCCATGCATCCATATCCGATACCAAAACATTTGATTGATCATCGTTGATGAGGACCATGAAAGAGGGAAGGTTTTCAGGAGGACATGCGAGTTCAGCCCCTAGGTCAAAGAGTTCATGCTGAACTCTCGAGAGTGCAGAATCACAAATGAAATGGACACGTCCAGCACCCTTTCTGTCACCCCCATCTCTGTGTCGCATAGGAACACGAGCACATTCCATCCTTGCAACCCCAAGGAGGGAATTCAATTCGTCACAATCTCCAACAACTGAAAATCGTACATCGGATTTGGAACGACGTGACCCATCAACCAAGGATGATTCTCCAGAATCACCGCCACCTGTATGAACTCGATCAATCCGAACCATTGTTACGCCTCTAAACCATGCGAGACTATGCTTCTATGAGGGGTTTTCGGGAAGAATACCCTTCATCTATGCCGTAATACCATTCAATATCAGGCTCTCCCATTGCCCATGAGTACATCATGACCTTGTTGTCAATGACTCCATACCATTCGATTCGGCCAGGATCTAACCCTGCAACACGAGCCCCCAGTCGCTCAATCTTGGCAACAGTTTGTTGCCATAGTGCGACAAGACTCCCCAGCAATTCAGCCATTTCAACAACATATGGATGCTCAGGAGGATACCTGTCGAGGAGAATTTCAATCTCCTCAGTCATATCATGCGCTTCATCAACAAGGGATTGAAGGGTTGCAAGTTCTCGTTCAACTCTTGAGAGGCCTTCTCGAACTTCTTCCACCGTTAAAATATGCATATTTTCAAGTCCTTCGAGTTGTAATTCTTCTTCGAGAAGATCCTCAAACGACATGGGTTGACCTGAAAAGAGAGGTTCACGGTCAAGATTGAACATGTGGTCATGTTTTTATTGGCATCTCTTAATCTCATCGGAGGTTTGAGATGCAAGACGGTTGTTTCAAGACGATGTTTGAGGCGTGGCCTTAACCTGTAGATTGCGGAAAACCTTGATTGAGAGGTAAATACCAACATAAATCCATGCAAGGATTTCGATCGCAACCAGTACGTAGTACCATGGTCCAAGTGATTGAATCATCTCTATACCACTATAAGGAACGCCATTGAATCCCATGTAAACGGCTTGTGAAAACAAGTTCGATGCAATCCAAATGGAGACCATCCAGAAAAAGATTGAACCTGAGATTATTTTACCCATGTTATATTATTGACCTCTGGGATATTAAAAGTATCTGTTTAATGCTTAACATTTACCTGATTACAGAAGTATAACCTGTTTTTCCGCCTTATTCTTCCTCAATAACAGGGAGGATGGCGGCTGCATCGGAATCCAGAGAGACGAGGGCATCGTGAATGGCCTCAACATATGGGCCTGCAACAGCTCGCTCTCCACCTTCTCGCAGGAGTAATTCCTCCCATTCAGATGCTTCCGATTTGTTTCCTAGGAAAAGGTGGATTCGATGTAATGCAAGATAGGCCATTGGATTTAGGTGTTCTTCATCCGCATCCCATCCTCGTTCAAAACACGAAATTGCACCTTGTGGACCAGTTAATCTCCCCTGCATGAGAGCAATCATACCTGCCTGCGACCATGCCAGAGGTAGCTTTCCAATGAGGAGTCCTCTGAAGATGAGCCAGGTTTCACCCCCGCCAATAACAACCAATGTTAGGAAAGCAGCCCATTGCTCTAAAGTGGAGAGATCACTCCATGTTTCCACCATTAGGCCAACGACACCTACGCAAAATAACAACCCTGCATATGGGGCAACTAGAACATCTCGTTGAGTTCGAGCAAGATGGTATACGCCTGCCACCAAACCAAACCCTCCAAGGGCGGATAGCATTACGAAGTGAGCATTTGATCCCATCGGCTTTGGTGCTGCTTGGCCGATTAAAATCAATAAAGCAAGCATTAGCAAAAGCCAACCAAAGCGGGAGCTCGGTTGTGGAAAGGGTTGGTTCTTACTGTTGTAAAGCAGTGCACTTCCAATGAAGAATTCAAAACAAATCAGAGCCCATCGAAGACTGGATTCATCAGTCAATGGGAGCGCCATGATTCCCCGTTGATGCAGGTCTTCTTTATCGTTCGCTCAGTCCTTGTGATACAATGTCCCTTTGAGAATTTCATGGGCACGGTACACTTGTTCAAACAAAATGATGGCTGCCATCTCATGTGTAAATGTGAAAGATGACAATGAAATTCGTTGCAATGTGGGCTCTTTTCCATCCCAACCTTCAGCTGGACCAATCGCAAAATGTGTATCTTCACCACTGATGTTCCATTGCTTTATTTTTGCTGCAAATTCCGTAGACTCAAATGAATCCCCCCGCTCGTCAAGAAGAATCAATCGGCCTTTTTTTGATTTTAATTTATCCAAGTAAATATCAAGAGAATCATTGTGGACATGCGTCTTCACACCCGCGCTGGACAAGCGTTGCTGGTACATTTCGGCAATACTTGCTATGGCCTTGTCTTTGAGTTTCCCATGAAGATGGATGTTGATGCGGCCCATAACTCTGCGAGAACATGGTTCTTTTTTCATATTCGTACGAAAGATGAAAACAAACGCCGATTTGGAAACGTTATGGGATGGTGGCCTTTTGGTAAGAAATCAGATTCTAAAAGACAAATCATCAACGATCCTCTAAGGAAAGATACCAGAGTATGGCTCTCTGAATTGAGGGATATCTGTGAAATGAATTTCTTGTTCAGATGATGAATGGATCTCTTGGCTTGACAATGATAATTTTTGGAAGCCAGGATGGCGCCCTGATCAAGAAGATAACGAGGATTGAAGAAGGAGTCCTTTCTCGTAGAACCATGAGCAAGTCCTCGCTTCATGTATTACAAACATGCCCGTTCTGTTGGAAAGTTCGGGGAGTAATTGAGCACCTTGGAATTGATGCCCAAGAGATTCAGGTAAACGCCATGAAGCAAAAAAAAGAACTTGCATTTACAGATGGATGGACTAAAGTTCCAGTTTTTACAGATCATGAAGGCACGGTAGTTGTTGACTCAACACCCATTATGTTGTACATTGATGACAAGTATAACCAAGGTAAATTATCCTCTGGAAAGGGTACTGAGCGTTATGATGGCATGATGAATCACGTTGACACGGTATGGAAGAATGCTACAATTCCAATTCTCTATGGCTCTCTCGGTTCCGCATTTAGTACTACTCGTCGAATTTCAAAACTTGAGAAATTCGGATTCATTTCCCGGCGCCTCTATGCATGGGCAGGATTTCCAATCATGTGGGGAATCATTGCAAAAAAGCGTGTGAAGAAGGATGGGCGAACTCCTAAGAAACTATGGCATGATCTCTTGACAGAATACACCGAATCATTCGAAGGAAAGGATTTCTTCGGCGGAGAGCAACCAAATCTTGTCGACTTTGCTGCATTTGGCTACATGCGTTCAGTCTCACCATTCAAGCAATTCAGACTTCTAGAAGAACACGAAAATGGAATGATCTGGTATCGTAAGATGGAACAACATCTCAACTGAAGTGATCATTTGGAAATCATCTCTGTGAACGAACTTGATTTCAAGCCTATTTCACAAGGTAGTTCGTTCTTAGGAAGTGACAAAGGAGGCTGGATTTATGCAAGCCAAAGACCACGATATGAGGTTCAACTACCTGATTATTACATTCTTGAGAACCCTATTACACGAATGCAAGTCGCTCGTTTACTCGGGGAAGACGATGAAGTTGAAGATTCCGCAGAACCAATGATTGGACTCATTGGAAGCGAGATAGAAGCCCTTCGCAAACAGATTGAACAACAACTCGATTTCGATTCTTTGTCTGGTGAATGGGAAGTACGTCCGCCGTCTTTTCCAGAATGGCGTCATGCACGTGATGAAATCCATCTTGATTCTGGGGTCGTCGAAATATTAGGGGATGCTGCAGCTGCAAATCATCGCGGTGCAATGATGGATGGACGTGTTCGTCCGATTGAAACCACTGGCCCGTTACAATACCATCGATTGGCAGTGGAGATGCATCCCAAACGGAAAGGTGTTTTTGCAACCTCAAATATTCCTGTTGACCGTTCACTCACCAATACAGTAGTACGCTTTGTTATATCACCCGTACGTGATTATCCAGCGAGAAGAGTTCCTAAAACTGCGGACTCTTGGGGTAATTTCAGAACAGAAATCCTATGGACTACGTTGCTTGGAATCATTCCCTCTTTTCTCATTCCTATTCTGCGTGGTTTCGACACATATGCGCTCGATGGATGGCCGAACCTTCTGTTTGGAGGACTTGTTGCTGGGTTCGTAACTGGAGCCATATGGAGACCAAGAAGGCCGACAATTTCCTTTGAGGAAGGAGTTGTTCAAGAATCTGAAGACTCGCTCGCTAATGTTTCCCAGTAAGAATCCTTACGCATAGCATCAGCAACACAAATTGCAGTCATGTTGACGATATGGCGAACACCGTCTTGACGGGCAACAAGTTGAACTGGGTTTTTCATTCCTTCAAGAATAGGACCAGTCATTTCAGCATCGGCGAGTTGTTCAAGCATCTTGTAAACGATATTCGCTGAAGCAAGGTTCGGAAGTACCAAAATGTTTGCTGGGCCAGTAAATTCCATGAACGGATATTCTTGCTGAACTGTTGGATCGAGAGCTGTATCTGCTTGCATTGGCCCATCGATAACAAGAGTTGGATCGAGAATCCTTGCCATCTCAACAGCCTCTTCAATACGATCACTGCGCTGAGCACGGGTACTTCCAAAGTTTGAGAATGAAAGCATTGCAACCTTTGGACTCACGCCAAATCTTCGTGCCACCTTTGCAGTTTGAACTGCAATTTCAGCAAGTGTGCGGCTATCGGGATAGACATTCACGGTTGCATCTGCAAGGAAGAGTATACGTCCTTTGATGGTCACCATGTAGCAACCAATCAGGCAATGGGCATCTTCTGAAGGACCGATTGTTTCCAAAACAGGACGCAGAACATCGCTGTAATTTCGACTGACTCCTCCAACGAATCCATCAGCATCCCCTGATTCAACCATTTGGCTTGCAAAGTATGGACGACTCTTGAGCAGACGGGCTGCATCAACTCGTGTAACACCCTTGCGCTTTCTACGCTCGAACAACTTCTCTGCATAGACTCCTTTTCTTCGTTGGTCAGTGCGAGGGTCGTAGGCTTCGTATTCGAAATCAAAATGCATTTCCTCCATCATTCGAGCGATCCGATCTTTAGGGCCGAGTAAAATTGGTTTGCAAATCTTCTGCTCAGCCAATTGAGCAGCAGCGCGAATAACTTTCTCATTGTCCCCTTCAGGGAATACAATTCTCTTACCTCTTCGACGGACCTGGTTGATGACACTACGCATAATGGAGTATGTCATTCCTAATCGAGCTTCGAGTGATTCCTTATAGCCTTGAAGAGAGAACTCTTCTTTGGTCACGGAAGTAATTCCTTCGTCAACAGCAGCCTGTGCTACTGCAGAAGCCTCCCAGATTAATACGCGCCGATCGAATGGTTTGGGGATGATATATTCGGGACCATATTCCATCGTTGCACCATCATAGGCCGTTGAAATGGAATCTGGAACGGGTTCTTTTGCTAATGCAGCAAGCGATCGTGTTGCTGCCATTTTCATGTTTTGAGTAATATCTCTTGCACGTACGTCAAGAGCGCCTCGGAAGATGTAAGGGAAACCTAAGACATTGTTCACCTGGTTTGCATAATCAGAGCGCCCTGTCGCAATAATTGCATCAGTACGAACTTCAAGAATTTCTTCTGGAAGAATTTCAGGAGTTGGATTCGCAAGTGCGAAGATAATTGGATTGGCTGCCATCGAAGCAATCATTTCTTTTGAGACAAGTCCCCCTTTCGATAGGCCAAGAAGTACGTCGGCGCCAATCATGGCTTCAGCAAGAGGGCCATCTGGACAATCGACAGCAAATTTAGCCTTGTATTCATTGAGTTCTCCTTTGTTGAGTCTGCTGATCGTAATAATCCCCTGAGAATCAACCATCTTGATATTCGAACGCTTCACACCAAGAGCAACATAATGCTCTGAACAAGCAAACGCAGATGCTCCAGCACCAAGGACAACGACGTTGATTGTGTCCAGTTCCTTTTCTTGTAATTCTACTGCATTCAATAAAGCAGCACCGGAAATAATAGCTGTGCCGTGTTGATCATCGTGCATGACTGGGATGTCTGTCGCCTCTGCAATTCTTCGTTCAATTTCAAAGCATTCTGGAGCCTTTATATCTTCAAGATTGATTCCTCCAAATGTTTTGGAAATATTAACAACTGTCGAAATAAACTCCTCAGGATCGGTCGTATCAACCTCAATATCGAACACATCAATGTCTGCGAATGTCTTCAGCAGAAGGCCTTTTCCTTCCATGACGGGTTTACTGGCCAAAGCACCAATGTTTCCTAAACCCAACACGGCGGTTCCGTTTGAAATAACGGCAACCAAATTTCCTTTGGATGTATAGCGATACGCATCCTCTGGTCTTTTAGCAATTTCAAGACAGGGGTATGCGACTCCAGGGGAATAAGCAAGGGAAAGTTCGTGTGCTGTTGCGTGTGGTTTTGTTGGCACAACCTTGATTTTTCCACGCGGTTCTTTTTCGTGATACTCAAGTGTTTCACGGCGGAGAATTTCGTCTCTCTTTTTCTTCATGTTTCTATCCCCTAATCCTCTCTTGGTTGCATCAATGGTTTGAGCATTGTTCCTTGATTGGTCTCGAAGGAGGGTTTCTGTAACTCGTTTTCATGAACCAATGATTGTAAGGACTATGGGTTGCTTGCTCTTGTTGAGGTTTGAGGAGAGACCATGCGTTCGAGAATCATCGCAACAATCGGCCCAGCAAGCAACGGCGTTGAGACGTTGAAACAGATGATTGAAGCCGGCATGGATATTGCTCGGCTCAATTATTCTCATGGCGATTTTAAGGGCAAGGAGCAAACAATACAGAACATTCGTTCGGCGGAAACAGAAGCTGGAAAATATGTTGGGTTGCTAGCTGATCTTCCCGGCCCAAAACTACGGTTGGGAACCTTCGAAGGTGAAGTCGTC
>QXYA01000030.1 GCA_009887135.1 Candidatus Poseidoniales archaeon
AAGCCGCCACAAAGTGAATCTGTGAGGCCTGGAATTGAACTATCTGCATAGTTTTGATTAACGGTAGAAATTAGATCGGAGAGCTGAGTTGGGTATGTAGATTCATCATCCCATTCTAACTCTTCCATTTCCTCGTCCGATAAATCGTCTAGGACATCACCTGCTTGATAGAAGATAGGCATCACACTCGATGGGCCTAATGGGAGGCAGAAGGTTGAATCTTCTTCCATGATCCCTTCTGCATACACAAGAGACCCGTGGCCGTCAGCAGCCAAATAAACAGTCGCTATCTCCATTGACTCAGATTCTAAGGAATCTGCTGCATTTTCGCCCTCATCTTCACCACCCTCACAATCTTCTTCCCCGTCATTCACCCAATCGGCAGGTATGGTCTCGCCATCGTCGCAGGTGAATTCACCTTCGTAGTTAGTAGATGTGACAACCATTTCGATGTATGGCACAGCTGCTTGGGTGATCAGCGTTGTCGTAAATGTAGTGCTCATATCATCGTCATCAAGAGAGCTTTTGATGTAGACGCAATTATCCGATTCAAATACTGTCGCATCGTCATATTCCTCCTCAAAGTATTCATCATCCAAAACCTCAGCTACTCCAGCATCAGCATCAGTTTTCGTTTCAAAGCAATCGTATAAATCGAGTTCTGAAATGACAAAAGTATCATCGGAATTCATTTCAACCTCGAGACCGAACATTGCACTCATATACAGCCCATCCAAATCCTGTGTTGTCAATATACCAGAATCAGTCGAATCTTCGGCAAGGTCAGTACATCCGGCGAGCATCATCATCAATGTTAAAAGCAAAACAATTTTCTTCATAGTATTCCTTTCGCTGGATATCATAAGTAGTTATCCCCGACTAAGACCACTTATTGAACTCGTTTGATTCGTTAGGCTGCGAGTGGTTCTCATTCTCGCAAAAGCATCGTCACTGATTTTTCTTTATGATCGAGAATCCCTACTTTTTCAAATTCAAATCGGTGATGAAACCTCATCGACCCAGGATTTGGAGGATTCAAATTGACCTCAGCAGCAATAGGGATTGAATTTTCTTGAGAATAAGCTATCACCTTTTCATAGAGTTTTGAACCAATCCCTTTGTCTCTTTGATCTAAGGAAACTGCAATCCTATCAACATAAATGAATTCATCATACTTGTTGTTGAACCAAGCATAATTGAGACTTGTGTAATCTGTTCCTGGAGACAAACAAATCACGAATCCAAGTAAGTTCTCATTTCTAAAAACTCCAAGCGAAAGGGTCGATAGATTGAGTAAATCAGAAAGTTCTTGTTCTGAAACTTGGCCTGTTCCTGGAAGGCCTTGCTCATTAATCGCCCACATCGATGGAACATCATTTTGAGATAATGGACGGGTTTCCATACAAATCCTTCATGCGTGGTAGTTTATGATAGAATGGTTGAACATAATTATATTGTATTTCAAGATTGACCACCTGAATTAGACAGGTTCAAACAAGAGGATGAGTTGGTGT
Organism: Candidatus Poseidoniales archaeon; assembly: GCA_009887135.1. Classification (GTDB taxonomy): domain Archaea; phylum Thermoplasmatota; class Poseidoniia; order Poseidoniales; family Poseidoniaceae; genus MGIIa-L2. Next base: position 1,515 of record QXYA01000030.1, read on the forward strand.
GCCCATGGTCAGTACCGAATGGCTTGAGGGAGAAGTGCTCAAAGCAGTGCCTGATGCAACGGTCGAAGTTATCGATTTGCATCGTAGCGGGGACCATTTTCATGTCAGAATCACGAGTCCATCGTTCGAAAGTATGCGCCCTTTGCAACGACAACGAATCGTTCTTGCTCATATGAAGCAATTTATTCCACATCCTGTACATGCACTCGATTTGAAGTGCATGACGCCTGAACAGGCTGCTGTTACAGGCGATACTGCCTTTGATCCGCATGGTGGCGGTCAAGGGGTTCACATTCGACGTATCAATCGTCAAAAAGAGGAATAAACATGGACTGGACACCTGAAGAATTACAAGCAATCGTTGATGAACACGCGTTAGTATTGTTCATGAAAGGAACACCTGATCAACCACAATGTGGTTTCTCAAACCGTGCTGCTCAAGTTTTGCAGTCCATGGGAGAACCATTTGCAGCTGTGAACATCCTTACAGATCCAAGAGCAATTCCAAGTGTTTGTACTTGGGCAGATTTCCCAACCATGCCTCAAGTGTATGTTCATGGTGAATTAATTGGCGGATCAGATATCGCTCTTGAGATGTTGAATGATGGTTCACTCAAAGAGATGTTTGATGCTGGTCGTCAAGCTTGATTAGACTGGTTTTCCAACTGCGTGAGTATTCCAACCCATTGCTTCGAGTTCTTCTAAATTGAGAACTCGGCGGCCGTCGTAGAGAAGAGGAGTTCTCATTTTTGAGAGTAATCCTTTCCAGTCAATTTCTAAACATGCTTTGTGAGCAGTAACGAGAATGACCAAATCATATCCTTCAGCATCTGTAATGTCCTCGACGGGTACAACACCTTCGGGATAGAGTGAAGAATCAATGTGCGGATCCCACGCCCCAACAGTGATGTTCTTTCCAAGCAATGTAGCTGCTAAAGGTTCAGCCGGAGTCTCACGAGGATCACCAACTTCTGCTTTGTAAGACCATCCGAGAAGCAGAACCTTCGCTTCTCCAGCAGGAACGCTCGCATTCCACATCAAATTTGTGACAACACCGGCGACGTGACTTGGCATAGAGCGGTTTACTGCTCTTGCAGCTGTTATGAGTCCTGCTGGAACACCAACATCAGCAGCTCGTTGAATCATGTAATACGGATCGACTGGAATACAATGACCGCCCACTCCAACTCCTGGAGTGTAGCGATGGAAGTTCCACTTCGTAGCTGCTGCTGAAAGAACATCTTCAACATCAACATCCAAGGCAGGGAAGATTCGAGCCAATTCATTGACAAGTGCGATGTTGATGTCTCTCTGAACATTTTCGATTACCTTTGCAGCCTCAGCAACCTCAAGTTTGCCCACATAACGGACATCTTCGGAAGTTAATTTGGAATAAAGTTCTACAAGTTTCTCACCAACTTCAGGATTTGAACATCCAATGACTCTGGCGACTTGACGTACTCCGTGAGCTGGATCTCCTGGATTGAATCTTTCTGGACAGTAAGCGATTTCAACATCTTCACCGATTACAAGTCCTAATTCTTCGATAAGAGGGACCCATGTTTGAGCCGTAACTCCTGGATAGACAGTTGATTCAAGTACAACAATTGTATTGGAGCCTTTTTGAATTGACTCGAAAACATCTCTACCCGCGCCAGCCACGTATGATAAATCTGGCTTGAGATCATGAGTGATCGGTGTCGGAACGGTAACAAGAATGACATCACAATGAACGACGGCCTCGGCTGCTGAAGTAGTGATATGCCATCTTTCGGATCCGGGTTTGGGGACAATATCATCAACATCAGGGTCGCCAGTAGGATTTTCACCCTTCATAACCATGTCAACAGTATGCTGTGAAACATCTACCCCCCATACGGTAAAACCAGCATCATGGAAGCCTATTGCGGTGGGTAATCCAACATACCCAAGGCCAATAATTCCAACAGTT
>QXYA01000031.1 GCA_009887135.1 Candidatus Poseidoniales archaeon
CCATTGGGTGGCCAGTGAATCCTTTCGTATTGGCAATGACCATTTCGTCAGTACTCTCACCAAACGTCTTTCGAAGTGCACGCACTTCGCTTTGAGCACTGCCTCCACGAGCTGGAGTGTATGTTTCGTGTGAATAAAAGACCAGTTCCTTGGCCATTTGGTGACGATTTAATCCCCATTTCTGTTCCATTTCTCCAACAAAGGAATCCACTGTGTCTGCGACGTGTTCGACGTCAAGACGTGTTCCGTGATATGCCGAATTAGCTGTTTTAGCACCAAGCAGTTCAGCGATTGGTTGAACACCTCGTTGTTCTGCTTCGCTCTTTCGTTCGACGACGAATGCTGCTGCACCCATTCCGAGAACGAGGCCATTTCGACGCTTGTCAAATGGCAATGCCGCTTCTTCAACGACATTACTGGTCGACGCTGCTCCAGAGGCTGCAAATCCACCACCAATCCATTCCCAGAGTTCGTCTCCTGTAACATCATCAGCGGACAGGATAACAACTCGATCGACACGATCGTTTGCAAGCCAATCTTCAGCTATTTGGAAAGCACCAGTAGCAGAAGCACATGCAAGATTAATCGTGGTCGTAGGACCACGGATACCTGTGTATTGAGCGAATTGTGAATGACCCATAGTCAGAATTTGGAAGAGATATCTACGATCGAACTTCCCTTCGCCATCATCGCCGTCAGACTTTGCATGTTTCATGGCCATCTGCATTCCAGAGAAACATGAGGCAAAGACAATTCCAGTCCGATCTCTATGGATAGAAGGAACTTGCCAATTTCGTATTAATCGAAGTCCGCCTTTACCGATTTGTTCTTCTGGAGTGAGAGGAATTCCTGCATCGCGTAGAGCAAGGAGACCAGCCCCCATAGCGAGTTGTGTCGTAATGTCCCAAGCCATTACAAGCTTGGGATCTACGCCAAATTCTTCTGCTAAGTCGAAGGCTGCTTTGACTCCTGCAAGCTGAGGAATATCTCCAAACACCTTCGCTTGATCCATGTTTACTGAACCATCACGGCCTTTGATGAGCCGTGTGATGTTCTTATCGAGAAGACGTTGTTTGTATTCATCAGATACTTCTTGGATACACGTTTCACCACGAACCAAGCGTTCGAAAACGTCCTCGTCGAAGACCTTCTCACCGCCTGGAAGGCCAAGAGAGATACCAGAAACAACATATGGGTCAGAACGGCGTTGCATCAAAGGATCATGAACTGCTACTGATTGTACTTGGGTACTGGTTTGAGATGAGACAAGATGAACTCGAGGAGCCCAGCCTTGTGGTGCTTCTCGAACCCAACGTTCCAAATCTGCAACTGTTTCAGCACTTGAAACATCAACTTCTGAATCTGTTTTTGCTTCATTACGTATTCCTGCGATAATGGTTTGAACAGAAGAATCGGATAAACCAAGTCCAGAACGTAGGTTGACCATTCCTTGACAAAACATTGCAGGATAGCCGCAATGCGCTGCAATCCTATCGCCAATGTAATCAGCAACTGTTGTTTCTTTGACAACTTGTACTGTAGTTGAAACTGGAGCTGAGACAGGCTGTACCGCACCGCCTTTCGATGGAAGAGGACGTGATCGGACTCGGAGGTCTTCTTGGCTGGAACGAACTGGTAGTTCAATAGCAGCGTGTGCTTCGATAGGTCCTGCTCTGAATGCCTGTGAGAAGACATCTGAATCTGCCTCGATTGTCTTAGGAGGACGGCCTGCAACCGCCAAAGCGCCTAATGCAGTAAGGAAGGATGCAATGCCTCCTTGCTTAGGGTGATTCGTCATGATTGCAAGGTGTGGTTGATCTTCAAGAATTTGAGATGCAAACATTGTCAATGCTCTCTTTGGTCCAACTTCAACAAAGATTCGAGCACCAGCAGCGTACATTGTTTGGATTTGACTTGTCCATTCAACTGAAGAAGCCATTTGTGGAGCGAGTTTTGCCAAGATGCCTTCCTTAGCATCTGGGCCTTCGGTTGGGTAAAACATACCATCGACATTTGCCGTGATTGGAATGTTCGGCCAATTGATTTCGAGCGAAGATAAGAACCTACGAAGTGGTTCATTCGCTGGGGCGACAATACTCGAGTGGAAAGCGTGACTGGTTGCTAATGGGACGCAATTGAATCCTTCTTCTTCGAAGGCCTTCATCACATTTTGAACCGCATCAGTAGCACCTGCAATGACAGTCATTTTTGGAGAGTTTTTGTTTGCGGCAATGACATAACCATCACATGATGAAAGAATTCGCTCCACATCTTCGAATGGAGCTGTGACGCTTGCCATCAATCCTTTGTCATCAATTTCAACAGATCCCATTTCCGTTCCACGGGCAGCCGCTGCTCGTAGAGCACCATCCATGTTGAGGATTCCAGACGCCATCAGAGCAGCATATTCTCCCAAGGAATGGCCAGCAACCATATCTGGATGATGCCCGTACGCATTTAGAGCGTGTTCAATGGCTAAATCTGCAGTCAACATTGCTGGTTGTGTGTATTCAGTTTGCTTGAGTTTATGCTCAGCAGCAATTCGTTCTTCCTTTTCAAGTCCTTCTCTTAGGACGAATGATGACAACGTTTCCCCATCGAGTACCTCGACCATTGTTGAATCTGAGGCTTGCCAGACGTTCTGTACTGGACCATATCGATGGAAGAGGTCAGTTGTCATCCCAACATACTGTGAACCTTGACCAGGATACATGTGAGCGACTTTCACTCCATCCGGAAGACTTGCCTCATCACTCACGAGAATTCCTTGAGCTTGTAAGAAGCCCCACTTGGCTTTGTCAGAAAGAGAACTTGATGCGAGTGTCTTTCTCTTCTCAAACTCAGCCCAAGAGGTTGCAACAAGTGCCATACGGCATGGAGCATCTGCTTGGAAGTTTGAACTCGCATCTTGTAAGGCCATTGAAAGACGGAGACCCCTTGGGTCAGAATCGAACAATGCCCCTTCAAAGTGAACTGTAGAAAGAGATGCAGTGAGTTCTTCGATAGAATTCCCTGAAAGGAGAAGGACGCCTCCTTCGATTGCTTTCATTGCTTCATGCGTCAACGTTGGTTTGGCGCTTGCATCAAGAATTGATGGTGCTGACGCAGATGATGAACGAGCATATGAATGCCAGCGATCTTCCCAATCCTCTGCCATCTCTTGATGATAGGATGGATCGTATCCTTCTAGGGCGATATGGAAGTTTGTACCTCCGAAGCCAAAGGCGGAAACACCCGCTCTACGTGGGTGATTACTTGGAACTGGCCATTCTCTTGCTTGGGTTGGGACAAAGAAAGGAATGTTTGGCCAATCAACAGTAGGGTTAGGGGTTTCAAACCCTGCTGAAGGAGGTATTGTGCGATGATGGAGAGCCATTACTGACTTGATGATACCTGCAATCCCAGCAGCTGCTTTGAGATGCCCAATCTGGGATTTGATGGAACCTACTGCCACATTATCTCCTGAATCAGCATCTGTCCACAATCGTGTGAGTGTCGAAAGTTCAGTTGCATCTCCAACCTTTGTCGATGTACCGTGTGCTTCGACTAATTCAACGGAAGAGGCCGGATATCCTGCTTGGTTGTAAGCACGAGCTATCGCTTGAATTTGACCTCGTTGACTTGGAGCAGTGATTCCTTTGCCCCTGCCATCCGATGAACCCCCTACGCCGCGAATGACTGCGTGAATGACGTCATCATCAGAAATAGCATCTGACAACCGCTTGAGGACCATGACTCCTGCGCCTTCTCCCATTACGAATCCATTCGCACCAGCATCAAAGGGCGTAGAGTGTGTTGGTGAAAGTGCACCAATTGCACTGAATTTGGCATAAGTTGCCGGATCCATTGTTCGATCTGTTGCGCCTGCGAGCATAACATCGGCTTGCCGTGTTTGCAATAATCGACATGCATCCATGACGGCAGCCATGGAAGATGCACAAGCAGCATCCATCGCGTGATTTGGTCCTTGAAGATCAAGAAGATTAGCAACTCTTCCAGATACAACGTTGGCAAGTTCACCTGGCATTGTATCTTCATCAACTTTGGGAGATTGCTCGTTTACGTCTTCCATGAACGATTCTTTTGCAGATGCTGGCATACCATGTTGCTTAGCGAGTTCAGCTGTGTGATTCGACCAAACACGGATGTTTGACAGATTTCTGTTTTCACCGCCAAGAGCGTTTGCGAAAACAACGCCTGCTCTTTCTCGGGGGAATTGCTTCCCATCATCTCCATAACCTGCTTGTTCTATTGCTTTTGCAGAAACTGAAACAGCCCATAGTTGGCATGGATCTATTTGAGGGAGTGTACCTGGAGGTTGCCTCCATCTTCTCCAATCAAACTCATATCCTTCTACAAATGCTCCTATCTTAGAATAGGTGAAACCATGTTTGATGTCACCTGGTTTTCCTTCAGTCCAGAAATGATCAACAGGGCCTGGCCAGCGACCTTCTCGTACTTCACGAATACTTACATGTGAATCGATAATATTCTGCCAGAACGTATCGAGGTCAGGAGCATCCGGCATCATCGCAGCAACACCAATCACTGCAATCGGCTCAAAAGGTCCTTGTTCAAGCCCTTCGCAGGGTTTTCCGTCATCTGTTGTGATGGTCATCTTGTTCACCTCATACGTCCATGATACTCTGAGGCACCATGGTGATTGAATAGCCTGCATCAACATGGATGCATTGTCCGGTTACACCGGAAGAAAGGGAGCTTGCTAGCCAAAGAGTCGTTCCTGCAACATCGGATTGGCTGACATTTCTTCGCAGAGGAGCATTTGCCTGGACGTGGTCCAGAATTTTATCAAAACCCGGAATGCCTGACGCTGCAATCGTTCGGATTGGTCCTGAAGAAATGCTATTGACACGATGGCCATGTGGTCCAAGATGGCAAGCGAGTTCTCTTGTCCAGCATTCAAGAGCAGCTTTAGCCATAGACATGATCCCATATGATGGAACAAAGCGTGTTGATGCTGCATAGGTCAAAGTAATTGTTGAAGACCCTTCGCTAAGGTAAGGCATAGCGAATTTTAAACATCGTTGCAATGAATTAGCAGAAATCGTCATTGCTGTATTGATATCAGCGTCCTCAACAAAAAGAATCGGTCTATCGAAGCAGCTACGTGGAGCAAATCCAATTGCGTGAACAAGGATGTCGATCTTTCGCCCAGGATGTTCTTTGGAAAAGGCTTCGAAAAACTCTCCAGTCGTTTCATCTTGTGCGACATCAAGTGGATAGAATCCTTTGATTGCAGGAAGTTTGTCTTTGAGTTGGAAAACCCGAGACATGAAGCGCTTTTGGAAGCCCAAAAACAGGTCTACTCCTGCCTCTGCAAGTTGTTGACAAATCGCCCAGGCAATCGAATCTTCACTCGCAACTCCGAACACTACGGCTGTTTTTCCCTTTAGACCTAGCATCCGCATCTCACCAATCGCAGGTGTTACCCAGCACAGCACGTCTTTGAGTATTCCCCTTCTTTTGACTCAAATATTGGCCTTACTCGACCTTGAAGAAAAAGGCGACGGCGTTACAAATCGTCAAACATAGCGTCGAGGTCATCAGATTCAAAATCTTCATCCTCTTCAAAATCGAAATCGAGATCAAATTCATCATCGATTTCTATTGCTTCTTCTTCAGGTTCGTCCTCAACTGCAACATTACGGGATGAGTTTCGCTTAGAGATTCGAGAGATGATCACGAGAAGGAAGATGATGAAGAGAACTCCACCACCAATGGCCCCATACATGGCTAAATCATCAGTGTTCTCTAGAGAGAGGCCCCCGAGGGCAGAGGATTCATCTTCTGCCTCTACAATCAGGTCAAAGCGTACTGTATCGGATTCTGAGTTGTCATTGTCACTTGTTGCGATAATGGTGATTTCAGCACGGATCTCTTCTGCAGCATCACTTGGTGCTCGTATAATTAATTCAAATTGAGAAGAGATACCATCTGCTTGAACTTTTTCTGAAAAGAATGTTCCTGTCGTAAAGACGAATCCAAGCATTTCAAGTTCATTTGAGTTCGACACTTCCACCTTGACATTATCTTCAGCATTGCCGTCATTTTCTACTTGGAATGTAACTGATACCTCTTCGCTTGTCACCATGTTACGAGATGAGGTGTCGGGTACATCGAGTGTAAGCATTCCGAATTTGGCGATAGTGAAATCACCTGTATGATTCGCAGTATTGGACAGAGGAGTTCCTTCAACTGGAATCGGACCCCAAGCAGTCACAGTCGCAGATATAGTGAACTCATAGACAATTGTGGCATCAAGGCGTGATTCGCCACTAAAGGTAACTGTGAAATCAGCTTCTTCCCCCGATTCTAGGGTAAAGGTGTCTTCGGAAAGGCTGATGTCAACAAAGATGCCGTCCCATTCTTCTGTGATTTCGATGGACTCTGCCAAGATGGTCCCGTCATTGGTCACTGTGCATAGCAGTTCAACATCAGAATACTCATTGGGAGCGACATTCATCTCTGGATCGCTTCCACAATCCAAGGCAATCGAACCTAAACCACCTTGAGCGGAGGCAAATGGCATCAACAAAGGGATGAGAAGAACGAGAACAACTGCTGATCGGAGATGACCAAGTCCTTCTGCCATATATCTTCGAATCAGAACCCTATGATGAATGTGATGGCGATATGGATAGAAAAAGAATCAATCTTCATCGATTCCATAAATTGCATTCGGCACATCAACGTGACAGCGCCATAATGTCTCTTCATCCATTCCTGCTTCGAGAAGTTGTTGTGTTCTTTTCGGCACAGTTTTAGGACCTAAAACCGCACCTGGTCTGCGTGGATCATCCATGTAATCCGTCTCGAGCATGAATCCAGTTTTGTTTTGTTCATAGGTTTCCATCAGTGGCTGAAGGGCCCCTTTTCCAACAAGAACACTCGATGTTAACCCTCGTGTCACCGCTTCATCAATTTGAGGAGGCGAATAGTGGCGCACCAGTTTGTGTTTAGAGAGATTGACTTTTTCAGCCATCTTCGATAAATCACGATAAGTAGAATCTAATTCACCTTCAACATGGAGTTGAAGTGCAATATTTTCTTTGGCAGCCATAGCCATTGTTTCTTCCAGGAGCATGTTTGAAAGATTCCAAATTTCATCAGAAACTGGCCAATGAGGCCGTCCCACTTCACCGATTGCATGTGCTTTTCCTTCATGGAGAAACTCGAGGGCTGCATCGATGCTATCTCGATAATTCTCACAGGCACGTTCTGCTCCACCCTCTTTATCCTCTTCTATCCACTGAATGAACTGGTGAGCAAAGGCAGCAGGATGCGGACCGAGTACAACTCGGACATTTAGCCCATGATGGTCTCGAACTTCATCCGCCATTGCAATCGTATCGGCATACGTGCTTCGATGTTCATCGATATGTGTAGGTGGTGATGAGAAATCAGGGC
>QXYA01000032.1 GCA_009887135.1 Candidatus Poseidoniales archaeon
ACAGAAGAATCATGATCATTGTAACCATGGAACTGAGAGCAAACTCTGCCCTATCATTTTGATAAAGCCTCTCCTCCATGTGTAAACACATGCGAGGCTGGCCTAAATGCTTGCGTACAATTGATGTTAATCCATCTATTGTTGGTACTCAATCCATTGTTCTGACTGAGCATCATAGTAGTAGAGAGTCCCTTCAGGACTTCTTGACCATTTTACGCCGTTTTCTTCCCATTCTTGTCGCTCTTCAGGGGATTCTTGGAGGAGTTGAGTCTCTTCCTGCCCTTGTTGAGCAACCTGTTGAGTGAACGGGCTTACTTTCTCAACCATGTCTGAATTTCTTTTCATCATTCCAAGACCTGCAAGAATTCCAAGAACAAGTACTGCTACTGCAGTCCAAATCCACATTCCAGAGCCTTGTTCTTCAACTTCAGCCTTGGTGCGGGTTGCATCGCCAGGGTATGCATCATTTCTGTCAGCGACACCATCACCATCAGTATCCTTGGATTCGAGAGCATCGAGAGGGAAATCATCTTCCAAATCATTCACACCATCATTGTCTGAATCAAGTTGTTCCAATGCACATCCGTCATCATCAGAAATACTTGTTGAGTTTGTATTTGGACAATCATCATCCTTGTCTGTTACGCCGTCGAGATCTGTATCTCTTTGGCTTGCAACACAACCATCGACATCGAGTGAGGGGTTGACATCAGTCATTGGGCAAAGATCATCTGCATTATTTACAGTATCCATATCATCATCGAGTTGTGAAGCAGAACATCCTTCTGAGTTCGGCATTTCGCCAATTGGAGTAGCTGGACAAACATCGATATTGTTGAAAATTTGATCTTGGTCATCATCGAGTTGACTGTCTGAACAACCGTTCACATCAATGACGCTAACTGGTTCGGTTCCAGGACAAAGGTCAACATCGTTCTTGACACCATCGCCATCATCATCTTTCTGAGCATCAGCACAGCCATCTTGATCGACTGTAGCCCCTGCTTCTGTTAATCCACAAAGGTCAGCACTATCGTATACGCCATCATTATCATTGTCTCGTTGTTCAGATGAACAACCATAGCCATCGACTGGACTTCCTGCAGGTGTTGATGGACATTGGTCAACATCGTCACTCAAGCCATCGTTAGCACCATCTCTCTGAGAATCTGCGCAACCTGCGCCATCAACAGTTAGTCCAAGAGGTGTGGACGGACATGCATCATATGCGTCCTTTATTCCATCTAAGTCGCCATCAAGTTCAGTATCTGAACAACCATTTGTGTTGACAGTTTCACCAGCAGGTGTTGATGGACAAGCATCGTTTGAATTTGGTACACCATCACTGTCATCATCGATTTCAGTATCTGAACATCCAGTTGCATCAACAACTTGTCCAGCAGGTGTGTTCGGACAAAGATCAGGAGTGTTACCGTTTGCATTATCACCGTATCCATCTCCATCTTGGTCAGCCCATTGTGTGGAATCTGTTGGGAATGCGTCAGCATTGTTACCAGCTTGGTTATCTCCGAATCCATCACCGTCTTGATCTTCCCATTGTGTCGAATCTGTTGGGAATGCATCAGGATCATTTCCAGCCTGATTATCTCCGAATCCATCTCCATCTTGGTCGTCCCATTGTGTGGAATCAGTTGGGAATGCATCTCCATCAGTACCTGTAGGGTTGTCTCCGAATCCATCTCCATCGGTATCTTCCCATTGAGTTGCATCTGTTGGGTATGCGTCAGGAGTCGTTCCACTCGGGTTATCTCCGTATCCATCACCATCTTGGTCAGCCCATTGCGTAGAATCAGTTGGGAACAGGTCTCCATTTGTACCTGAGGAGTTGTCTCCAAATCCATCTCCATCAGAATCACTCCATTGAGTTGCATCGCTTGGCCAAAGGTCAGGATTACTTCCGCTTGGATTGTCTCCATAGCCATCTCCATCAGAATCACTCCATTGTGTCGAGTCTGTAGGGAAAGCATCACCGTATGTGCCGTTTAGATTGTCTCCATATCCGTCTCCATCTTGGTCAGACCATTGTGTTCCATCACTCGGGAAGGCATCGGACATGTTTCCAGTTGGATTGTCTCCATAGCCATCACCATCTTGATCAGACCATTGAGAGGAATCATTCACGAAGGCATCAATGCTGTCATTGTACCCATCATTATCTGTATCAACTTGACTTGATGCACATCCATCAAGATCGACCAGTGATCCAGTTGGTGTGTTTGGGCACAGGTCATCTTCGTTAGCAACACTGTCACCATCATCATCGAAGACGATATTGAAACAGGTTGTATCGCCGATTCGTTGTGTTCCATCTGATTCATACAGTTCTGCAAGAGCACAGTATGTGCCAGATGCAGTTGGAGTAGTGTAGTTCCATGTTCCAAGGCTCATCCCCTGATAGGTTGCAGTGAAAGATGTGAGTGGTGATTGAGCAATCGTTGCATTTCCAGAATCCAATATCTTAATTTTGTAATCATAAGAATCCCCTACAATGAGGTCTTGTCCACGAATTGTAACATCATTTGTCGGTGAAGTGACGCTTGAAGAAACACTACTGATGACAATTGATGGCAGCTGTGGGATGAAACTATCATCATCCAACCCCGTGAGATTTTCATCAGTATCAAGATTAACTTGAGTTCCATTTACACTTAGTATTGCTACAAAAATATGGCTGCTCGTAGTGGTAGGTCCAGCCCAAGAGATGTTGTATGATCGGTTTTCTGTTGAACTTGTGAAGGTGTCAGTACTCTCGTCGATGATTGATGCATTGACTGCTGATTGGATGCTGTTGCTGGCTAAGAAGTCATTGAGGAACACATCTTCATCAAAGACAAGCCAACGCATATCATAGGTTGTTGTCGTTGAAAGATTTGTCAGTTCGATCAAACCAGTTGTTGATGAGGTGACTTCGACTTCAACCATATCAAGTTCATATGTATCGAAATCATCATCAAGGAAATTACCAGATGCATCGAAAAGTATTGTTTCGATATCAACATCAGACTCATTCATTTCTGGTGAGAAGGATACGTTGTATTCGTATGTTGTTGATGTTGCATTGAAACTTCCCTGTGCTAATGTTGTTGAAATTGTTGTATTGCCAATCATGTATTGATTCATCACAGTTGTGTAATTGTACATGGTATTTGCAGTCAACCCTGAATAGGAAATTGATGCATTTGTTTCATTATTAATCACAACATTTGCAAGTTCAAAACTCTGACCGCCACCCGGATTATCTGTTTCGATTGTAATGTCGTAGGTGTTGAGATTTACAGTTCCACCAAAAGATTGAAACAGATATACATCCACATATGACGTGATGTTTTGAGTGGCTAGAACAGTTAATTGCTCGTTATCTGTTGTTGAGCTGCCAGAGGCTAGGAACGACCCATTGATCGTATCCCAACCGACATCGATGTCTTCAATTGCATCTGAGAATGTGACATTGACGAAGTAGGTGACGCCTGTAATCATTTGAATCTCGAAATAATCGACATCAGTCGTTGTGTGAAGAGAGAGGTCAGTACAGTCGAGTGGGAGCATGCTTGCCTGTGTTGCACTTGTTTGTACATCGTTTGGTTCGAGGATATCAGCTTGAATTGTACCTGCTGCAGATGTACCATTTCCAATACATGAAGTCGTTGGAGGTGGTGGATTTCCTCCTCCTCCTGTAGAATTATTTGATGACCAACCAGTCCATGTTCCGGAGTTCGTACTTCCAGTAGAACCTCCATTTCCAGGAGATCCAGCCGAACCAGTTCCGTAAGGGGCGCCTGCAAGACCAGCGCTTCCCGCGACAGCAGAGATCGTTGCAGCAGTTGAAATGGATAAGTTCGTTGCACTGTTCGCAAGCAAGTCGATTGAACCGCCGGAGCCACCGCCACCGCCGTTTCCACCATCATACATACCGATGCATACACCGACACAGTCTCCATCAGCACCATCGCCACCGTTTCCTCCATCTGCTTCTATTGATGCAGTTGAACTTACAGTGAGTTCATTTGATTTCATAATGATGCTACCGCCAGATCCGCCGCCAGCACCTGAGCCACCGTTTCCAGATCCGTTGTTGTAACGGTAACCCTGTTCTCCATTTTCACCAATAGCTGTAACTGTTCCATCAATATCGATAACATCAGCGTAGACAATGATTCGGCCACCACCATTTCCTCCAAAAGAAACAAGGTTTCCATTCGAATCAAAGACATCTCCTCCATTCGATCCGGTTTCATTACCGACGCCGTAAGAAGAGCCTCCATTTGTTTGACCAGTCGAAAGACCGCCACCATCGCCACCACTACCGTAGTGTCCTGCTCCTCCAGCACCCTCTCCATTGAAGTTTGCTGGGAGTATAACTGACCCTCCAACACCTTGGGTATTCGTTGGACTATCATAGGCGATGATCGCACCTCCTGATGCAATTGTTAGGGTGTTAACTGTGAGAATCAAGTCTCCTGTTGCAACAATTGAGCCACATGGTGAAACAATTCCACATCCGATATAGACATCGTCATAGGAGTGGCTTCCATTGAGATAAGTTGTGTTGAGAACTGTAAGATTGTTCGATCCTACGCCAGGTGGACTTGCTTTTGCACTCGAACTTGCACTTATCATTGGTGATGCCAACGAGACGGACATCGTTGCAAGCATTAGGGTGATTAAAATGGCCGAGATTCTACGTGGAGGCTTCTCTCTTCGGTTGGACATAGATGTAGGAAAACCTCATCGCTTATCAGCATCTCGCCTCAACGACATTCAAATGGCGGTCGGAGCAACGTGGCCATCCTTCTTGTCATCAGGCTTACGAACCCGTGACCAGACTCCACTCATGAGTTCGTCATGATGGTCGCCGCAATAGTGGAATCGTCGGTATGCTTCACGGAATGAATATGCTTTCTTTCCGGTTGCAACGAGGTATCCTTCAGGTGAAAGGCGTGATACAATTGTTCCAATTGCACTGCATCCAGTATAATCACAGGCTGGTCCTTCGCTCATACATTCACCTATCCTTCATTCTAATTGAACTGTTGCTTTTTTTAGTCTTCTTCTTCCGATTCATCAGGTTCAATGACGACTAAGGGGACATTGGCTTCAATGGCTTGTCCTTCCTCACATGATACTGAAATAACAGTGCCACTGATTGGAGCTTGTATTTCGTTTTGCATTTTCATCGCCTCAAGGATGAGGATCACTTGTCCTTCTTTGACAACTTCTCCAAGCGATACTTCCACAGTGACTACTTTTCCAGGGATATTCGCAGAAACAGTTCCACTCTTCTTTTTCTTTGACCCACTGCTTCTGCGTGCTCGTGGTGCAACTTGTGCGTTTGGAACTTCAATGTTGAAGGTTTTTCCTTCAACGACAGCGTCCCATGAACCATCGTCCTTTGCTGTGAGTTCAACCTCAAATTCAACACCATCAACTTTTACTGTTCTTTTTTCAGTCATATGTTCATCTCCATGGGCTGCGACTACTGCGTTGAGCCATAAGCGAAGATTTGCCCATAACAATTCTGCGATGGTCCTGAGCCCATGCTTCTCCAGATTGGCGTCCTTTTCCGGAAGGGTCCTCTGAGCCAGCATCAACCATACTTAGGACTGCTGCGATGGCTGCCATTCGGAGTGTTTGATCATCTGTCATGAAAACACCTCAAAGTGGAATATTACCGTGCTTCTTTGCAGGTCGGATTTCTTCTTTATCCAAGAGCATTAAGAGTGCTCTTGATAGTTTAGAACGAGTTTCGCTCGGTTCGATAACATCATCGATGTACCCCATAGCAGCTGCCTTGTATGGATTCGCAAAAGTCTCTGTGAAATCAGACACAAGTCGCTCGCGCTCTTGTTCTTGATTACGTGATTGCTTGAGTCTTCTGCGATGAATGATCTCAACGGCCCCATCAGCACCCATGACGGCTAATTCAGCACCTGGCCAAGCTACATTGTAATCTCCTCGAATGTGTTTTGAGGACATGACATCATACGCTCCACCGTATGCCTTTCGAAGAATGACTGTCAACTTAGGAACAGTTGCTTCAGCGTATGCGTAGAGTAACTTAGCGCCGTGGCGAATAATTCCACCCCATTCCTGATTGGTCCCTGGTAAGAATCCTGGTACATCCTCCAAAGTTACCAATGGTATGTTGAAGGCGTCACAAAATCGTACAAATCGTGCTGCTTTATCGCTTGCATCGATATCCAGACATCCTGCGAGAACCTTTGGTTGATTTGCAACCACTCCAACGGTATGTCCCGCTAAGTGTCCAAATCCACAGATAATGTTCATTGCATAATCGGCTTGGACTTCCAAGAAAGCCCCGTCATCAAGGACTTCTCGAATGACGTCGGTCACATCGTATGGTTTGTTGGAGTCTTCAGGAATGATCTCACTCAAGGCATCGCAGGTTCGGTATGGGTCATCTGATGTTTTTCGAACAGGCGCTCGGGACATGTTGTTTGAAGGGAACATGTCACAAAGATCTCGTGCGAGTTGAATCGCTGAATCATCACTGTCGGCAGTGAAGTGAGAAACGCCTGATTTCGAGGCATGCGTCATTGCTCCACCCAAGTCTTCGAAGGATACGACTTCATTTGTTACGGTCTTGATGACTTCTGGACCTGTGATGAACATGTGTGCGGTTTTGTCAACCATGATCACAAAGTCCGTAATTGCAGGACTGTAGACTGCTCCACCAGCACATGGACCCATGATGACGCTGATTTGAGGTATGACACCTGATGCACGTACGTTTCTGAAGAAAATTTCAGCATAGGAACCGAGTGAAGCAACTCCTTCCTGAATACGTGCTCCACCTGAGTCATTTAGGCCAATGACTGGTCGCCCCGTTTTGAGGGCCATATCAAGGACTTTGCAGATTTTCAGACCATGCATTTCTCCTAAGGAACCTCCATAGACAGTGAAATCCTGAGCAAATGCAAACACTTCTCTGCCATTGATCATGCCATGGCCAGTAACAACACCATCGCCGGGAATGACGTTCTTATCCATATCAAAATCTCGACATCGATGTTCAACAAGTGCATCTATCTCTTGGAATGAACCATCATCAAGGAGCATCTCAAGGCGCTCCCGTGCCGTCATTTTCCCTCGATTATGCTGAGCTTCAATTCGTGCTTGGCCGCCTCCTGCTTCACTTCGAGATTTCCTTGCACGAAGGTCATTGAGACGTTTTTCTGTTGAAGACATCTTGCTCACCAGTTCCTGCTTGGGCACAACGCCCTTATTGGTTGCCCTTGATTACAACGGTAAACATAGACGTTCAGGAGGTTCGTACGTGAACCACTTCCCAATCTTCTTTTCCATATGGAGGGTCCTTCCAATCAGGATCTCCTGGTAAGATGAGCCCCTCACCAATCGATGCCATTTCTTTGGCCAATTGGTGATGCATTTTTATCAAATCATCCCACTCTACCTGACCACTCCGTAACTTGAACCAAAGTCGTAGATTCCTCCATGACTTGCATAAGCGCTCAAATAATTTGAGATGAAGACGCGCAGATATTGGCCACCAGACGAGAAGAATGAGGGATACAATTGGCCATGGGATGAACGCCAATGCTGGAAGAATATAACCAGGTAATTCGACATCCTGTAAGAACGAATTCTTCGACGCAAGCAACCATCCTATAGAAATTGAAGTGAAGACCCACCAAATGGGATATAACGCCACCGAATAGAGAAGTTTCATCGACCCAATAGCTGAATGAGTGTCTTCGTTTTTCGACTGGATGATGACAACAAGTCGAATGAACATGTAAGGAACGATGGCTCCAATCATTGCAGACCATGTTACGATTCCAAGCATCCATGAAGCAGACCAAATCCACAAGATCATATTTTTCAAGAAGGCGGTTTTGGAGATCTTCTTTTCACGGTCCCGTAATTCCCATGAACGAAGTCCGATATGTTCCATCTCACGATGATGTTCTTTGAATTTGGTTTCCATATCCAGATTTCGTTCAGGGTCGTTCTGTGCGAGGTATTGCCATGCCGCACGAACTCGACGAGAGCCAAGGACGGCTTCATGAAACGTGATTGGTTTCACATCATCTCCACTGCGAGCAGTGTGAATCATACGGCGAGCACGCCAAACAAGTTCTCTGTCCTCCCATGTCTCTTGGGCTTGATTGCAGCGTTGAATCTCGGTGTGAAGTAAGTTTGTCATTTCTTCACACCAAACTCTGTCATGAGCTAAGTCACCATGTTCTGCAAGTTCTTCAGACGATGGTTGTAAAGCACCTTCTTCACCGGGAAGTGGTGGATAGGTTAGGCGGCGATTGACTTGCAAACTAACCCGTTCTCTAAATTGATGTTGATCACTGTAATGCAATCCAATTGGGACAAGGTGAGGTCTTGGTTTTTCCATCTCATCCGCTTTTCGAATCGAGTCGAGGAGAATACGTGCAGCACCCGTTCGCATTTTCACTGGATGCGCCTTTGTGTGTGAGATTCCTTCTGGAAAAATCGCAACACGTTGTCCACTTGCAACACTTGAGGAAAGGGTGTCGATAAGGCCTGAATTGGCTTTCTTTCTCTCCTCTTTATCCCCTACGTTATCCTGTGGTCGAAGGACAGGTTTTGCATCGATTGCTCGAAGTATATGTCCCAAAATTGGAGTTTTGAATAATGGGCTTTTGGCAGCGAATGTCAACCCACCCGGCAATGCTGCCATCATCAACATCGGATCGATGAGGCCGCCAGGATGCCATGCGGTGAATATGATGCCTCCTTCTTGTGGCAGTGTGTCAAGATCGACCAAGGATATTTCCCTGAACCATGTGTCCATGAGGGCACGATTCACTCTTCGCACTCGTGTATAGCCCTTGCTGGGCTTGAGTGCATCCGGGTCTTTCTCCCATGCCATGGTTATCCTCTTTCTTTCTCGCATTTCATCTCATCGACGATTCTGTTCCAAATTAGGGAAAAGAGTTTCCTTTACGTAGATTGGACGAGCCATTCATAACCAACGTGCTACTGGATTAATCATGGACAAACCTCTGAGGATTGTTATTGCCAAACCCGGGCTTGATGGTCATGACAGGGGTGCAAAGGTTGTCGCTCGAGCGCTACGAGATGCTGGGCATGAAGTTATTTACACTGGTCTACGACGAACTCCGGCTCAAATTATTGAAACCGTTCGTGATGAAGACGCTCGCTTACTCGGCCTCTCATCGTTATCTGGAGCACATGGCCATCTGTTCCCTCGAATCTGTGAAACACTTCGAGAAAACGACATGGGTGATGTCATTGTTTTCGGGGGCGGCATCATTCCTGATGATGATCGTGCTGCTTTGTTTCAAGCAGGTGTAAAGGCAATCTTTGGACCTGGGACCTCTACTGAAGAAATGGTCGCTTTTATTGAAACCGCAGTTCAAAGAAGTGATGCGGGTGTAGGCGGCGATACAGATTGGCATTGGACAGGTCTTTCTTGAGGTGATGTTCTTGGAACAGATGGTGTCACTTGCTCGTCAAGGAGATAGAAGGGCATTAGCACGTCTCTTATCTTCCATCGAAAATGGTGAAACTGTACTTGAACCAGAGATTGAAGAATCTGATGAGTGGCAAATATTGGCACTTACAGGACCGCCAGGTGTTGGCAAATCCTGTCTCCTTGATCGATTGCTTCATGTTTGGACAAATGATGGCACGAAGATTGCTGTACTGGCAGTGGACCCATCATCGCCTCGTTCTGGAGGCGCATTGCTTGGAGACCGTGTACGAATGACAGTTGTTGACCATCCTGAAAAGAAAGACCTCGTGTACGTGCGTTCTGTTGCTACAAGAAAATCCAGTGGCTCAGTCCCATCTGTCGTTCAAGAAATGGCAGCTTGCCTGTTGATGACTGGTTGGGATCGAGTCATCATTGAAACCGTAGGTGCGGGACAATCCGAAGTTCGTTGTGCAGCGGTCGCTGACAGAATTGTATTGATCGAAGGTCCTGCCAGAGGCGATGGCGTCCAAGCAGAAAAAGCAGGATTGCTCGAACTTGCTGATGCCATACTTGTCAACAAATCAGACCTCCCCGGGGCTGAACGCCATGCAAATGAACTAAGAGAATCACTTCAACTAGGTAATCCTACACCCCCTGAAGTTCAACTTGTAAGTGCTTTGCGAGGTGATGGGATTGATGAGGCTGCAGCTCTTTTGATGGAATTGCAACAAACATCAAGGGCAGAAAGAGCACGTTGGAGAGAGCGTATTCTTTCTCATCATGAACGGCAAATCCTCAATCATTCTAAATTCAATGAAATTCTTACTAATCTAGAGGAAGGTTTGATTGGTTTTGATGAAGCCTATGCAAAACTGAGGGAAGTAGATGAGTGACCAAGTTGAGATGACGAACCCAATTGAACAATCGGTTGGTGGTATGTCTGGGCATCTACTTCGCAGAGGGATTCATCTCGGGATGTCATTTATCCCGGTCCTGTTTTTTGAATTCGGAGAAAACACTGCTGACGCAGTAAACCTTTCACTTCCTCAACTTGTTTCCCTTGTCATTCTCGTTGCCATCGTAGGCGAGGCTCTTCGGCTGAAGTTCGGTGTCACTATAATCGGCCAACGTGCCTATGAGGCAAAGCAAGTCTCTGCTTTAGCATGGGGTGCTATTGCAATAGGTATGGTCTTGCTTTTGACACCCAACAAAGCGTATGCATACCCACTCATTCTGAGTCTATCACTTGGAGATCCACTCCTTGGTGAGATGCGAAGAAAGGACTTTTCTGTATCCGCAGTTATCTGGGCAGGGACGCTTGGTATTGCGTTGATTTGGGCATCCTGTGCACTATGGGTAGAGACTCCATGGCTTCTCGTAGCATTGATGGGTCCAATGTGTGTTGCAGCAGAATGGCCTCGATTACGATACATCGATGACAACGCTACCATGTTGCTCATCCCATTGGCCTTGGTACTCATCCTCGAACCCTTTTTGGGAGTTATGTGAGGTCGAAACGCCGCCATATTGAAGAATCGGGTCGTTTACGGATGGTTGTTGATACCCATGTATGACGATAATTCATCCTCGGACCCGCCGCAATCGGTTTACTATGCCTTCTTTGGAATCGCTGTTATTCTCTTAGCGGTTGTAGCATTCAAGTACCCATTGTGGTGAAAAGTTACATTGCAAAAGCGATGGTATAAACGTCATGGACGTTTCCTGTGAGGTATGTGTGGGATTTCTGGCATGGTTGGTTCTCCAGAACCTTCTGTTGTCAAGAGTATGACTCGTCTCCAACATCACCGTGGGCCTGATGGCACTGGTTTCTGGAATGATGAGCACATCTCCCTCGGTCATTCACGACTTGCAATTGTCGATTTAGAAGGAAGTCCCCAGCCCATCTCTTCCGACCATGGTTGTATTCTCATTGTTAATGGTGAAATCTACAACTATCAGGAACTTAGAGGAATCAACGAGAGTTATCCTTGGAAGACGATGGGCGATAGTGAAACAATTCTTGCATTGCATAGAAACGCGACGCATACATTAGAACATCCAATCGCTGAAGATCATTGCAATTGGTTGAAGCAACTTGACGGAATGTTCGCATTGAGTCTGTGGGATCCAGTGAACAGACAATTGATTCTTGCTCGTGATGAAATGGGAATCAAACCTCTCTTGAGAACAACCATCAATGGCTCACTTCTTTTTGCTAGTGAGGCTAAAGCCTTCCATGCACATCCACAATACAGTCCTAGCATGGATATGGAAGCCCTTGTTGCCCGACTTGTTTGGGAATACCCCCTTGATGCAACATCGTTGTTTCAGGGTGTACATCAAGTTCGACCAGGAACTGTTGAGGTTTGGACTGTAGATGATGGTATTGCAACATTGGAAAGTCGTGCACAATTCTCTCGACCTCTGTTCAATCCAACCGATTCGTGGGATGTGAATCAAGGTTCAAGCCTTCTTCTCGATGGATTCATAGAGAGTGTTGGTCAGCGATTGATGTCTGACGTTCCTGTGGGTATTGTCCTTTCAGGTGGACTTGATTCCTCTCTTGTCGCTGCCGTTGCCAGTGATGCTGCCAAGAGGTATGGGCGTCCAACTCCCGCTTGCTGGACCGTTGCAGAAAGCGAAGATAATCCCGATTGGATGGCGGCTGAACTCGTCGCATCCGCATTAGATTTAGAACATCATCAATCGATCATGGATTCTGATTCATTCTCTCATCATTTACCATCTCTTTCTTGGCATGGTGAAGACTTAGACGTCTCTGTATTATTCTTCCAACCATTGTTTCAGGAAATGTCGAAAGCTGTCCGTGTTGGACTATGCGGTCAGGGAGCAGATGAGATACATGCTGGATATCCTCGATATGTTGATTTGAACCATCATCAAAAGCAACTTGAGGCACGCATGGCGGACCTTGATCACCCCTTTGCAGGAACTCTTCAATCCGATTCGTTGTCAGAGGATTCACGTTGGTGGACCAAAGACCATCGTCCTTCAACTCATTTGAGTTCCTTGCAAAAGACATTACAATTTGAGATGGATCATGGTCAACTCAGTAATTTCCAACTCCGTCTTGTCGATCGTCACTCCATGGCGCATTCATTGGAAGTTCGAGTTCCTTTCCTTTCACGTGCCCATCGGCAAGAAGCAATGCACCTTCCAATGGATCAACGACTTCCATCGAAGGGTTTGGAAAAGAAGGCTTTGCGTTCAGCTGCAGCGCTTACAAATCTTCCTGAATCAGTAGTTTATCGAAAGAAGTTACCTGCTGGAACGGCGACTTCACCCACACTGCTCACATCTTGTCTTGATGAATACGCATCTCAAATCGAAGAGATTGCGTCAAAATGGACCGTGTGTGAAAAGGTTCTAAACAGGCAACCAGAAATTGCCTTAGGGCTTGGATTGTTTGAATCAATACACTTGCAAGGACATGGACTTAACTTGCAGAATAGAACTCTTGATGATTTATTGAATGAGGTGATCTGATGACATTCCTACACGAGTTAAGCAATAGACTAGAACAAAAGCGTGATCAATTGACTGAGTGGATGAATGAAAAACGTTCGTCAATAGAGGTCCCCATTTATGGAAGTGTGGATGTCCGAGATGCAGGATGGAAAATAGCGGTGGTTGATGCGAATCAATTCCCTGCTGGTTTCAACAATACCTCTGATTCGGATTTACCTCATCTTACACATCGTATTTCAGAACACATCAAACGAAATAATCCCGATTGTAAGTGGGTTCATATTTATCCAGAATCTCATACCAGAAATCAAGGATATATTGAGAATCTTCGAATGCTATGTAAGTTGGTTGAATCAGCAGGATATCGATGCACTATCGGTAATCCCGAACTTGACGGATTCGAATCACTCAATGGAATACACGGCCCTCTTCCATTGAATCAAGTCGGAGTTATCGATGATGTTCTTATGGTAAATGGAGAACAACCTGACTTTATTTTGCTCAACAATGATCTTACAGACGAAGGTTTGGAGGGGCTTTCATCTCCTCACATATTGCCAAATCCACAAATGGGTTGGCACAATAGAAAGAAATCCATGCATTTTGAACATCTTCGTCCCCTTGTTGAAGAAGTAAGCGAAATAATTGGAATCGAACCATGGCACTTACTCTGTGATTCATTTGTTTCTGAGAATAAATGTTTGGAAAAAGAAACTTGCAGAGTAAAACTTGCAGAAGAGGTGGATGCATTCATTGCTGCTCTCTCACAACGATATCAAGCTCTTGGTCTTGACAGGGAGCCAGTTGTATATGTCAAGAATAATCGTGGAACCTATGGCTTAGGGATTATGACTGTCACTTCTGGTGAGCAACTTCTCAATCTTTCCAATCGCAAGATGAAGAAATTAATGTATGGGAAAGGAACCACAGATGTTGAAGATTTCTTGATACAAGAAGGGGTTCCTACTCTCATGAAAACCGAAGAAGGTTTTCCAGTAGAACCAGTGGTCTATCTCGTCGATGGTGATGCTTCGTCTTGGTTTTACAGAGTTAATGCAAAACGAGATGACATTGGTAATCTCAATTCTCCGAGTGCACAATTCGTCACTTCTGACCAAGAACCTGGCTATATGACTCATGCACACAATTGGCACGCATTGGTTGCTGAAATCTCAATGCTCGCTATGGGACTTGAATTAGAAGCGATGAAAGCGTCATGATTCTGATAAAGGAGATGCTTGTAGCAGAACCATGCGTCGTGAACTGCTTTACATCACGACCATAGCCATCGGCCTCTTTGTTTCAGCAACGTATGCTCAATGGCCTGTCGATATTTGGTGCATTGGAACTTTTCTGTATCTCTTCATCATAACAGATCGCAAAGAAAGAATCGAAATGATTGCGGTGTTAGCCTTTGCAACACCAATGGAATTGTTCTTCAGTGAAGTATGGTTGATTTATGAATATCAAAGAGGTTTAATGCCCTTTTTTGTCCCAGTAGGTCATTATTTCCTGTTTGATTTAGGACGAAGAGTAGCGAAGAGGATTCCACACTCTTCTCCCGTTTATCTCATTCTTGCTCTTTTACCGCTTGTTCTCTATGGAGCAGCAAAAGGAACGGATACCTCTGCGGTCTTGTTGTTGATTCTCACGTTCGGTTTTATTCGATGGGGTCCAGAGCCTCGTCTTTATGCCACAATGGTTTGGCTTGCCCTTGCCATGGAACTGTGGGGGACGTACCTTTGTAATTGGACATGGGCTTCTTCTGTACCTTACACCGGATTGACCGCTTGGAATCCACCATTGTTGGTTGGAGCATTCTATTGCTTCGGAGACCTTCTTGTCAATCTGAGCGTTGCCAAGTTTGAAGGCCAACCCATTGGTCAGGTAGAACATGACGTCCTCGGATGACCTTAAGCGTCGTCGCGAAGAAGAGGCGAAGCGTATACGCTCGAGCCTCAATCGTCAGCGAGGTGTGCAGCATTCATCCCTTAAGGGGGGCGAAACCGCTGTCGCTTTTGTCCAGGAATCATTGTGTATCGGCTGTGACCAATGCACAATCGTTTGTGACGATGATGCCATTGAAATATACAAGATGGCTATGCGAAGCCCCCTACTCAATGTTGAAAGCAATCAAAAAGCGAAAATTATCAGAGATGCTTGCACTGGATGTAGGTTATGCGTTCTTGCTTGTCCAACAGATGCTATCACCATGATCGACCGATGAGGAATGAAGGATGTCAAAGAAAGGAAAAGAACCATCAGCACAACGTTTTGGTGGAGAGTTTGGGCCATATCGTAAAGACGATACCACAGGTGTATCACTGGGTACGTTCAAGACGCTTGTTTGGACTTCAAACATAGGAGGACTTGTTCTCTGCGTGATCGCTCTTGAATTATTATTTGTTCAACAAGAATTCATGTGGGGATTGATCAGTCTCATTGCAGGAGTCATCATTGCTCTCTTCCCATCAAACTACGAAATCGTAGGAATGGATGAGGAAGGAACTCCTCCAAACAGTGATTGAACGTCTCAAGCTTCAACTTCACCGAGTGAAGGTTGAGCCAATTCGCTCTTCTTTGCGTTAACTTCTCGGGCAAGGAAGGATACAACATCGAGAATCTCAATGTCTTCGTATCGCTCATCGCCTTCAAACTTCAAGCATTCAAAGTGTGAAACACACTTCGGGCAAGAGGTGAGCATAGTGTCTGCACCAGTAGATTTGATTTCTTCCATACGAGCCACACGTAGAGCACGTGCGTTTTCATTGCATGACATCATACTGGATACGCCACAGCACATTGCGTCCTCTCCACTGTGTTCCATTTCGACCAGATCGACACCTTCTACAGCGTTGATAAGTTCACGTGGTTCATCATAGATTCCCATTTGGCGACCAAGTCGACATGGGTCGTGATAGGTAACTGTTGTAGCATCAGTTGAAAGTTCCATATCGAAACCGCTTTCGATAAGATACTCAGTTGTGTGCATGACCTTGACACCTTCAAGTTCGTAATCTCGAGCAAAGGTACGGAAACATTCTGCACATGATGACACGAGTGTATCGATACCAGATGCTTCGATCTTCTTTTGATTGTAGGCTTTGAGTTTGTCAAATACTTCAGTAAGTCCTTGCCACTTTTGGTCGTGACCACAGCACTTCAAGAAATCACGGCCGAGGTATGATACATCATGTCCCATTTCTTCAAAGAGTGTAAACGCAGCAGTTGTTGAATCTCCAAGATTCATATCTCCTTCATTGACGTGGGAGAAGACCATCTCTTGGTCAAGATAGTCGACACATCCAGGGTAATAGCCAACGTTGGATGTAATTGGGTACTCTTCTACTGGGATGAAATCCTCGTTTGATGCTTCTTCAGCTTCAGCAGCCAAGACGGCTTGCAATACTGTGTGAGGAATCTCAGCCGCTGGACCACCTACGATGAGGCTTCGGCGAATATCAACATAGGAGTCGTAATTGACGAGTTGTGGACATGCATTTGTACAGGCTGTACAGGTAAGACATGAGTACATCGGAACGCCATCATCTTCATTGTTCCAAGAATTGTAAATGATGTTGAGTTTGTCACCACCGTTGAATAATCGAACAGGGCAAGCGTCGTCACACAAATCGCAACCGTAACACTTGTTCATTTCGAATTCATATCCTCGTGCCATTGATCTCAAGACAACGACGACGATTGCACCAAATGTCAAACATGGAATAAACATTGCATAGGTGAGTTTTGCATCAAGTGCCTTTGGATTGACGTGGTATGAAGGGTTGACAACATCGCTGTATGTTCCAGAGGATGCTGCTATTGTAGCGGTATCGCTGAGATTGACGACTGTTCCAGCGAGTGGACCTGCATTGCTATCCCATAGAAGGAGTGGCTGATATGCACGAATAGAGAATGTCGTTTCAGTCATAATCGAGTTGTTTTGAGCAAGTGGTCCAGATGCTTGAAGGCTGTATTCGTAATTATACACACCTGGTTCAAGAGTAATCTCATCGCCTACACAATCGGAGAAGGAGGTCATGACCTTTCCATTCGCATCTGTGACGGTAAGTGAACTCGTAAGCATAGTGGCAGTGTTGACACCATCGATTTTACGCTCACTTGATCGATATTCACAAACAACGTCTGTTGTGAGTGATTCAACAGATTCATGATGTCCGTCTGGGAAGTTGTTTGTATCTTCAGTTACAGTGAATGTTCCACTCGCTGTGAAACCATCTCCTCCAAAGAAGGATGTTGTCGTTCCAGCTGCGTTGAGGCCTTCTTCTGCATCTTGGTGATTATTTGCATCACTGAAATCGATAAGCACTTCTCGCGCTGGCTGGTATATTTGCCAGTCTGTCCACGCAGCGGCAGGGACAATACCATCATCGGAGTAACCTCGGTCGTCAGTGAACTCATTTATTTCATGCACATGTACATCGGTTGGTTGAGTTCGCATTGCTTCGAGTTCAGGATAATAGTCGTGCGTTAGCCCTTTGATAGTCAAAAGACCGCCAGCTTCCCAGAAACCGTTGTCGTATGTGTCGAATGTTGCAACAGATGCTCCAGCAGAGATAACCAGTGCGCCTACGATGAGACGCTTTCCATGAGCAGGAGTGAATCCAGAACCCCAGGCTTTGACCATCACGTTTCGGGCGATGAAGTAAATAACAATCCACAACAGTAAACCCGTCAGAATCCAAGGTACAGCATTGAAAATATCTGCCATCCAAGGCGCTCTAGTACCGCATAGCAAGTCTCCATGGGAGTCAAGTTTACAATAATCGGACCGATTTTTTCCATACAATTCAAGGAAGATGTTGATTGAGAACACAGAGATAAACCAAATGTGTGCAAGATAAACTGCTCCTGCCGCGGCAAACCACGGGTCTTCGACAGGTCTCTTTTCACGTCCTCCAATGAGCGGTGGGAGTGTGAGGATGCCAATAGGAATTCCAGTTAGGGCAGCACCCCACCAAGCAGCGTTCCATGCAAATACAGGTTGGCCAACAATGTCGCCAATGAATCCTGTAGGGACCGTAAATTGTGGAAGATATTCTCCCCAACGCAAGTATCCATATGAGAACAGAACGTACCAATCAGGGAATACGAATCCTGCTTGTGCATATGGATCTGCAGCGCCGTGAAGTGGCGGTGGAATTAACCACGCATAGAACAGAAGAACTGCAGCCATGAACGAAAAGAGAATCGTATCACGCAGTACTTCGTGAGGCCAGAATCCGTGACCCATTCGTGTACGTGTTCGCTTCTCGCCTGCTTCTTCGAGCTTTGCTTTCTCATCCATGTAGGATGTAGCTACTCTACCAAAATTTTCCATTAATCCCATTTGTCACACCTCGTATCAATGCGGTTCCGCAATGCCTTGTACCCAGACAATAAACAAGTGAATAATGATCAATGTGGTCACTATCACTGGTAGAATAAAGACGTGTATGAAGTACATACGAGTTACGGTTCGAGGCGTCAGTGAAGAGCCTCCAAACAAAAGAGTTGCAATGTATTTTCCAATCAATGGTGATGAATTGGCAAGGTTGATCCCAATGACAGCAGCACCGTATGCGAGACTGTCCCATGGAAGGAGATAGCCAGAGTATCCAAAGACGATTGTCAGGGCCATGAGCGCTACACCAATCAACCAGTTTAGTTCACGAGGGTTTCGGTATGCGCCTGTGAAGTAAACACGACACATGTGCAAGAAGACTGACGCTACCATGAAGTGCGTCGTCCAATGGTGCACGGCTCTGATAATGTATCCGAATGGCAACTCAAGCATGATGAATTCCATCGAAGCATATGCAGGCGAAGGATCACCCTCTCCACCAGGGACGTAGTAAATCCCAAGAACAGTTCCAGTAATGACGAGAACAATGAAACTCAAGAAGGATATTCCACCAAGACAGTACAGCGGGTACCAATACCAAATGATTCGAAGTTTGTATTTTTCAGCGTGTGTAAGAGGCATTTGTCTATGCATGTTGTAATACGCACCCTTCGACATGTTCCAGTAATCTTGAATGCGGAATCGAGTATCCATCCAAGAAAAGACCCACAAGAAGGCCCGTTCGGAAACACCCATGCCTCCAGTTGATTCTACAGCACGTAGAATTTCACGACGAGGCATTTCTTCAGTCTCTTTGCGGAGAGTGAAGGCCACGAGGACGATAATGAAGGCGATAAAGAACCAAAGAATCCAGAACATTGTTGTCATATTATTCACCTCAGTCGCAGTATGTCAGCCAGTCGACATAATCGGTAATGCCCTCAACGACATCATTGTTCAGAACGATAGGAATAAGCGGAAGTCCAACAGGTGCAGGTCCTCCTGCCTTTCGAACACCAGCATACTTGAATGTCGAACCGTTTGAACGGTTTCTGTTCGTATTCATCTCAAGAGCAGTTGTGTCAAATCGAGACGAGTGACAGATGCAGAAGAGTTTGGTTCCTCCGTCATCAGTACCTCCCGGTGTCCATGAGTCATCTGTGTATTGGTTCGATACAAGTTGCCATCCAGGGATGCAACAAAGGTGAGTGCATCTTCCGAAAACCATGATGAGGTCGTCAGAAGGATAAATCCGCTCGTCTTGAGCGACCATATCTTCGAAGTGGCCAACATATTTCCCGCTTTCATCGTAACCTTCCATCATGATGAATCGGGCTTTGTTGTTATCTTCAGGTGATCCTTCCCATTTTGAACTTTCAACATAGGTGACGACGACAGGGACGCCATTCCAAACACCTGACGCTCCAGAGGTTCCTGTGTTTGTCTTTGCAGCTTCTGCAACGAAGTCAGCCTTGGTCATGACCTGTAAGTGCTTTGCACCATACCATGCTGTATCTTCTCTACCCTTTGCCCAAAATTTGACAGAAAGGTCACCTGCAGTGCCTCCCCCGGGTGGGAGGAGGATGGATGCAAATCCAAGAACGCCCAAAGATGCTGCAAGAACACCCGTGGCGGTGTTAAATCCGTAGCGCAGGAATTGTCGTCTATTGATGACATTGCCTGCATTCTCGAGAGCTCCAGTGTTCGAATCTTGGAAAACTAAATCGTAATCTTTTGCCATAGGAATCACCACTTGTACTCCTTCCAGTCTTTCTGGTGTTCAGGAACATATTTGTTCTGAGAATGTTTTACGATAATTGTGTCGGGTAAGGTGAATTTCAGATAGACGAGCCCCATCAGGATGAGGGTTGTTAGGACCATAGCAAGATGGAATGCCATGTTTTGCTGATCCCAATCGTTAGCCAGTCCGTAGATGAGTGAGAACGACCAATAGCAAATCCAGAAGATTCCCCATGCAAAGAAGAAAAGGGTGAGGTAAGATGCTCCCGATGGTGCAAGTGAGGCGCTAACGATTGTTCCAGATTCAGCGACGTTGTGAACGCCATGATCGATTGCAGCCTCCATTTGCTCTTCAGTAAGGTCAACGCCTTCGAGAGCAGTACGGGCATCTTTGACTGAGATTGATCCATCAGCGACACCTTTCAGTAGACTGTTAATTGTATCGTCGTACATCACTGGTCACCTCTGCGCATGAGTTTGTATCGGAGCCGAAGTTGATTGCTTCGCCCTTCGTACGAAGTTGAGAAGCCGTAGCGGAGCATCAGTCCTGCGAATACAATGCACATGATGACTGCTCCGAAGCCGAGTAATCCTAGCCAATGAGCGCGGAGTTTGGCTCCCATATGGTGGAGATCGGTTCCAAGAGATGTTGGTTCGGGTGGGCTGACGTTTCCATCACCAGCAAAGACTGTTCTTGTGCCACGTGCAAGACTTTCTTCGTTACCCTCTATAATCGCAAATGTGAGTTGATTCCACATGTCTTCAATTTGGTTTCCTAGACCACCGTCACCGTTAACGCTGTTCCCAGTAATCCAGAAAACGATTGTACCTTCTCCTTCTGCAGGTGCAACCCAGGAGATTTCCCACATTCGGTCAGATTCAGCAGCTGAGGCTGAGGTGTGCGTCAGGGATTGTTCGTCTCCTTGCCAGTTGTCAGCACCGATTCCAGAAAGAATACCGCTAGAGGTACGCATCGAGAACCCAGCGGAGTATTGGCCACCTGCATCAGGACCTCCGATAATGTTGAGTTGGAGTTCGTAAGTTTCTCCAGCAGTCCATGCGTAAGGGACTCCATCGAGAATAATTTGAACTTCATTAGCAGGAACGCCATTGTGACAAAGGCACCCCTCCTTTGCAACATCGTCGATAGTATCTCCCCCGTTCTGTTGTTGTCCGCCAATTCCTGATGGTAGGGATGTAGCGAGCCCTGGTAGGAGGAGTAAGAGCAACACTGCGACGACGATAGGGCGTCGCTTGGTCAATGAGGTTGTTAGCATGGCTATACCCTATGGGTTCTCGACTAACAAGGACCCCTTAAACATTGTTGGTGAAGCACAAGATTATTGTCCCGCAGTGTAGCGTTTTACCTTCATTTTTTAACAAAGCAAGGATTCATTGCTTCAACCCGCCTCGTAGAAGCATGGCCGAGACACCATTTGACAACATATATGACCTATCAACGGAACAAATTGAGCAACTCGACGAGGCTGAAGATTTAATGATTCGAAACAGTCTCGGTGCTGCAGAAAAACTCCTTTTACAGATGCTTGAAATGGATAATGATTGTATTCCTGTGCTCTCTAATTTAGGGCATCTATACGGGCGTCATCTTTCTGAATTCGAGACAGCAGTTCGATATTATGATCGAGTTCTCGGCTTAGAGCCAGATAATGCATGGGCTCGCGATGCTCGTCGCCGATACATGCGATTTATCGAAAAATAAGGTAAGTTCAAGGGCGTTGTGCACAAGGAGGGTTCATGGAGTCCTCCCAGATCCTCATCGTTGGGGTTGGTGGTCTTGGATGTACATGGGCTTCGAGAGCACATGCAAGAGGTGGCGGGGCTTCTCTTCTCATGATCGACGCAGATGAATCCTTTCCTCAGACCGAAGATGGACACATCATGAGACTTGGGCACACGTTAGATCAACTTGGCTGCGCTGCATTACCTCCCTTAGCGGAGCAAAGGATGCGAGGTCTTGCTTCACGCACACGCCCATTCTTAGAAAATGCTGAACTCGTCATTCTCGTTACTGGACTGGGCGGAGGAACTGGGACAGGCGCTTCCCATGAATTTGCACGGCAAGCGAAACTTCACGGAGCGACAGTTCTCTCCATCGCCGCTTTACCATTTTCGCAACAACCTACTCGGCTAAAGATTGCAACGACTGAACTTCAACGTCTAGAACATCATTCTGATGTATGTGTCCAACTCTCTCTGGAGCGTCTTGCCAGACAAGCTCGTACACGAGGAAAGGATTGGAGCATGGGCTCTGAATGGGTTGAAGATTTAGTTGACGGCTTAGTTCGGACACTGCTTTCAATGGGTCTGATCAATCTTGATCTCATGGACTTGAGAGCAATCGTACGTCAACCAGGAGCCTCGACTATGCTGGTTGGTTCTGGGCATCATGACAACTTGAAGGAATT
Organism: Candidatus Poseidoniales archaeon; assembly: GCA_009887135.1. Classification (GTDB taxonomy): domain Archaea; phylum Thermoplasmatota; class Poseidoniia; order Poseidoniales; family Poseidoniaceae; genus MGIIa-L2. Next base: position 22,475 of record QXYA01000032.1, read on the forward strand.
ATTTGAAGCCACAATAAAAGCTCCACTCGCTCCGATGAATGTAGGCGGTGCACGAGGTTGTCTGCTTCAAATTGAAGGTGGACTTGGCATGACCATAGGTCAAGTCGATGAAATTGCAACGGCATTAACATCAGCAGTCGATTCTGAAGCACAAGTCATTCTTGGTGCTCGAGTAACTCCCGAACTTGAGGGAATCATCAGAGTTGTTATGCTTCTATCAGGAATTTCAGACGATTAATCAAGAAGTTCGATATCCTCTTCCCAATTTGTTTCGTCACCAATAGATTCTGGCTTTTGGTTCCAATCGACGGGGTCGCCGATACTCTCGACAGGTTCATCTTCTTCAGAGGGCTCTTGTTTTTCTTCAGAAGCCGTCTCTTCAGCCTCGGGTACTGGTGGTATCTCAATTGATTCGACAGACTCTTTAATGTCAAAATCTTTGAACATACGGTCAATTCTGGAGTCAAGTAATGAGCGTTGTGCCCAAACAACTGTTGCCACAACAAGGATGTGTCCTCCTATGAGGACGGCTGTTAAATCATCGAATACAGAAGTGATCATGGCCACACTTCCAGCGTATGCATATCCAAAAGCTACACCCCAAAACAAGGCGTTATCCTTTGTGAAAAGCGTTGATTTGCGTCCATCTGCTTTACTGGTGAGTG
>QXYA01000033.1 GCA_009887135.1 Candidatus Poseidoniales archaeon
AACTATGCTTAGGGCTGTCTATGGAGACTGGTGCTTGGCTCATGGTTGGAATCCTCGCAGGTGGTTTTTTTGTCGGCCTGTGGTATATCCTCATCCGAGGTGATGCGGATCTAGACATGCGTCGTGGAATCGTTGCTGACGGATTGAGAAAGCCTGCGCAGAGTTCCAGTTTCTCCAGCGCTCGAAGCGAATTCGAACGCAAATTATTGCAAATTGAAGCCGAGCGTCGGCGACGAAACCTCTCGGGTGGTAGCATCAATCTACTTGGTGATGCAACTCTCCTCCAACAACCTGTACAGGAACAACCTGTCATGAGCCAGCCTCCTAGTGTCATCATCGAAGACAACGATCAAGAAGAGACGGAAGAGGAAAAGCTCGAACGCCGCAGACTTCGTGATGAAGAATGGGCTCGGCAAGAAGATGAAAAAGGCCGTCGTCAACAAGAAGAAGAAGAGGCTGCTCTCAAAGAACAACAAGAACGTCTCAAGCAAAATCAAGAGGAACAGCAAGAAAAAGAACGTCTGGAATCCGAGCAAGCAGCAGAAGCAGCACGACTTGCTGCAGAACGTGATGCAGCAGCTCAATCTGAGCGAGATGCAGAAGAAGCAGCACGTCAAGCAGAGCTTGCAGCAGCGGAAGAACAACGCTTGGCTGAAATCCAAGCCGCTCAAGAGACAGATGCTTTAGAACGCCGCAAAGCTGCAAACAAAGCTCTCGATGAACTTCGAGCACGTCTTGAGAGAGAAGGCGCACGTTCATCAGATGTCCAAGTTTCATTAATGTGGAATAATTACAATGATCTCGATTTGCACGTCGTTTGTCCATCTGGAGAGCGAATCCACGGTGGCAACCGTAAGTCCTCCTGCAATGGAGAACTTGACGTCGATGCAAACGTACGACCGGATTCACGTAAACCAATTGAAAACGTCGTTTGGCCAGAAGGTGAAGCGCCTGCTGGAACCTACCAAGTCTTCGTTCACTACTACAAGAAGCACAAGAAGCGACGTTCCAAAGATCCAACTAAGTTCCAAGTCATTGCAAACGCATATGGGGACCTTTTGGAATACTCCGGTGAACTCAACTTTGGTGAAGAGATTCAACTCGTCTGCAGTTTCAATGTTCCAACAATGGAAGAGAGAGAAGAAATCAAGCGCCAGTTAGAGCAACAAGTACGCCTTGCAGAGACAGGAGAAGTCTCTGCAGATAAGATTCTTGAAGACGAAGCAACTCCTAAGCAACTTGAATTCGGTGAATTAGTCGATGAGATTGAAAGCCAGTTAGTCAATGATGTTGAGGATGATGGTTCAGGTGTTCCACCTGCACCTGACTTAGGTTGATCTGAATCAAGACAGAATGTCGTCGAGACGTTCGTTCTTCAATGCATTTTTGATGCTACGTGCAATACGTCGTCCTGTAGACATACGTGTTTCATTAATGTCTGAATAAGGCGAACCACCCACAAACGGGTTTGAACCTGCAACAATTCGGGCACTGATTTCAAAGACCTTGAACTCCAAAGCATCCGTCACGATTGTTTCTAAGCAGAACGGTCCGATCATACCTCTTGCTCCATCTTCAAGCTCATAGGACGCAGCAACAGTTCCTTCAGCCATTTCAAAGGCTCTTGGAAGAAGAGACTCTCTGATGACAACGGGTTGGTTTCCAGTTACAACAAACGAAGGTTCCATACCGGCTTCCCGTAGATCTCTCAGTGAACCAAGTTTGTAGAATTCATCCACATTCGCTTCATCTCTTCGATCCATAGAGAGGAGTTCCAAGCGACCGAGATTCATTCCCGCATGTTTTCCTTTTCCTTGGACTTGAAACCCATCAGTCGCAAGTGGGTCAAAGAAAAAGTGAAGATAATAACGGCATCCGAGGACGTATTCTTGAATTGTGAATTCTTCTTCAATGTCTACATTTCTTCTAAAATCGCGATAGTCTCGAGCGATGAAATATCCTCTTCCACCTTTCGCTCCAGCGTATTTTACGATAACAGGGCCATCGATGTCATGGGGGTCCTCGAGAACCTTAGGCATAGTACATCCTCCCGAAAGGAGCCAGTCTCTCTGCTTTGCACGACTGCTTTCCCATCGGAGGATATCTCGATTCCCAAATGTTGGAACTTCCAAATTACGGAAGTTTTCACTTCCAAGGTATTCGACAAGAGATCCATGAGGAATAATGACGACGTTTTTGCTCTTCAACCAGTCTGCATGATCTAACATTTCACGATAATCATCAAGCATCAACCATTCATCAGGTTCTGCACCCGGGAAGGCTTTGTAGAAGCGTCTTCGGTTTTCACCTACTGCGATTCCAAGTGTTTTGAATCCTTCTTGACGTGCTCCATGAAGGATTTGAAGTGATGAATGAGATGCTACAACACCAATCGTGATGTTCTCCTTGTCGTAGTCCGCGAGCCAGGAGAGAAGTGAGGAGTGGTCTACGCCCATGTCGAGGGGTTTAGTATGCACTCTATGACTGTTATCCCGATATTATGATGCAATTGATAAAACTTTGATATCGAGGCTGTGAAGACTTCAAGTGCCGAATGCATATCAAGGAACATGGCGAGTTCCCCCAACCCCGTTAGCCGGATGACATATTCTGGATATTTGCAACTTGATGAGCTTCTAAAATTGCAATCAGGGCCTGAAGGATATCTACCCTCCATCTCAAACGATGAGATGCATTTCATTATCACGCACCAAACGTTTGAACTATGGTTCAAGCAAATACGTGCTGAACTGAATGAAGTTCATGGATATCTATCGGAAGAATCTGTACGTGAAGAAAAACTCCCTACAATGGTTCACCATCTGGAGCGAGTGATTGAAATCTTCCGCCTCTTATCGAACCAATGGAAGGTAATGGAAACGTTGAGTCCTCAGGGTTTCCTTGCTTTTAGGGACCGTTTAGGAACATCCTCGGGCTTTGAATCATGGCAAATGCGGGCACTCGAAATGCGTCTTGGTTTGGAACAAGAACAACGCGTTGCAGATATGGATCCAATGGAACATATGAAAAAGTTACACAGTGAGAAGAAAATCTCCGATGATGCGTTTGAAATCATGAAAACAATAGCAACGGATAAGACACTCAATGATCTGGTATCAGAATGGCTTTCTAGAACTCCAATCAATGGTTCTGTACCATCAAATGAAGGTGATACGGAAGTCGTTGAAGACTTCATTTCAGCTCACTTGGACGCAATGAAATCTCATGCAGACCAAGTTGTATCGCATATGGTTTCCATTGGCCATGGAACCGAAGAATCGATTCGCCCAAGGATGGATGCGAATCATACCCAAGTTCGTGACTTCTTATCGCCCGATGGTACGGTAAGTCGCTCTCGTGCGGGGTTGCTTTTCATTGAATCTTATCCTGAATTGCCACTTCTTTCATGGCCTCGTAAATTCGTGGATACTGTTGTTCAACTTGAACAATCAATGCTCCTCTTCCGCCACTCTCATGCTCGAATGGTTGAACGTATGATTGGACGTAGAATGGGGACAGGCGGTTCGAGTGGCGTGGATTATCTGGACAAGACTGCAACATACAGAATTTTCAAAGATCTGTGGGCAGTTCGAACAATGCTTCTGCCAAGGAAAAACCTTGCAGATATCGTTTCGACCGATTATTACGGATTTAATTCCGATTAATCTTCGTGCGGATCAATGTCGATTGGGATAAGTTCGTTATCGTATTCGTACACAGCAATCTTTAGTGGGTCGAGTACGAAGCGGACGCTTGCTTCTTCAAGACCATAGAGGGAGATAAGTTCAGCTTTGAACTCTTCTCTGAGTTCAATTTCGTTGGCGTAAAGTGGGGCGCCCATTCCGATTTGGAGTGCTCTAGCACCAATGATTCTTGCTCGTTCGAAACGTGTGTGGAGACGTGCTGGCTTGACCATAATTTACACCTACGACAAAACCGTCGTAGCGTTTCGACTGAGGCCTCGTTCTTCAACCCTTTGGAAGAACATCATTCTGACTCATTGCTAAAAACTGGTTCTTTTCGAACGATTCGGACATACATTATGAGTGCAGGAACGAGTGCAGCCATCGATAATCCAAACACAGCAATGGCCATATCGGATTCTCGTCCTTTGTTTTTGGATTCTTCGCGAGTCTCATCAGTTCCCTCGTCAATGAGTGCATATCCTTGAGAGGATAATATCGAAGCAGTTCTTAGTTCAAACCTACCTGGTGATTCCAGTGTAACGACAACATTTGTTGTATTGTTATTGATCAATTCAGAAAAGTCCAGTGTTTGATCATCGCTACTTGCAGCAATGTGATGGTTTACGACACGAGGCTGATCTTGATTATTGAATTCATGAACGCTGTTTTCTGTAATCCATACATGAACCTCATCCCCATCATCTGAGACCCAAGAGAGTGTTCCGTTATTGAGTGAAATCGAAGAGAATCCAGTCCATTCTCGAGAAAAGTTGTCGAGTACTCTGCTTAATTCCTGAGATTGTGAAGGTCCTGTCAGCAACCCTTCGCCATTTAGAACAAGGTCAGGAACGCCCCAAAATCCGTACGTTGATTCAAAACGGAATTTAGAATCACTGAGGAAATGTAGATCATCAGGGGATGGGTGATGTTGCAAAATAGTAACATCAGTGCGATTTAAGCCCTCTAATTCAGCTGACACAAGGTTGCATGGTTCACACCAATCGGCTGAAAAATATTCAATCAAATGAGTGGTTGATTGGGCGACACAAGTCTCATTTGTCAAGGCGCATTGAACATCAAATGTCTTCACATCGTGAATTGATGCGGCTTCATCCCCACTCTCATTTCCATGCGCAGTTGATGGAGGACTAAGCAAGACAAGTAAGAGGACACAGACCAACGCCTTTCTGAATCTCATCATGGTCCTTGGACACAGGGTCTTGTTAAAAGAGGGCCGCCTTCACGGACAACCATGGACCAACCTTGGTGGAAGCGCCCTTCCACTCTGCCGCTTGTCCTTACTGCGATGGCTATACTCATCATCGTCGTCGGAGGGACAATCCGCATAAACGATGCAGGTGAGTCTTGCCCTGATTGGCCCCAGTGTTTTGGGACTTGGGGCTTTACAGTTGATGAAGCAGAACAAACTGCGTATTGGGATGAAAACCCTGACCAGATTGACAGCAGAGGCCCAGAGCATCGATACACTATCTTCGAAATATTTGTTGAATGGTTCCACCGTATGCTTGTGGGAATTATCGCTATTCCAATT
>QXYA01000034.1 GCA_009887135.1 Candidatus Poseidoniales archaeon
GCCCATCCAAGCGAACTTCTTACCTGCAAAGATACGGAAGGTACCAACAGTACCAACTCGAGAGCGTTTACCCATTGCAAATTCTGCAATAACCAGCGGAATCGACCAAACGAAAAGGAAAAAGAGCCACGGAATGAGGAAGGTTCCTCCACCATTTGCTCCAACCATTCGGGGGAAACGCCAGATGTTTCCAGTACCGATTGCTGCACCAATAGATGCGAAAATAAGACCGAGTCGGCCAGAGAATTGGTCGCTATCTGCCATTAAATCCCTTCCTATACCGCCTCTGCTTCTAAGACTGCAGAGGCCTCATAGATACTCTCTTCTTGATCATTAAGCATAATTCGTAAACAGACACCGAGGCTGCCCCAGATCGTTCCCGCTACAAGCGTAAAGAGAACAAGGGAGCCAAAGAGAGAACCATACGCTTCACGATACGTCAAATCGATTTCATAATAAGCGCCATCTGTAGGATATTGGATGAAGTCAGAACCTCCAAGAGTGTATACTGTGGCTTTGTAATGCATCTTTCCTGTAGCAGTTTCTGAAATCGGTATCATGCCTCGTAAAATAGTACCATTTCCTTCAGGTAATGGGCATGATTCATCATCAACAACCATGACTGAAACGGACTCCCAAGGCGTAGTAGCCCATTCTCGTGCTCCGTAATCACTTTGCAAGCGACTTGGCTTGACAGTACGCCATTCGATTTTGGTGTTGGCTTCACTGTAAGGGAATTGTTTTGAGACACACAAATCGACTGGAATATCTCCTTCTGCTGGAATGTCAACTTTATCTCCAGTTACGAGGTAATTTTGTTGAGAGATGTTCGCCATTTCGAGGTCTGCACGTTCTCGTGGGTTGTCAGCGATTTCGGCCATGTAAAAGCCTGTTCCGAGGTTGCGTACGGCGATATGGTCGATGTCGTCTTCATGCTGGTGGAAGGCGGTTCCGATTTCAGACGTGTAGCAGTAGGAGCCATGGACACCGTAATGCCAGTCACAGAAATCACCCGATGTTGGGTAAAGGTCAGACGATTGCATATTGGTGTATTGAGTCATTTCTGCCATCTGAGCACCGTGATACTTCAGTTGCTCATGGTCTGGACTTTCACACCCTGTGCAGTGTCCCCATGGATAGAGGATAAGTTCAGAGTAGGAGTGATGGGTCAGAGTAGCTTTGAATTCGCTTGACCCGTCGCCTACATCGTCATTCATCTCTGTCAAATCTTGAATGAATCTTGTCTCTGGCTCTGAATTACCTCCAGCCCAATCCTCATCGGTTCGACCATCATTATCATCATCCTCACCATCAACGTTATCCTCGTTGACAAATCCGTCGCCATCATTATCCTGGGTATCAAATGGTCCTGTGTAAACATCATTATTGGTAATTCCAGCCCGTTCATCTTCTGCGGGAGTGCAAGTACCTGGAATCAATGGGACTGTTGCACCTAGAGGTGCTCCCCATTCAAACTGGTAGTTACGATTCAGATCGACTCCATCACAATCTTCATCAACTTGTTCATTGAAATCTGGAAGTAATTCTGGGCCATTATTTCTGAGGTTCTTTCTCCATCCGCCACTCGGGCAAGATTCCCAAGCAGGAGCAGGACAGAATACTTCTCGATCGTAGATGTTTCCATCGACGTTAAGCATTGGAATAAGATAAATTTCTCGAGAGTTTACTAGGTCGGTAATGAATTGCTCAGAGTAATCCTCGTCGACACCATGATCTCCAGGGCCGCAAGCGGTTCCATCTTTATTGGAATCTTGGAGATCGGATCTGAGTGCAAGGCAGTCTCCATCGTCGTCAAGAATGCCATCGTTGTTGGCGTCTCCCCATGGGTCTTCGTCAACCAAGCCATCGCCATCATTGTCATAGCCGATGTTGTTGTAAGAGAAAGCGATAACCTCCATTTGCATGATTGCAACTGTGTAGGACATCCATTCTCTTGCGTGATGGTTTCCTACAATCAAAACGTCTCGGCGATCTTCATAATTTCCATTATCCCCAACGAATTCATTGTATTCTCCGCCCTGTACATCACCAGTAATTTTCAACCAAGGTGAAGCATGGCCGTAATACCAGCCTTCGTAGGCATTTGCAGTGACAGTTTCACCACGAGCATTCACGCCTCCGTTCATTCCCTCATGGAATTCAAAAATGTCAGGATTTTGTTCGGTCAATTGTTGCATACGCAACTTCATTGTCTCGTAACTATGATATTCCTTGAATTGAAGAATACGATCATCTTCGGAAGCCCAAGGGAATATGTCGTTGATGTAGTCCTCTGACCAGGTGTTTTCGGGAGTATTTTCAGTAGCTTCTTGTTGAACATTCACAGTCGAAGCGATGACTGGGGAAAGCATTGAGAGCAACAATGGTAGAACCAACAAACCAAATGCTACGATGCTTGTTTGCCGAGGGGACTTTTCAATTGGCATGCTATCAACTCAACCCAACTGTTCACCACACTTGAAACCGTCGAATCCTCGATTTACCTGATGAGGGAAAAGAACTTGAAGACGAGGACACAGGAATGGACATGGGCCTATACGATAATCTCACCTATTCGAGCGACAATTTATGGGGCTTTTCAGAATCGACGCTCATCGTTTTAGCATCAATATTCAT
>QXYA01000035.1:0-10262 GCA_009887135.1 Candidatus Poseidoniales archaeon
AGGAGGTCATCATACCCCTGTCCAATACCTGCGAAAACGATTGGTCGCCCTGTAGCATAAGCTATTGAAAGGCCCGCTCCGCCTTTAGCATCCGTATCCATTTTAGAGAGAACTGCCCCATCGAATTTCATCATTTCTTGGAACATTTTCGCCTGATCGACTGCATCGTTTCCTGCAAGGGCATCTCCAACGAACAATACAAGATGAGGGTCAGCAACTCTTCGAACCTTTTCCAATTCCTTCATTAGATTGGTTTTGTTTTGCATACGCCCTGCAGTGTCTACAAGAACGACATCAATTCCCTTTGCTTTCGCTGATTCTATCGCATCGCGAGCAATCGCTGCCGCATCTCCCCCACGCTGGCTTGAGATACATCGAATTCCTAGGTTTTCACAATGCGATTCAAGTTGTTGAATCGCTCCAGCACGGAACGTATCCCCTGCTGCGGCTATGACAGAATGGCCGTTTGACTGAAGGCGATGAGCAATCTTCGCTGCTGTTGTTGTTTTTCCAGTCCCGTTAACACCAACGAGCATGACAACCACTGGTGCATCACCCGCATCCAAAAACGATTGAACTGAGGCATCAAAGTCCCAATAGCCAGCCGAAAGAAGGTTGCGTAATGCTCGTTTTAGAGCTGCTTCAAGAACTTTAGCAAGTTCAGCACCTCGGCGAAGTCGTGCTCCAACAAGGCTCTTTCTCAATGCAGATAGAACTGAAGTGACTGCTTCACTTGAAATGTCAGATTCAAGAAGCATCCATTCTAATTCTTCAAGAAGATCATCGAGAACTTTCCCTTGCTTGATGATTCGTCCACCTTGGGAGACAATACCTCCTCCAAGTTCGATTGAAACTGAACCTGATTGTGTTTGAATTTCTGCTCTTTCAGTCGAGCCTTTTGGAGCGGCCTTAACTTCAACTAGTTGTCGTCCAGTTGTTGTCCTCATCATCGATAGATCAACACGAGACCCTTGCGGTTTAGCAACATCAGTAGCCTTTCTGCGACGTAATTCCTTGATGCGTTGTTTTTCCAACTTTTCCATTCGCTTTCGCTCATTTTTAGAAAGTTGACGAGGCAGTTCTATCTCATCCTCATCTTCGTCCCAATCATCCCATTCATCATCAGATTCGATTGGTTCAACGGGCGTTTCAGTTGGTTCAGCAAGAGGTTCATCATCCCAATCTTCTTCAATCTCAGTGGCTGTCTGAAGAGCGACTTGACCCTCTTCAGAATCCTCTGTTGCTGTTAACTCATCAGAATCAACATCTTCGGCGACCTCTTGGACGCGACGTTTGAATCGATCAAACAATCCCATATCCTCACCTAGTCATCCAGTGTTAGTTGATTACCAAACATACCGCCGCGGCGGCGATTTGGTTTCGTAGTTGTAGATTCTTCTTGTTCTAGTTCAGCCGGTTCGGTTTCTTGCTCAATAGGTTGGTCAACAAGAGGGGTGGGTTGTTCTTGTTCATGTTGCGCTACTGCTGCTTGAGTAAATGTCTTGGCAAGAGATGAAATTGTAGATTCAAGTTGTTGGCTTTGGGATTGGAGGTTTTCTAGGAGTGAACCGAGTTCTTCCATTCTCTCTCGGGTCACAGAAGCTGCATCAGACCAGGTGCGCTCACCAAAGATTCCGCTTCCTAGATCGATAATTGCTGTCCCTTCGCCGCCACCTGGGTGTTTACAGCTGAGCGTTACCCCAGCGCCGATCGAAACATGCATGTTCATTTCTGAATCATGATTTTTCTTGGAAAGGGTTTCAAGAATTGTTGCAGTTACGTCATGTTCACCAAGAACATTGAGGACTTGTTCAACACGTTCTTGGACTTCATGATAGCGTTCACGATTCATCTCAACGAGTCGTGCTGTTTGTTCGAGTTCTGTCTGTTCCAATCTATCGCCCCATCATAGCCTAGAGGGGGTCGTTCATGAATGCGGCGATGTGCCTCTCACTCTTCTTCGGCAACAGGAGCGATTGTTCCACCCTCTGCTGCGATTTGGTCACGGAAGTGGTGAAGAACGGATGGCTCAGTTGATGTTCGAGGGTCGATTTCACCGATTGAGATGATGTCGATTGCTCGTCGATTTGCTTTATGGCGGGACCCAATCGTTGAGTACGCTCGGTGTTCAGCATCGTCTTTTGAACTTGCAACGATGTCGAGAGAGAACTTCTGTCTCATGCTTCCAAAGGGGGCTTGTCCAGCAACACGGTAGGCCTTCATGGTTCCTCGCGATTGGTTGGTTGATTTAAACGCGATGGTTGACTTGACAAACGGCGCATCGCGTGTTTCATCAACGATGAGGAGGTCCCTAACGTTGTGCGAAGCGCTCTTCTTCTTGTCTTGCTCTTGGCTGCACCTCTCTCCTTGGTGCATAATCAAGCTCCACTAGAACTCAGTGGAGAGGAAGTGCGGCTTACATTACCTGAGGGGGAAGTATGGACGCAAACGGCGTGGGATAATGCGATTCAATCTGGATACGTTCCTCTGAGAATCGTTTCCCCGACAGAACTTATTGCATGGAAACTCGATCCTACAATTCATTCGTTCGATGGAGTTGAATCGCTAAATGAGCCCGCTCCTTGGCAATCAATACCCTTTGATGGACAAGTCGTTACCATCGTTTTTGAACCAAGTTTGCCCGGAAAAATCCAACATGAAATCGTCGAGAATATTGCCAATCAACTGGGTAATCCAATTCTTGATTTGGCTCAAGATGCTGTTTTACCTCATGCTACAATTGAATGGAAGGATCATTATTCAACCGAATGGTTTTCCGAAATAGATGGCGTTCTGTGGCTGGAGCCTACTCTGGAGACCGTTAGTCGAAACCTCGGTAGTGCAGTTCAACTCTCACAACAGGATGCTGATTACAACTCACCACTTGCTTGGGAACTAGGACTGAATGGAAGCGGTGTTGTCGTAGGTATCGCTGACTCAGGAATTGATGCGGATCATTCCTGCTTTCGAAACTTGACAAGCGACAGTATAGGAGATTCACAACGTAAAATTCTTCACATCAATACCTCAATTGATGATTGGGATTCGCAAGGACATAGCGATTACCGTCACGGCACACATACAGCGGGTTCAGTAGGGTGTCACCCTGTGTCGACCGCAGAAGAATATCAGATTCCTTCCGCAGCAATGGCGCTTGGATATGGCACAAAACTTGTTGTTCAAGACATCGTTTCAGAAGAAGGTTGGCTCCCCCCTGATGTTGATTATTTATTGCTCGAGTCATCTGAATATGGCGCAGTTTTACATTCCGATTCTTGGGGCGACGATACGACAGAATACACGCTCCGGTCAGGTGACTTTGATGCGTTCACTCGAGAATATCCCTGGTCGCTTCCATTGATTGCTCCGGGAAATAACGGTGGCGACGTGTTGGAACCTGCAAACGCAAGAAACGTAATTGCAATCGGCGCATCAACCAAGGACGATGATCCTGAACGATGGGGTTCTTCCGTTCACGGACCCACTGAAGCTGGTACAAGAGGCGTGTTTGCCCTTGCGCCTGGTGTATCGATTACTTCTGCGAGATCCGATGGCCAAAACAACACGTGGAACTCAGGACATCACACACTCAGCGGAACGAGTATGTCAACACCAACTGCTGCAGGGTTCGCCAGCATCCTAGAACAGATGGTACGGGACGGTTGGTTCACCGGCCATAATGAGTCAATTGAAAGCGTAGACTCACGTTCTCTTCAACCATGGTTTTCAAGCACCCCTTCGTTTCAACACGACCTTCTTCTCGGTGAAGGTTTCACTCCTAGCGCACCTCTTTTGAAATCACTTCTTGCACTCTCAACAACTCCATTATCAGAAGATTTCAGAAATGGGGGGGCGGGAGGCAGCCCTTCTCCAAATGCCTACGATGGGTGGGGGCGATTGAACCTCTCCGAAGTAATAGATATCGAAGAGATTCAAAGTAACCTTATGCAGGAGGATGTTCGTCCAATTGAAAACATATGGATTCATGATTCTTATCGACTGGAAAACGGAGAACCGCTTGATCTAATAAATCAAAGAAAGGGCGCCCAAGAACCCTTGGAATCACTCCTTTCCGCTCCATGGGACGGACTAGGGGCGCAAGGTCCCTTTTTGGGAACTGATGATGTCTTTCAACAGCGCTTTATCCTTCAACAGGGCCAAGATCTTGATATTCGAATGGCCTTCCAAGCTAAGCCTGAGCCTCATATGGTTGATGACTTACAACTTCTTGTAAAATTGCCAGACGGTCGGTTTGCAGTAGGGGATACCTACAAAGAAAATGGGTTTTCAATGTTGTATTATGATTTTGCAGACCCATCGAATATGAGCGCATTTCCAAGCAGTAATGAAACAACTGTTGGCGTCTCGCTCTCTGCAGAGAGTTTGGATTCCAGTGCGTGGGTTGATGTCTTCGTTGTCGGAAGATATGTTACTCCCGGAAATGTCCCAAATTCCATTGGTGTTGATGGGAATAAGATCGGTTTTGGGATGGCGATTCAAGGCATAGTTCTCGACCCTGTTGGGCATACTGATGCTGATAATGATGGAGTGCCCTTTGAGGATGATTTGTGTCCGTTCACAGATGCCTCATCATGGGATGTAGATTTGGATGGATGCATTGATGATACGGATGCTGATGGCGTTGTAGATCCACTCGACGAATGTTTTGCTACTATTCAAGGCACTCCGGTTCAAGAAAATGGTTGTGTAAAGATGAACGATGTCCCTCAAATCTTCTTTGATGCATCAGAGTTAATCGGACATAATAACACAACAATTCCTTTGAGATTTTCTGTTCTCGATAATGATCTCGTTGACATCAATATCACGTTGCAGCGCTCGAATAATTCATTGGGAATTGTTGCAATTTGTACCATTGTTGTGGAAAATGATTCATGGCGCACCTGTAATGTTGAGGTTGAAAATAGCTTTTTCCCACTCTCACCAAACGGGGAGTGGATTGTCGTCATCGAAGCCACTGATCGTAACACGAGTTGGTGGACTGAATCACAATCAAATATGTTTGAATCCCCTCATTTTATCATCGAGGTCTATGAGGAAAAGGAAGTCGAATTAAGAGAGGCTCCTAGATGGGTGTTGACGTCGATATTGGCTCTATTTGTTCTCTCACTTCTCATTGCCACATTTTTACAGTATCTTCAACGAGAAAGATAGACTGAAGCGGTTTTACCATACCGACATTTCCTTGAGAGCGGAGGGCTATATTGAAACCGTATGGCATCCACGCTTGTTTATCCGAGAAGGTGATGATGATGAGTGAACGATTATATGTTGGAATTGATTTAGGAACCTTTCAATCGACGATTGCATCCAGCGCTGGCGCTATGCATTCTATTGAGACAGTCGTAGGACGACCAAAAGACCCTGTTGCTCGCAACTTCTTGAAGCGTGATGTTCTCTTCGGAGCAGATGCTTTGAAGAACAAACTCGCATGTAACCTATACCGCCCAATGGCCGCTGGTGTTGCACAAGATGATGAAGCAAACTTGGCTGCTGCTAAGGCCTTCGTATCTCATCTTATCGAGACAGTCGATCCTGAAGAATACGACGAGGTATTCGGAGTTATTTGCTCCCCTAGCCACGTTTCATTTACTGACAAGAGCAACCTCGTCGCCACACTCCGCGGACAGGTAAACGCAATCATGGTCGTTACAGAACCATTCGCAACAGCATTTGGTATCGGTGAAATCGGCGGTTCTATCGTTGTCGACGTTGGCGCAGGTACAACCGACATTGCACGCATTCACGGAACATTCCCAACCGATGAAGACCAAGTCACAGTCCAAGAAGCTGGAGATTGGCTCGATATCGAATTGATGACATTGATTTCAAAGAAGTTCACTGGCGCTCAGATCACCAAGGACATGGTCCGAAAGTGGAAGGAAGAATCCTCCTACGTAGGCGGAGACACACGCACAGTTGAAGTCAACCTCAGTGTTGATGGAAAGAACCAAACTGTCGATATCGGCGATTTAATTCAAGAAGCTTGTGAACTCCTCATTCCAAAGGTCGGAAATGCAATCAAGAGAATTGTTGCTGAAGCTGACCCTGAATACCAACCAGTTCTTCGAAACAACATCATCCTATCCGGTGGAGGCTCCCTCATTGATGGACTCGCAGAGAGAATCGCTCGAGATATCTCAGACATCGGTGATGTCAATGTATGGTGTGTCGAAAACCCGCTCGAAAAGGTTGCAGAAGGTGCTCTCATGCTCGCTGGCGAAATGCCTGATGACATGTACACAGCAATCAACTGATTCCGTTCACTGTTTTCACCTTAAAATCGGGGCTATTTGCCCTTCTTTGACAGGGAAGGTTCAAGAGTGGTTGTGTCTCGATAGGTTACTGTATGACGCTCGGCGCTGCAAATTCAGGCTCTAACCATAGCCAATCCTCTGGTAATGACCGAGCTGCGCTTGAAGGCATGCTCAAAGGATATCCAATCGAGCAACTCGTCGAAGAGGTCCTCATCGCTTGGGATGAATTGGGACGGCGAAATGAAGAGGTTGTAACCATCAAACAACGCCTCCGTGTTCTAGAACTCGATCTGGCCGAGCGTGAAGATGAAGTCGCACCTGAAATTCAACGCTTACATCAAGCAGACGAGCAGTTGAAAGAATCAGATGCTCGAATCGTCCATCTTGAACGATTACTCAATGACAGTCGAGCAGAACTTGATGCTCAAGCATCATCACTTTCCAAGGAACAACAAGATTCGCTCCATGAAGAAGTTGCTCAACTGCGAGATCTCAGTGTGTCTCAAGATGATGTGATTTCTGAGATGGAAGGACGAATGGGTTTGATGGTTGATGCTTTGGAAAAAGCAGCAGATGCTGGACTCACATCTGTTACTGCAGACGAAGTTCGCTCTCTGAAGAACAGACTTGACGAACAGACCGCACATTACGAAGCAGAAGTTGCTGCAAATAATGCCCTTGAAGAAGAACGACAGCGATTGAGAGATATCGCAGATCGTATGCGGGGATTACTCGATGCTCGGGACCAACGATTAGCAGATTTAGAAGAACAACTCGAGCGAGTTATGCAAGGTCCACGTTCTGTTTCTGCAGAACATGATTATTTGGTTGAACAAATCGAAGAGATGAAGCGTCGTCTGCTTGAAAGAAACCGTGAATATGAATCTCTACGACGTCGTGAACGCCGACTCCACACGGATGTCTTTGAACGCGATGAGCGTATCCAACAAATGTCGCTCACGATTACTGATCTTGAAGCAGCACTCACCGACCGTGTTGCTGAGATAAGAGAATTAGAATCACAAAACCAAGTTGCTATGCAAGAAGTTGACAGTGTTCGCAGAGGCGAGCGTACTCGGGAAGTTGTGGGACGTGTCTTTGCAGATTCACTGTCATTGGTTCGTGGCCATGATGCTCGTGAAGCCAAGAGAGACGCTTATGCAAAGTCTCCTGATGTAAAGAGAACACTTTCGACACCATCTCCTGATGATATGCAACACCTCGCAGAGGGAGGGCGTGTCCAACTCGATGTTGATGAAGGCGATCTTCCGAGTGGAATGAATGTTGATGAAGCGAGACCCCCTTCGCCAGGTGGAAGCGGCGACCCTGTACTCTACGATGAAGAGTCAGAGAACGCTGATGAGTGAGTGTAGTTGCTCTCTTAAGCTCTCGAGTGATTCGTGTTCTTCAGTAATTGTTCCTGTAACAATGTAATCTGCACCAGCGTTGGCTGCAGCTAAGAGTTGGTCTGAAGTTCGAATTCCTCCACCGACAATAAGTGTGCACTTGCTTGATGCTTTTGCAATCTGAATAAGTTCAACATTGACAGGATCTGATGCGCCTGAACCGGCTTCGAGATAAATTGTTGAAAATCCATACATTTCAGCCGTTTTACAATATGCTGATACTGCCTTCAAGTCATTTGATTGAATGAGATCGGCATCTCCTACTTCACCGACCTTTCCCCCTGGAGCACATACAATGTAACCAGTAGGAATCGGTTTGATTCCAAACTGATCGATAAGTGGGGCGCCAAGAAGTTGTTCTTCGATTAAGAATCGCCTTGAGCGGCTATTCATGAGCATCATGAAGAGAATCCCATCAGCGCTACTCGACATTGCGTGCGCTCCTCCTGGGAAGAGAATTACAGGCACGTTCCACATCTCTTCATTTGCATCAGGATGTTGGCTTGCAGCAAAGATTCGTAATTCTAAGGCCTCTTGAATGGCTTGACATGTTGCATGAACAAGGTCATTACCAGTATTGGTTGAACCCCCTACAAATATTGCTGATGTACCGCATTCCACTGCGACTAATGCCCTGTTGGCTGCTACTTCTGGAGACTGTTTATCTGGATCAATAAGCGTAATGTGACTCGTTTTCCCATTTTGAGATGGGAGCATAGGTGATTCATCGGTCCACATTTACATCACCCTCTGCTTACCTGTAGTCGACTCGGTTGGTAAAGGATTTCATTCCGATGTGAGTTTTCTGATGTCTGCGGCAACGTTATCTGAATTCCATTCTGACTCAAGCCATTGCACTCTGACGTTCCGATCTGAATCAATAAGAATTGCATGGACTGTTTGATTTGCTGAAACTTCTACAGAAGTACCAAAGGAAGCCCAGACCCATTTAGTATTGTTTCGGTTTTGTTTGGCAAGAGTTCACAAACCCGAACCGATAGCGCCACTCATGGAAACAATTGAGAAACCTCTACGCAGTATTCTCAAGAGATCCGATGCTCCAAAAGGAAAAATTCGACTCGCTATACTTTGCTCTATTCTGAACAAAATTTGGGATTTAGCGCCTCCTTTGTTAATCGGGGTTGCTGTTGACGTTGTCGTGAGAAAAGAAGATTCTTTGCTCGCTGATTGGGGTATTATAGATCCATGGAATCAGCTTCTTGTCCTCGCAGTTGCCACATTTTTAATATGGGGGCTGGAATCTCTCTTCGAATATTTTTACGCTATATTGTGGCGGAATTTAGCACAAACAGTTCAACATAATCTCCGCCTCGTTACCTTCGATCACGTCCAGCACCAGGCAATGTCATGGTTTGATGAACACCAAAAAGGAGACCTCCTCGCCGTTATGAACGATGATGTTAACCAGTTAGAACGGTTTCTCGATAAAGGTGCAAATGATCTCTTACAAGTGACAACAACGGTAATTGTTGTTGGTTCTGTATTCCTCTTCTTGTCATGGGAGATCGCTCTCTTTGCTGTTCTTCCAATCCCAGTGATTCTATGGGGGTCGTTCCTCTATCAGAAAAAGCTCCAGTCACGTTACCAAGAGGTCCGTCATACTGCTGGGCAACTCAATGCCCTTCTCGAGAATGATCTGACTGGAATGGCAACTATTCAATCCTTCACCAGTGAGGAAAAAGAGTTGAAGCGTGTTGAAGCGCTCTCCGAGTCATACAGGGGTGCGAACAAATCCGCTATTCGCCTTTCAGCAGCATTTGTACCTCTGATTCGAATGGCAATTCTCGCTGGTTTTACAGCCACTTTGCTTCTTGGCGGTAAACTAGCACTCGATGGAGTTCTTGCGGTTGGGGCATACTCGGTTTTAGTTTTCATGACTCAGCGTTTGTTATGGCCCCTTACACGTCTTGGTGAAACATTCGATCTCTACCAAAGAGCAATGGCATCTTCAGTTCGAATCCTCACCCTTTTGGAACGTCCAAGTTCAATTATAGACGGAAATAAAGTACTCCGTAGAGATGATGCCCGCGTAGATTCCATTCTCTTCAAGAACGTTTCATTTGCTTATCCAGAACGAGAGGAATTGTTTACTGATTTCAATATGAAAATTGAATCTGGAACCACTATTGGAGTTGTGGGGACTACTGGTTCTGGAAAAACAACATTGACACGATTTTTACTTCGTTTTGCTGAGCCATCACAAGGTGAAATCATATGGGGAGATCATTCAATTGCCGATTATACGCTTTCTTCACTAAGAGATTCTATCGCTTTAGTCTCTCAACATGTAACGCTCTTCCCGACAACCATTCGAGAAAATATTCGGTATGGTAAAGAGGATGCAACTGACAAAGAGACCGAAGATGCTGCTGTAATAGCAGAAGCATTTGATTTCATAGAAGCACTTCCTAAAGGTTGGAATACATTAGTTGGTGAAGGAGGATATCGCTTATCTGGAGGGCAGAGGCAGCGGATTGCGATCGCTCGAGCGATTCTAAAAGATGCCCCTTTGCTTATTCTAGATGAGGCGACGTCCGCTGTTGATAATGAAACAGAA
>QXYA01000035.1:10272-18101 GCA_009887135.1 Candidatus Poseidoniales archaeon
TTACGTTGAATGGGAAATACGCGGCTCTATGGCGCGTTCAGACAGGTAGTAATATAGAATAAACTTTGAAATTCTATCACAAAAATATATATCAGCGAGTGTTTTCCTTCCGCATGAGTAACATGCTAAACCATAGCGATACTAAACTAAAAAGCCTGAAGTTGAACCGTCGCAACAGCGTTATATTCGCCGTTTTGATGCTATCAATTACTGCAATTGCACTTCCAGTTGCTGCAGAAACCACGAACCCAGCAACAGTTGACTGGTTGAATGATGGAGAGAACGACGGGTTGCAACTTGTCACCTTCTTCCTCTTCTTCGTTGGTTACATCTCAATGGGTGCGGCTTTCGTCTTCTTCATGAGTGAAAGAAGCAACGTTGCAAAGGAATACAGAACCACAATGACAATCTCAGCACTGATTGTTGGTATTGCTGCATTCCACTACTACTACATGCGTGGTGTCTACGTAGATCACCAAGTCGTTTCCATCGAGTACCGTTACATGGACTGGATCATTACAGTTCCATTGATGGCTCTCAAGTTCCCAAGCCTTGTCGGTAAGGATGCAATCACTGACGCCAAGTTCGCTGGACTTGGTTTCACTGGTATCTGTTTCACAGGTGCCCTCATCATGATTGGATTCGGATATGTCGGTGAAGCAGGCCTCATGGACGGTTACCTCGCACTCATCCTCGGAGGAGTCGGATGGGCTATGATCATGGTCGCCACAGGTCTTCCATTCGGTCTCTACGATGGTCTTGGTGTTGATAACAGCAAAATCAAAGACGAGCTCAAGTGGAGTACTGATGCACTTCGTACATTCATCCTCGTTGGATGGATCATTTACCCTCTCGGTTACCTCTTCAGCCCAGAAGTCGAAATTATCGACGTCGGAGCAAAGGGAGAACTCTGGATGGGTATTGCATACAACATCGCTGACATGATCAACAAGATCGGATTCGGTATTGTTGCATGGATGGGAGCCAAGAAGGCAACCGAAGCAATGAATGCTTGATTGATTAATCAATTCTCAGCATATCATGATTGGAAAAGGGTGCTCACGCACCCTTTTCCTTTCTTTGTTCCGTCATACTACGCAGTGCATTCTCAAGTGAATACTTTGGAACTCTTGCTTGGTGCATCACACTAAGTGGCCACCACAACAACGTATAGGCTAGAGTAATTATGCTTGCAGAATAGAGATTTAGATCCATATCGGAAAACACACTCAGTGGAATGAAATGGATAACATAGAGGGTCAGCGATAGCCTTCCTAGATGATGAATGCCTACCTTTGAGTCCATGTTCTCAAGCATTGCCCAGATAAGAAGCACTCCTGTTAGGGCAGCTATTAGAAAAGCAGTATTTGCTGGGAAGAAGGTCAACATTGCTTCACCCGAAGGTTGGGCATACGGTATTTTTTCCTGGATTGATCTGTACAGAAAATAAGCACTAATGGAAAATCCACCAGAACCAAGAACGAGTAAGGTTCTTCGAGATGGATTGAAAGTATTGAGCGATGCTCCGAAGAGGGAAAATAAAATCCAAGGTAGAAGAGGATACGTTCCAGTTAGGAAAAGATGTTTGACATGTTCAAAAATTCCTCCAACGAAAGTTCGATCGTCCCAATCTAATGATTCATGTCCTGAAAGAAGAAGATGATTCAGTGTGAAAATACCAACTCCAAGAAACATTGTTGCCTGTATATTCTTGCTAATTCGAACCCATAGTGGAGCCGTTAGATAGAGTAGAGCGAATAAGGTGAGAACCCCTGGAGAGAAGGTATCAAATCGCTGTGGGGCAGAAAGATTCACAAGAATTTGAGCTACGTAAAGGAAGGTAAACCGTATCAGAGCCTTTCGTAGCGTCCATTTTGATTGAACTGTAACCCATCCACCAACCGTAACGAATAATGGTGCTGCAAGACCGCCTAATCCTGCTATAATCAATGCAAGGAGGTTTGTTGTGGAAGCATCGGATGGAGCCCACGTAGCCGCAGAGTGGACCATGACCATGAGGAGAATTGCAACGCCTCGTAATTGGTCGATGTCTTTGCGACGACTCATTGAATCTCACCGTTGACTTCGAACGTACTCAACGGCATTTCTGAATATCTGAAGCCCTGAACCTTCCCATTCATCTTCATTTAGTTTCATTGATGTGTGTTCAGGATGAAGCCACATGGTGTAGAATGCTTCTGGATGGGGCATGAGGCCAAAGACAAGGCCTGTTGGATCACATATTCCTGCAATGTTACGCATGCTTCCATTTGGACTCATAGGGAATGGTAACAAATCATCAGAAAGACCAGAACCTGATTCAGTAGATGGATCAACATAACGCACTGTTAGTTGGTGATTTGTTGAAAGACGGTCAAGTTCCACATCTGTTGGCATGACAAAACGCCCCTCTCCGTGACGTACTGGGCATTCGATTCTCTGAATCCCTTTTGTCCAAATACACGGGCTGTCTGAATCAAATTCCAATGTTACCCAACGGTCCTCGTATCGTCCAGTATTATTGAGTGTCAAACTTGCCCGTTGAATCAAATCCGGTTCAAGTGAGGCGTTCTCAGGACCAGGGAGTAAGCCTGTCTTGACCAATGCTTGGAATCCATTACAAATTCCAATAATCGGTTTTCCTGAACTAACAAATTTCTGAAGTTGTTCCCGCAATGCAAATCGAAGGCGGTTTCCGAGTAATCTCCCGCTTCCAAGATGGTCCCCAAAAGAAAAACCACCAGGAACTGCAAGAATATCGAACTCTTCCAGGCTTCGATTTCCTTGTACGAGGTGATTGACGTGAAGACGTTCGGAGCTACCTCCAACCATGTCGAATACAGCTGCAGTTTCACGATCGCAGTTAATTCCGAAACCGAAAAGAACAGCTACACGTACATTATCGCTCATTCAAACACCTCCAGTCATATCGAGTGCTTCTTTCCATGACTTCGTTAAATCGGTAACGTTCGCTTGAATCAATTCATCATAGCCGTCCTCGATAATGAGGTTCTGTGCATCGGTAACCATTCCTATTAGATGGATATCTGCGTCACTCATGGCTTCAATAAATTGCATTTCATGTTCAGAATCAACTGCTACAACGATTCTTCCAAGAGATTCACTCCAAAGTCGAGAAAATGCATCTCCTTCTCCAATTCCATCAATATCGATAATGGCTCCTAATCGGCCACCAATACACATTTCAGCGACAGCTACGGCCAGGCCGCCTTCACTGCAATCGTGTGCGGTTCGAATCAATCCGTCCTGAATGGTTTTGGAAAGTCTTCGGTAGATGTCGAGTTGTCGTTCTGGCTCAGGTAAGCGAGGAACATTACCGCCGATTCCTTCAGCAAGGTTCCTTTCAGTGAGATGGTAGGCGACCTCTGAAGCACCCAACTCATTCTTACAATTTCCAACCAAGTAGATGCGTTGCCCGTGTTGTTTAAAATTCGACGTGGCTGTATTTCGTACGTCAACGTGATTTCCAAAGAGGGAGAAAAGCATAGTTGGTGGTATGGAAATTTTGTTAGGCCAAACACCGTAATCATTTTTCATCGAATCTTTACCAGAGACACAAGGAAGACGATATGCTCTACAAACACGCTCTAATTCTCGATTTGCTCGAACGAGTTGAGCAAGTTTGAATTTGCCATCAGGGGTCTTCTCAGATTCAATAGGATCTGGCCAACAGAAGTTGTCAAGTCCTGCCATTTTATCGATATCAACGCCAACACATACTGCATTTCGCACTGCTTCGTCGATCGCTGCAGTAACCATTGCTCCAGCATCGATATCAGAATATCTTGGAGCGATTCCACATGAAATCACAATACCTTGTGGGTCTCCATGGATTGGTGCTATGAGGCCAGCATCGCCTGGGCCATCTCTTTCCTTTCCGACGAATGGCTTAACCGCTGTTTGCGCCATAACTTCGTGATCATATTGGCGAACCCATGTTTCCTTGGAAGCAATGTTTGGTCTTGCAAGCATCTCTTCGAGTAGATTCGTGTTGTCGAGAGAAGTAGGTGGATTGAACTCTGGTTGAACTGGAGGGATCCATTCCGACTCCAACTCGAGTTGTGGGACACCATCGTGAAGAAATTCAATTGGAAGATATGCTACTGTTTCTTCGCCGTGCTTAACATGGAAATATCCTGAGTTTGTAAATTCGGCAACGGCTGTTGCTTCTACTTCATGAAGTGCTGCAAGGGCTTCGAACGCTTCAGTGTCTTTGGGCGCTACTGCTACTGTCATACGTTCCTGTGATTCTGAAACGAGAATTTCCCAAGATGAAAGACCCTCCTGCTTGAGTGGAACCTTTCCTAAGTCGATTTCACAACCGTTTGTGTATTCAGCCATTTCACCAATCGATGAAGAAAGGCCTCCTGCGCCGTTGTCTGTGATACAGGTAATCAAACACGCATCACGGGCTTCAAGAATCATGTCCATCATTTTCTTTTGAGTGATTGGGTCGCCGATTTGTACTGCACTCGATGGCGACTCATCCGTCAGTTCAAGAGATGAAAATGTGGCTCCGTGAATCCCATCTGATCCAACTCTACCGCCAACCATGTACACAGCATCGCCTGGTGTTGGATTCTTCTCATGGGATTCGCGACCATCTGCAAGACGACGGGGCATGAGTCCAACTGTTCCACAATATACGAGTGGCTTACCAATATAGCGTTCATCAAAAACAATCGCTCCGTTGACCGTTGGAATTCCAGATTCATTTCCACCCACTCGAACACCTGCATGAACGCCACGAAGAACGCGGGATGGATGGAAGAGTGTCGATGGTAATTCGCCTGTCCATGTTGGAGGCCCGAAGCAAAATACGTCCGTGTTTGCGATCGGTCTCGCACCAAGTCCTGTCCCTAGAATATCTCGATTTACACCAACAATACCTGTCATAGCACCGCCGTATGGATCAAGGGCAGAAGGTGAGTTATGAGTCTCTGCTTTCATACAGACGCTCCAATCATCGTTCCATGCGATTACGCCAGAGTTATCATGGAACACTGAGAGAAGCCAATCGACCTCTTTCGCCATATCGTGAGTTGGATTCATGATGTGGGTTTTGAAGAGTGAATCAATAATGGAGTCTTCATTTGTTTCGGTATCGATGTGATGGATCTTGCTTGCAAAAATCTTGTGTTTGCAGTGCTCACTCCAAGTTTGTGCGAGACATTCCAATTCAACATCTGTAGGAGCGTTTGTTGAAATGCCTACTGAATGGCGAGCTGTTTGGTGCTCAGTCATTCGATAGTGTGCTTGTATCGCCTGCATCTCTGTAAGATTAAGCGCGAGTAAACCATCGACTGATAGGCGGATGAGTTCTTCATTCGCCACTTCTAAATCAATGATTGATGGGGATTGGCGTACAATGGTTGGTCTTTCTGGAAAGGTGATCACTGAAGCATTTCCTGAGGAGAGGTTGTCCCGTGTTGCTAGAATTGCCCTCTCAATCAATGGGTTGTGTAGGGTTGATGCAAGCCATGCATTGTCAACGGTTTCTGGGAGATTGGTAAAGACGTATGTGGTATAGGTGGATATGGCAGCATTTACATCTGGGAAGAGTACTTGAAATCCGTCGTTTGCTGCAGCACCTGGGTTATCAGTAACACCCGGCTTGAAGCCGACTGTAACAGAAAGTGATGGTGTTTGAGGGAAGAAGCTTGAATCATGAATTACTGAAGTATCAACTGCCCCAAATTCAATGATTGGGTCAGAGAAGATGTCTTGTATGCGAGGCGTGATTGAAGTCGCATCGTATTCGCTGCGGATGAGATAGCCGCAGATGCTGCGAACGATGCCGACATCGATTCCATGGTCAGCAATAAGTTGCCGACGTACAACGTCTCCACGTACATCGCGCATTCCTTCCGTTTGCAAAGGCGTGACTTCGATTCGAACATCGTGGACTGTCATTGCTTCCGACCCAAACAGAGTTCATCGCATACGCTCTTTGAACACTACGGCGGGCTTTACTGGGAAGAAAGAAGGGTTTTGAGGAAGTTTCCAGTGAAACTATTGGCCTCTTTAGCGACTTCTTCAGGCGTTCCTGAGGTAACAATCTGGCCTCCA
The DNA here is from genome assembly GCA_009887135.1 of Candidatus Poseidoniales archaeon. Lineage (GTDB taxonomy): Archaea > Thermoplasmatota > Poseidoniia > Poseidoniales > Poseidoniaceae > MGIIa-L2. The sequence continues at coordinate 16,363 of QXYA01000035.1, forward strand.
CGATCGCCACCTTCTGGACCTAGATCGATAACGTGATCGCTGCATTTAACAACATCAAGATGGTGTTCAATAACAATCACTGTATGGCCTTTTGATCGTAATTCAAGAAGAACGTCAATGAGCATCTGAACATCGCTAAATGCTAATCCAGTGGTTGGTTCATCCAGAATATAGACCGTATGTTTGTGTGGAGGCCTGCGTAGTTCACTTGCAAGTTTAACTCGCTGCGCCTCACCACCCGACAATGTTGTTGCTGGTTGGCCAAGTCGAATGTAGGAGAGGCCAACTGAATGGAGAGTTTCCAGTGTTCTGTGGATTTTCCGATGGTGTTCAAAGAATTTTACCGCTTCACCAACAGGCATTTGTAAGACATCGTGGATGTTTTTTCCTTTCCATGTCACTTCAAGACATTCTCTTGTGTAGCGCTTCCCATTACAAATGTCACATTCAATCCATACGTCGGGAAGGAAATTCATTTCTAATTTTATCGAGCCGGCTCCAGAGCAAGCTTCACATCGTCCACCTTTTACATTGAAACTGAAGGTACCAGGGGTGTATCCTCGCTCCTTTGCCAGTGTTGTATTTGAGAAGAGTTTTCTGATTTCATCGAATACTTTGGTATAAGTTGCTGCGTTGGAACGAGGAGTTCTACCAATAGGGGACTGATCAATTATGATGGCTTTGTCAACATGTTCAAGCCCCTTGATCTCTTTGTGCTTACCTGGGAGTTTTTCGCTGTTGTGTAGGTATCGTTGGAGAGAGGGGGCTAGGATTCCAGAAATAAGTGAGGATTTACCTGAGCCTGAAACTCCTGTTACAGATGTGAAACAGCCCAGTGGAAGTTTAACATCGATGTTACTCAGATTATTGTGTTCTGCCCCTTTGATAGTAAGCCATTTCTTTGAAGGTTTTTGTCTTTTTTCTGGAACTTTGATAGAGCGCCTTCCGGAAAGATATGCCCCCGTAACGGAATCTTTTGCCTTCATGACTTTGCTTGGTATTCCGTTCGCAACAATGTGACCCCCCTCAAGGCCCGCTCCTGGGCCTAAATCGCAAATCCAATCCGCTTGACGTAATGTATCTTCATCATGCTCAACCACTAGAAGGGTGTTGCCTAATGTAGTGAGTTCGCGTAATGTCTCCAGTAACCGTTCATTATCTCTCTGATGAAGTCCAATAGAAGGTTCATCGAGAACGTACATGACGCCAGTTAGCCTTGATCCTATTTGAGTCGCTAATCGTATGCGCTGACTTTCTCCACCAGAGAGTGTGTTTGCTTTACGATCAAGGGTTAGATAATCAAGCCCTACACTATCAAGGAAGCCAAGTCTGTTTTCTATTTCCTTAAGAATTTCATTTCCTATGAAGAGTGAGCGATCGTTGAGTGGTTCTAAGACATCAGCATATTGTTCGGGTGGCCCGTCTGCTTCTGGATTGAAGGCTTTGATGAGTTGATACGCTTCATGGACTGAACTTCGACTCACTTCTGGAAGTCGTATTCCCCCAACTGTCACGAAACGAGCTGCTGGATTGAGTTTCTCACCGTTACAGGCATGACAATCAAGATCTGTCATGCATGCAATGAGTCGGTTTCGGGTGCGATCGGACGATGTTTCTGAGTAGGTTCGTTCAAGTCGGGAGATGATTCCGTCCCAAGGACGATTCATTTTGTAGACTGAACCATTATCCGATTCAAAATGGAAGTGGATAATTGTTGAACCTGACCCATGGAGTAGGAT
>QXYA01000036.1 GCA_009887135.1 Candidatus Poseidoniales archaeon
GGATTTTCCATTTTGGTCAAGGTAAAGAATGCACCAAGTGAATCGAAAACCAGAAGTTCAAAACCAATTGATTTACGATAATTGGTTAATTGTTTGATGAGTTGCCCCATCCAGTCAACACGATTACTCATTCCTTGTTCATCCAATTGAACACGAAGGTCAGATAAATCGATAATTGCAATTCGGTTTCGGACACGTGGGTCATCGACGTTCATGCCCATGTTTGACATGTGAGCACGAAGGGAATCCTTTCCTTGCTCCAGGGTCACGTAAATTCCGCTTGTTTCACCATAGAGAACTGCGTTGTAGAGGACAGAGAATGTTACACTGGATTTCATAGCTCCAGAGGCGCCTGCGACAATACAGATGTGCCCTTTTGGAATTCCTCCTTGCATGTTTTCATCCAATCCTTCAACGTGGGTTGGTATTCGTTTCATGGTGTCCATTGTTGCGCCCCGTCTAAAGGAAAACAATCAGCCCTTTGAAACTCACGCTTCAAACGTTTGCAAAATCTGATGAACTGTTCCCTCTTAGGGTGTCCATGCAGATTCTTCTTGCATCAGCGTCTACTCGCCGGGGTCTTATTCTTCAAAAGCGATATTCCGACGTAGTACAAAGACCACTGGCAAACGTTGACGAAAGCGTACCAAGAGGACCAGTTTCAGAACAAGTAAAAGAGGTTTCATTGAGAAAATCAATCGCAGTTTCATTCCCAGTTAAGGAGGATGTGGTCGTGGTTGCAGATACGTTGGTTGAAGACCCAGATGACGAGAACACAGCTCTTGGACAGCCAAGAGATCGGTCACATGCAACCAGTATGCTCATTCGTCTACGTGGGCGAAGACATAGAGTATGGTCAGCGACATCAGTTCATGCGTTGAATCAATGGAAGACTTCAATCGAATGTGCAATTGTTGAGTTTAGTGATTTCTCAGATGATGATTTGATTGAACTCATCGAATCCAATTCATGGCAAGGAAAAGCCGGTGGCTATGATCTTGCTGGGCTAATGGGTCAGCACGCTACATTGGTTGAAGGTTCAGAATCAACCGTTCTTGGATTTACAGAAGAGTCTCTTGATTATCTCGATCAATTAAGACAACTACTTTGATAAAAACCGATTGTAAAACATAGGAACGCGATGCCAATTCTGATCAGGGAAGAAAATATGTCTTGCAAGAAGATATGTTAGGGACACAATACCCACTATTTGGGCAACTGCCCAACCAATAAATGGGGCGTAGTTCTTCCCGGTTGTGAGTACATTCTTATCGTAAAGTGACCAACAAATCAGAACGGCTCCAATCATAAGAGAAAGGAATGTAATCCAGGGAGTTGTTCGGTTTGCTAATGAAATATGCAAGTGGTCTTCGTGAAGGAATAAGGCAAAACCCCAGACGATAAGGAATCCTGAACTGGCTAGGAGTAACCAATGTGCTGGTTGGATAGAAGCAATTCCTTGGTGGCCTGTCCATATAGGTCCAGCGGAAATAACAGCTAAAACAGGAAGTAAGAGGTATCCTCCTAAGACCATCCGAGAATGGGGTTTTGCCAATGATCCGAATGAGAGTTGGAGGATTCTTTTCGGGTCAATAATAAAAAACATGATTATGAATAAGGCAGTTAGGGATATATCAACAAGGTTCTCACCAACGAGATCTCTTCCTCTTAGTGTGCTAATTACAATATGGGCAAGAGCGATTACAAAGAACAAAGCAAATTTTAATTGCAATGATTTTGGTTTCGTAACTTCCCATCCCAATCGGCGATTAAAGTGTGAGAGCAAACATGTTGCAATTTGCATGCATGAGAAAAGAGCAACTGCAAACGAGACCCCGAGTTCAATCATCCCGTCAATCCCTCTCAAGAACCATGAAGCGATTACAATGATTCCACAAATGATCAATAAAATACCAGGTGTGTAGGAAAAAGCCCCAACTTCATCAACCTCATTCTTTGTTCTAAAAACCTCTATCGCAGGGCTGGCCAACGAGAGGAGAGAGAGAGAAAGTAGAATAATTCCTATTCCCGATAATTCGATCAATAAATCCCAGTTCATTGAGAATACACCGACAAAAATAAACAGTTGACCGAGTATATTGAGTTGCAAGAAATGACGCATAGTTGTACGTTCAAATGACGGTATGTTGTAGACCAATGGAAATGTGTCAAAAGCAATTCCTGCCAGAACAGCAATCATTGGACCAAGAGAAAAGTGAACAATGAAGATGAAATTTACAGTCTTCAAGCGTTCGTGATCATCGAAGAGTCCATATGGACTCGTAAATATCAACCATGTTAACATGACCGCAAAAAGAAGAAACATAGACGCAGATGCAACAAATAATTCAAGGTATGAGCCCGCGAATTTCTCTTTTTGATGTTCGCTCATAATAATCACTCATTCAACTCGAAGAAGACGAGTAATTCCAAGTTCGTGTTTATTTCTCTCAACAACAACATCTGAACCTGGAATCATGAGTAATTTATCTTCTGAATCAAGAGCAAAAATTCCTACACCAACTCTTTCACACATCGTTCGCAATTCTCGACGGCATGCTTGCTGATGAGAATCCATATGGACGAGAGGTCGTAAATCAACAATGACCGTATCTCCTTGAGCGACTCTTTCAGAGATCATATTTGTATAGATTCTATATTTTGAATCTGGTTTGACATATCGAAGAGCTCTTTTTGGCCGGATTTTTGTGGTCTTTTTGATAGAAGAGAGATCATGAAAAGGTTCTCCATCAGGAGTAACCGGTCCTGTCCAGAAAGAAGGAGGTGTCATCAAGTGAGATGTTTCTTGAGTCTCTTCAAGTACAGGCTCTGGAATTTGTTCTCGAGGTTCCAATGAGGGTTGCTGTTCAGCAATAGGTTTCTGCCTAGGAGGTGGTTGCGGGCCACCCTCTGGATCGGGTAAACCAAAAAATTGCCACAAATTCCCCATACACGTCACAAATCCAAATCATCAAGTAAACTCGACAGGCTGGTTGTGTCTTGGTTTGTTGGAGTCATTGAAGGTGTCGGTTGAGCCACTGGTGCAGGTGGTTGATTCGCTGCCAAGTATTGGTCGCCATAATATGCCCATTGTTCCATCGTCCATCCCTGCGGAAGTCCACTTGCTGGTAGAGGAGGTCCTTGGTTAGCCTGAGGCGGTTGTTCAAAGGAAGGTTGAGCAACTGGCTGAGTTGGCTGTGCTGCTTGTTCGAATGTAGGAGTCTCAGCAGGGGATTCATAGGTTGGTAAAGAAGCAGAGTCCCACATCTTGCTCGAACCATGTGATTCAAGCAAATCTTCGGAAGGGGAACGTCGTGTCACTGCCAAGAATGAGGCAAGAATAAGCACGAGGGCAACGAGTAAGATAATCACAATTGACATGGTTTCGCTCACACCAAGTGCTTCACTAAATTCTTCTAGAATACCTTCTGGAGGCTTTTCCTCAACTGAAATAGTCATTGTCTTCGTACTTGTAGCCAAATCATCATCGGTCACTGTGAGCGTGATTGTCCATGTGCCAGCTGGTAAATCCTCTATTGAGATTGAAATGCCAGTTGAATCAACATCCCCAGTTCCATTTCCATCAAGATTCGTATCTTCCCATTCATAGTCCCATACGTAGAGCATATCGAGAAGATCGGATTCAGTATCAAGTGTGTCGAATGCTGTTACATTGAGTGTATCTCCTTCGACGAGATTATCAAGTGAACCATTTTCATAGGTAATCTTTGCAGTCGGGATTCGATTCATGACTTTGACCACGGCTGAGAGTGAGGCTTTCTCGCCATCATCATCCATAACCCAAGCAGTAATTGTTCTGTATCCAGATGAATCCCACATGGTTTCAAGGTGGTCGCCTTCGACATCACAATCGTTGTTCATCGTTCCATCGAGGTCACTGTCAGTTGTTCCATCAATATCCCAACAGATTTCCAGTGTATCCATATCTGAAGCTGTATCGCTTCCGGTGACATCGAATACAACCATATCATTTTCAAAGACTGGTAATCCATCAATTCGATTGATGGCATCCAAGAAATTTGTCTCAGCGGCTATTGTCGGTGCGACATTTTCAATGGTCACCATTGCCAACGATGGATCAGATGAAACGCCATCATCATCCACTGCTCGTACACTGATGACGTGCTGGCCAGTTGTCGGCCATGATGTAGCCACATCCGAAGCAGAACCATCTGTGGAGACAGTTAAGTCAGAAATGAGATCGCTAAGGTTCCAATTTAGAATAAGTTGGTCCCGATCATTAAGCGAATCTGATCCTTGTGCACGTAGAATCACAGTCTGATCTTCTTCAAGAATCCATGTCCCATTTGCATCAAATGGTGTATTTACGCCAGCAATCCAAACTTCGATTTCACCGACTTCAGGGGCGATATTCAGTACGTTAACGCTCGAAGTGACTTCAGTTTGAGCACCATCGTCATCGGTTGCAATCGCCTTGATTTCAATTGGGCCTTCTTCCATAGGCGTAAAGGTACATGTTGGTTGAGTCAATCCTTCCTGGCAATTTAAATCTGGCCAAGATATGGAAACTTGTTGTCCAGAAGGGGAAATAGTGTCAATGTCACCGCTGTCTGTTGCATCGATTGTGATTTCTGTTTCAACAGCGATCTCAGCAGGATGGCTGAGATTCATGTATGGCGCTCGGTTAAGAATTGTCACGTAATTAACGAGCGTTGTTGAATCGAGTTCATCATCTGTGACAATGGTTGTTAGTTCCCATGCACCACCGTCGGTCCAATTCCAGGTCATGGCACAATCAGGTGTCGTAATGACATCAATAAGGCCCGCTCGGGATTCGATTTCAAATCGGCATTCAACATCTCCGCCATCAGGGTCGAATGAAGCACTTGCATCAATAAAGACATCTTCAAACGAATACTTTCCGGACTCAATACTAATTGTCCCATTAGGAGATCGGCCAATGAAAATATCAACGCTTGCCTGGTTGTTGCTTCTATTTGCATCACCAGCGACCAATTGGTCAGGATCCACGGTAAACGTCAAACTTTGATTTCCGATTGTGGCTCCTTCGGGAACAGTCCAATCGACGTCGATTCGCTGTTCGCTGTATGCTCCTATAGCAGGGACGGCTTGTCGAATTGTTTCTCCACCTGGAACAATGACTTCCATCTCAGTCGATGGTGAAGTCAAAACACCACGGTTTTGTGCTGGTAATGAGAAGGACAACAGGTCACCTGGGAGGGCATTGTATCCGATTGATTTTGATAATGTTGCAACTTCACCGTCTCGAGTTCTTGTTACAATGATTGAATCTTCTTGAGCAACCAAGTCGATTCCAACAACGGATAAGTCGATGACAATGGTAGCAACACCAATGATTTCCTGAACAGGGTCCCATACGATAACCCCGTTACTTGTATAATCATCACTTGCTGTCGTATCGTCTTGAACATTGGAAACGTTGATGCTTTCCTCAATTTTTCCGTTACTAGCGGTTATGGGATTGAGTAATGTGCCCGCCATTTCATAACGTAGTTGGAGGTTTTTGTTGACCTCAGGAGTGTTGTTTGGGGCAACTGCATAGAATCCATAAACTTCAGACATGGAGTCGGGTAAGGTTGCAACAAACTGGGTAGTTACTTCGATGTCGACGTTTCGATCCCCAGGAGTTGTTCTTTTGTTTACACCAAAAGAATCGACTGGCTCGTAGTCTTTGAGTAGCCAATCGATGGTAAATCCTGCAGCGTTTGAAATACGAATCCATGAATTAAAACGTACATCAGGGCAATACCAATTGAACCCTGAACTAACTCCTGTTGCATTCCATTCGTTTACTTTGTATGATTCATCGCATCCTTCGTATTTGATGTTCAGGCCATCTTCAGTTGGAATGCCATCGGTTGTGACTTGCCATGAATTGTTTTCAGCACCGTTTGTATCAAAGTCTGAAGGATCGAAATAATCCGAACTTCCACTTACGCTTGTTCCGGACATGAACGGCATATACCATTGGTCACCAGTTCGAAGTGGGAAGTCGTATCTCTCCTTGGGTGGGTCGTAATATGTGTCAAAATTGATGACTCCAATATTTTGGCTGAGGAAGCCAAGATTGAATGGGGCAAATTCAACATCCAACTCAAATTCAGAATTTATCACTGCTTGGTCCCGGACACGGATAATATCTTCTCCAGAGTAACCAATCTCGAGTCGTCCACTTGTTCCTTCAAGGGTGGCACCACTGTTTCCTGAACTGAAATCACCGTCAATTTTGAGTTTGTATGCTAATGTTTGAACACCATCAATCGTGATGAAAAAGATGTCTTCTACTTCGTAAACAGTATCCCCTGTTAAGGTGTTAAGAGTGGCAGAAACATTGGCTTGTGCAATAAGTTGAGCAACATCAAATTGAGTCTCATAGGTCCATTTGTCTCCGATACGCCAGCTTGCAATCTCTGCAGTTGTTGTCGATTTTGATGAGGATTCAATGAGTTCTTCGTCTTCAAGAGTAAATGCATCTTTTGATAACGCCGTCAGTGATGTGGTCATCAGCATGAACAAGACAAAGACTGCGGTTGCTCGGTTCGCCATGCTTTGATGTGTACTTCCTCGTACTTAGGCTATACTCATTGAAGGTCATACGACTCAGTTTTGAGATTGGGATTCTAACCACTGTTGGCCATAGTGCCCCCATTGTTCTGCTGTCCATCCTTCTGGAAGGCCAGATTCAGGTATTGGCGGGCCTGATTGAACCGTTGGATGTACTTCCGATTGGTCGAAGGAATTGTTCACAGGAGGGTCATGAGGCCTATTTCGACGTGCAGATACTTCGTGAGGCATAAGTCCAACTTCTTCATCGCTAAAGATTGCATTTTGCCGTGCATCAAGACGTTCTAAGGCTCGTTCTTGACCACCTTTTCGACGTTGTCTTGTCATGTATCCAAGGCCTAAAAGTAGGATCAACAGTAAGGAGAGTTGGGCGAGTGGGTTTGCTTCTTCTCCCACCATAAGTGCGCCGATATCTTCGGTGAATGTTCTGTCTGGAGGTCCGATATCGATGTTGATGATTTTTGAACCAGGTCGTTCAGGATTTTCGTCCCAAGCAATAACTCGGATTGTTGTCGAACCTGTTTGTTTGAACATATGTTCAACACGCTTTCCGACAGCATCAGCATCATTGTCCTTAATCCCGTCTCCATTGGAGTCGGATGATGTATCAAAATCCCAAATGATGGTGAGTTGATCAAGATCATTTGCGGAGTCTATTGTGCTCGTAGCATCAAGAATGCATGTTTCATATGCAAGGCAATCAATTGTTCTGTAACGCACAATTGGGGGTATGTTCAACACCTCAACAGTGATGATTTCACTTACTCGAACGCCATCATCATCTGTTACGTGATAGATCACTGTGTGCATGCCACTCGTATTCCAGTGCCAAATCAAATCATCTCCTCTGATGTCACAATCATCATCCGCACCACCTACGTCATTTGAATCAATACCCGGGTCGATATCCCAGCATCGTACCAATGAATCGTAATCAGAGGGCGTGTCGGTTGCGTTTCCTGTTAATCGAATTTCTTCACCTTCAGCAATTGGTAACACTTCTTGCAGTGGCATGACGAGAGGGGCAACGTTGGCGACGTTGACCCAACGTTCGTAGGTTCCACTGCTCGCTCCTTCAGAATCACTGACTTCCAAACGCATACGGTGGAGTCCAGAGGTTTCCCATACCATATCATACTCCGAAACACGTCCATCAAAGGTCTTGATGAGGTTTGGTTGGGCATCATCAGGCCACCAACGGTGAGTAAGTCCTTCCAAATCATCGATCGAATCGAGAGCTTGGCCTCGGACACGTACGATCTGATCTTCTTCGACATGCCACGTTTGTTGCACATCCATAGCAATAGGCGTTCCATCTTCACTGACAGTAACGGATAAGCCATGGGGGTTGATGTTGGTAAATCGAATGTCAATGCTTGCAGAGGTCATGGCACTATCATCATCAACACCGACAGCAAGGAAAGTATGCCATCCTTCAGTAGGGGCTGTTGTTGTGCAAATCCGAGTGTAATACCCTTCTTCACATTCAGCATTAGGCCAATAGACATCCACGATGCCAGGATACACATCCTCAGAATCAGTATCATTTGCATAAGCATAGAGTGTGACTGGATGTTCGACCTTCACTTCGGTTCGAGCACTTACAACCTCGATGTTCGGTGCTCTGTTGAGAATGGTGACGTTCAATGTGGTAACTGCTTGATCTTGTTCTTCATCGGTAACGGTAATTTCAATTGGATATATTCCATCATCAGTCCAGGTAAAGTTGAGCATGCAATCAATGGATTCTACTTTCATGTAGGAATATGTACGGGTTCCATCATCATAGGGGATATTGAATAAGCAAGATACGTCGCCTCCATCTTCATCAAAACTTCCACTTGCATTAATGATGGTTTGCACATTGGTAAATTCCTCAATTGCTTCTGCTAATGCAGTTGGTAAACGTCCTACAAAGAGAGTGATTTCTGCTAGATCGTTATCTGAATTAGCATCTGCAGAATTCACTTGCATAGGGTCTGCTTCCCATCGTATTGGTACATCGCCAACACTCTTGTCAAGTGGAACAGTCCAAGTGAAATTGACTTTGTGCGATTCGTAGGTTCCTAAACTCGGAAGTCCAAGGTCAAAGGTTGAGCCATCTGGGTGATAAATCCGCATCTGTGTTGGACTCGAGGCAGTAATTCCCTTATTGACAACTGCAACCTCTACAATGAGTTCGTCTCCTGGGAGCACATTGTATCCAGAAAGGGAACTAACGGTACTCAATTCCCCACTGCGATTGCGTGTTATGACCGCACGTTCTTCGTCAGCAATGAGGTCAAGCCCTACGAGGAATTCATCTAACGTAACGGTTGTAGAGCCAACATAATTACCAGCTTTCGCAACAACACCATGGCTTGCCCAATCTGTATTTGTGGATGAATAATCCAGAGCATTACCAACATTGATTGAGGCCATGCCTGAGCCATTTGTACCAGTGACAAAACTGGTTTCAATATCGGTAAAATCGAGGTCCACATTTACCCCACTAATCGAACCATAACAACTTGGATTGAGAGAAACCCAAACATCGAGGGGTGTATCTAAGGCAGTAAGTGTTCGTTCTGGCTGGACATCAATGCATTCTGGTCTTGTCCCTGGGTCGCTGTTACTTTCAGAACCAGTTGCTCCAACGGGCATGTATTGCTTTAATCTGAAATCGATTGTCAATCCCACGTCTTCTTCAGAATGTCGCCACGCGAAGTTGTTGACAGCAGGACAATACCATCGATAACCAGTGGATACTCCATCGGAATTCCAAGAGGTGAGTTCGTAAGATGAATCACATCCGCTGTATGCGATTCCTGAACCAAATGCATTTCGTGGTTGACCCACTTTTGTTACTTCCCAAGTGGTTGTGTTTGTATCGCTTTCTGGAGGGGGGAATGGGGTGATGTAATCACTCTGGCCGGACCATGTGGCAGATGCTGTTGTCAATACAGTCCAACGCTCACCGTCTCGAATTGGGAAATCATAGGTTTCAGCCCCTGGGCTGTATAAGTTGGTGATTGTAATGTCTCCCAAAAGTTGAGTTAACGACCCGATTCCGTACGGAACGAATTTGATGTACAAGTCCAAGTCGTTTCGAAGAGAGGCAAAATCACTGACTCGAAGGTATTCTGTTTGAGTAAATTGAATCTCTGCGTTTCCAGTGTATCCCTCGAGTTCCACACCACTCTTGTCGAAATCTGCAGTCATCCGTAGTTTGTAGACCCACTCTGAGCCGTTATCAACTTGCAGTTCAAGGATTTCAGTGACTTCAGCAGTTGAGTCACCGTTGATTTCACCAACATTCGCCGAAACGCCTGTGTCTGTAATGAGTATGGATGGATCAAACGTGCCAGAATACACCCATTTGTCACCGACTCTCCAAGTAGGGACATCACTGACTCCAGGGTCGCCACCTGCGTGTTTTACGATTGCATCATTATCGTCAAGCACAAAGGTGGATGCAAACGATGTTTGGGACATTCCCAAGAGCAGGAGCACTAGCAGAAGAGGGATGCCTACTTGCAGACGTGCTTCGCCCATGTATGTCCTTGAGTGTTCAAGCACATGAAAGATGCGATTGCATCTTCAGAGCAGGTCAGCCAATTCGTCCTTAATGATTTCAACAGCTTCCAGAATCTCATCCTTGTGGCGTGCGCCAGTGATAACCATCTTTCCACTGCCGAAGATAAGGCAAACAACCTTTGGATAATCAAGGCGGTAAATCAAGCCAGGGAATTGCTCTGGCTCATATTCAACTTTGTCGAATGGAAGGTGGAAGGTAAGGTTGTTCAGGTTCAACTTACGAGGTTCTCCTGCTTGGTCAGCACCAGTAAACTTGTCCTTTCCATCATAATCTTCTGGGTAATGAAGTGCGTATGTAGCCACCATGTTTTGAACTTCAATCTCGACGTCTTCGACGTCCCATGTGGTGATTCCTGCAGCACGTAGGTCCTTGATCATTCGATCGATACCTGTGTGAATGTTGTCTTCGTTCTTTCCACCAGTACAAACTGCACGTCCAGAGCGGAACATGAGAATTGCTAGTTTAGGTTCTGTGACTCGGTATACAACACCTGGGAATTGCTCAGGCTCATATTCGCAATTCAGTTGAATCGCAATGTCAGGGAGGTCAAGTTCTTCGGCAACACGGGTACTGGCAACGACGTTGACTACTGTCAAACGCTCTTCATCGGTGGTCATGTCCCAATCCTTCTGCCCGGAGTATATAAACTGACGGCTCAGGCGCAGTCGGTGGTATGGCTGTGAAAAACAGTTCACTGCTCGCTATTATCCTGTGATGAGAGGGTCTCGATACGAACGCCTGCGGTATTGAAACGAGTTATGAATCCCCTTCCCCCTTCCATCTCAATTGCTCCAATAGTTATTTCTGGATTTTTGGTCAATGCAATCATACATCCACCGCCGCCAGAACCTGTTAATTTCACTCCTAGACTTGACCGCGCTGCTGCTTTGATGAGATTTTCTAATTCCGGGGATGAAACACCGAGTGAACGAAGTACGATGTGGTTTTCAGTCATCGCTTTACCGACCAATTCCATATTTCCTGTTCTGAGTGCTTCAATGCCTTTTCTGGCGATGGAGCCAATCGCTTCAATCTCAACTTTGCGTTCAGGTTCCTTAGCAAGTAATGCTGCAACTTTGGATACTTGTTTTGAAGTTGAACCACGAATACCTGTGTTGCCAATAACAAGATATGTATCTTCAGGAATCCTTGCCTCAAAGGAATGTAACTGCCATGTCGTAACCTCATCTTGATGTTGTAATCTACGCTCTCCAATATGGTCAAGGGAGTCTTCGATCGTATCTGACAACACAATAAATCCACCAAGTGCACTTGTTGTCGTATCGATTGGGCTTGCTCTACCGCCTTGTGCAAATGCTTCGGCTTGATGGGATAATAAGCCTGCCATTTCAGGGTTAAGTTCTTCCTGCCTTAGTTGTTGTAAAGCAGCGACTAAAGCCACAGAGAGAGCTGCAGATGACCCCAGTCCCGATGCTGGAGGCACAGTGCCTCGGATTCGAATTTTAAGCGGTGGATGTTCTCCTTCAGACCACAACTTATCTTTTAGGAATCGAATATGTGGGTGCTTTGAAAGGTTCAATATCGCTCCGTCAAGTCGCCAAGAATCGAATTGAGTTTCCTCTTCGAGTTCAACGATCATTCGTTGGTTGATACTGCATGCTACTGCGGGCTGTCCGTAAACGACAGCATGCTCTCCGAAAAGAATACACTTTCCAGGAGCGCTCGCTTTCACCATGGCTCCCCCAGTTGTTTCACAATCATTAGGATTGGTATTGTTTCAATCGTTGGGTTGAAGGATTGAATGCACTTGGGTTGGAATATGATGGTCCATCCACTCGACGTTGACTACGCGGGAATCAAAGGGTATTACCTCCTTTTGTTACTCGGTGGTGTGTCGATTGCTTTCTTTTCTTATCAGGTTCAAAAAGCAACACGATTAGTTCTTCTCGGAGCTCCAGATAAGCGATTCGATTCTTGGGCTAGACGATTGAAAGAGACGCTCACTGTTTGGCTTGGTCAAAAGAAAGTCCTAGAGGATAAAGTTGCAGGAACAATGCACGTATTGATGTTCTGGGGCTTTTTGATGCTCTCCTCAGACATGCTCGACCTTGCAACGGCTAATCGATTTAGTGAACACATCCTTCCCGATTTCTTGAACGGTATTTGGAACGGCATGGTTGAACTGGGGTATACGAGCGCTCTTCTCGGTTGTTTCCTTGCTCTAAATCGGCGAGTTCTTTTCACTCCTGAGAAGTTGAAAGGAAAGTCTCAACTCGAAGGGAATGTGATTTTGCTTCTCATTATGACCATCTGTATCACCTCCTATATTGTTGAAGCAGGAGAGAACCCTGATCCGACATGGGAAATGATTGGTGCATGGGTCGCTGATAGCTTCTCTCCAAGCCAAGGTACGATCAATATCGCCTATTGGGCTCACATGGTTGCTATATGCACGTTCCTTTTCTTGATTCCACTTTCAAAACACATGCATCTTGTAATGGCATTACCAAACGTTGCCTTCTTCGACACAGAGCCTATGGCGAAAATGCGACCTCTTGAAATTGATGAAAGCGGATCCGCTGTTGCTTTAGAGGATTTAGAACTGGAAACTTTTGGAGCTTCCACTTTTACGCAACTCTCATGGAGAAGTCTCATCGATGGATGGGCTTGTACATCCTGCGCTCGCTGTCAAGACGTTTGCCCAGCTTATGCCTCCGGTAAGTCTCTCAACCCAATGCAAATTATTCATGATGTACGCAATTATGCGAACGACCATTCTTCGCAATTACTCGCAGGAGAAACACCTGCTGAAGACATCATTGCCAGATTCGGTGAAGAAGCGGTCTGGGCATGTACAACATGTCACGCTTGTGTCGATGTATGCCCTGTCAACATTGAACATGTGCCTAAACTCACAGACGCTCGCCGTCATTTGATGATGGAACGAATGGAATTCGATGAATCGGTTGAGGATACAATCATGCCTCTCATGGCTACAATTGAGAATTTAGAATCCGATTCAAATCCTTATGGTTTGCCATCTCATGAACGAGGTGATTGGGCTGCTGATCTTGACGTCAAGGTTGCCGAACCTGCGGAATACATCTACTTCGCTGGCTGTGCGGCCTCCTTTGATGAGCGCAACAAAAAGGTCGCTCGTGATACGATTTCAATTATGAAAGAAGCAGGTTTAGATGTTGGTATTCTTGGAATGCAAGAAGGTTGCAGCGGAGATGCAGCACGTCGTGCAGGAAATGAGTATCTCTTCCAGATGCTTGCAGAAACCAATTTAGAAACGTTCAACGAACTTGGTGTGAAGAAAGTCGTTGCTTCTTGCCCTCACTGTTTCCATACACTTGGAAAGGAATACAAAGACTACGGTGGAGAAGACATCGAAGTAATGCACCACTCTCAGTTGATTGCTCATCTTCAAGGGGAAGGTAAACTACCTGAACCGAAGCACGATGGTTCTGTAACATACCACGACCCGTGTTATCTTGGTCGAATCGGAGGAGAATACGATGCTCCACGTGACGCTATTGGTGGCGTCGATGTGGAAGCAGAACGTCATGGCCGTGGTTCTTTCTGCTGTGGAGCAGGTGGCGCCCAAATGTGGATGGAAGAATCTGTTCCAGAAGGAAATGACAGAGTCAACATCATTCGTGCTAAGGAACTTGCAGCGACTGGAGCAGATACTGTTGCAGTTGGATGCCCATTCTGTTCAACAATGGTTACAGATGGATTGTCAGCCATTGATTCAAACATTGAAGTAAAGGATATTGCAGAGCTTGTTTGGGAACAAATAAAATCAAATGATGCTAAAATAGAAGCTGCAAAAACTGCATAGATCGGTATGGAGCGACTTTTGATTGTAGATTTGCTTGCAGAACGTCAAGCCTTTGGTGAGAAAGGTTGCGAGGAAATCATGGAACATTTTCCCGGATATGAAGTCTATTTATGGGCTCCTCATGTCGAGAACCCACGAGATTATTCGTTTGGAATCAGGGTGAAACAACCGTTCGAAACCGATGCAACTGTGATTACTGGGTGTCGTAAGAATGTCACTTCATGGGAGCCTTGGATGGATGAAGTCGTCTCATTGATTCGAAATTCAGAAGCAGAAATCTATGGTATTTGTTTTGGTCACCAAATCATTTGTGCGGCGTTTGGAGGAACGATCGAACGTGATGAAAAAAATCATGCGTTTATGGCTGAAGTGACTTATGCTAACGGGACCAAGGCAAATCAATTGTTCACGCATCAAGAATTTGTAACCGACAGCGGTGAAATGAAAGCAGTCGCTTCTACAGAGCATTGCAAAATCGCTGCTTGCCGCCATCCTACCAAACCTAATCGTTCTGTTCAATTTCATCTTGGGGCGATGGAGGATGTTCTTGATTATGCTCTTAATTGCGGGGAAATGTCTGAGCAAGAACGACGTTCATTTGGTGATGCCAACCAAGACCAAGATGTGGCCTCTGCATTGATTTATGCTGAGGAGATGTTCGATTGAACCAAGATTATCTCATGGATTGGTTTAACCGAAACCAGCGAAGTTTACCTTGGAGAATGAATCCATCGCCTTGGTCGATCTTATTGTCAGAAATTCTTCTTCAGCAAACACAGATGGAACGGGGTATAGAATATCATAAGCGGTTGTATGAACGATTCCCTACACCATCTTCGATGGCTTCGTCAGATGTGGATGACGTCCTCTTCTTATGGCAAGGGGCTGGGTATTACTCAAGAGCAAGGCGCCTTCATGCATTATCTCAGATCGTTGTAGCTGATTATGGGGGCAAGATACCTTCAACGTATGATGAATTACTTGCCTTACCAGGCATTGGCCCCTATACTGCGGCAGCCGTTGCTTCGATGGCTTTCTTTCATCCAGTTGCCTGCGTTGACGGGAACGTTCGAAGAGTCATGGCTCGTCAAACAAACAATGAATTTCCTTCCGTAAAAGATGTTCAAGAGTACGCTGATTTGAATCTCGTTCGTGAACATCCAGGTGATTGGAATCAGGCGATGATGGAACTTGGAGCACTTGTTTGTCGGCCAAGAAAACCAACCTGCGATGTTTGCCCAGTACGTGATACCTGTAAGGGAATGTTGCGAGCAAATGAATTGCCACGACCAAGGAAACAAAAGAAAACGACGATTGAACTTCAATGTGTTCTCAAAGTTGATGCTCAAGGTCTGCCTGAATTGATACAACGTCCTGATTCTGGTTTATTTGCTGGGCTTTGGGGTCCACGTATTGAAGAGGAACTTGATTCTAAAGGACTTGAATATCTTGGCTGTATCAAGCATATTTTATCACATCGAACGATGAATGTTCATGTCTGGAAAGATGTCTGTGAACAAGGCATTGATCCAAATATCGTTGCTCTCTCAACTCTCGACAGGCGTATCTTGAGCCTTGGTGGCGTGTTCCTTAATGTCCCAACGGAATGATGCTAAACATCCGATAAGTCCGAAGAAAAGTAGGTATTCTGCTGGAGCAGCATAATCAACCCAAGGTTGTAGATATTCTAAGCCGATTTCGGAAGAGTGGACGCCTAATTCCTTTTCTCCAGATTGTATCCCATCTCGAATTGAAACGGTCATAACAACTAGAGATGCAAAGGCAAGGAATAGCGAGTAGACCCGTACTTTCCGCCCTTTGGATTTAGATTTTGGTAGGGAAAAATGAGTTGCAAAGGCCCACGCAAAGCCTCCATGAAAGACGACCATTGCAGTGTAAATATGGATCTCAAGGTATTGATCCATCGTTGCAAATGATAAAACAGCAAGATGGGTTGATGTTGCTAGACCACACAGTAAGGCGAAAAGATGTAATTTGGGTGAAGCGATTGGCTTGAACAAAATATAGAGGCGGAATGAAACAATGGTTTGGATTAATGCAGATAAAAAGAGGCCAATCGAAAAAACGTGATCTTCTAATCCTGGATGATCTGTTTCGGATATGAAGAACGGTATGTCTCGATAATTCCCTGAAAAATAATGTATGAGTGTTGCCAATATAATCGAAGCTGTTGGCAATATCCATGAAATTTGAACCAACTGAGTGTCCTTGATTCGTCGATTCAAAAACCCAATTCCATCATTGGAGGTCAAATCAAACATGGGTCTCATCCATGCGAAGCACCTGTTGCGTATGAACCTTCAAGTGAGAGGGATTACACCATCGACCTGTTCACATGCCACTCCGCCTTCACGACACTCGCCGCAGAGAAAAAGTCGATTTTAAGACACAATCTCCAGGAAAAGTAGGGATGTATGTTTGCGGAGTAACAGTTTACGACCTATGTCATTTGGGTCATGCACGTTGTTACATCGCTTTTGATTTGATACATCGCTGGCTTGAAGCATCGGGCTATGATGTTGATTATGTTCAAAACTTCACAGATATTGATGATAAAATCATCAAACGCTCAATCGAATCTGGAGAAGATTGGAAAGTCTTGGTAGAAAACAATATTGAAACCTATTATGAGGATATGGATTCACTCAATATTCTTCGTGCAGATCATTATCCAAGGTGTACAGAATATGTCGACTCAATGATTCATATTATTGAAGATTTGATTCAGAAGGAACATGCATATGCTGCGAATGATGGGGTCTATTTCCATGTGGAGTCTGCTCCCGAAAAGTATGGTTTACTCACTGGACAATCAATCGACGCTGTTCGACAAGGGGCAGGCGGAAGAGTTCAAGGTACTGGAGATACAAAACGTGATCACAAAGATTTCGCATTATGGAAACAAGCAAAGCCAGGTGAACCAACATGGCCCTCTCCTTGGGGTGAAGGTCGCCCTGGATGGCATATTGAATGCACAGCAATGAGTCTCGATCACTTTGGAGTATCCTTTGATATTCACGGAGGAGGACATGATTTGAGGTTCCCTCATCACGAAGCTGAAATATTCCAAAGTGAATGCCACACGGGACATTCTCCTCTTGCAGGTTATTGGCTTCATAATGGATTTGTTAACATCGATGGTGAGAAAATGAGTAAATCCCTTGGTAACTTTTGGACCATCCAAGAGATTCGTAAAAAGATTGACCCAATGGTCTTGAGATTCGCATTGGTCAATGCCCATTATCGTTCACCAATCGATATGAACGAACAACTTCTGAAAGATGCTCAACGAAATCACAGCCGTATTATCGATGTCTATGCTACAGCTCTGCATGGATGCACTGATGGTCAAAGTCATGACTTACCAATGGCTGATATTACGAGTATGAATCCTCTTTCTAAATCGCTTGGTCTTCTCGAAAAAATGGCCGAAGGATTTGCTCGAGCAATGGATGATGATTTCAACAGCCGTGAAGCTGTAGCAAAGGTTCTTGCAGCCACAAAAGAACTGCAACGTATCCTTTCAATGGAACTCGATGAGGGTGATTCACGTGCAGTTGCGAACTATGCGAAAGTTTGGTTGGAAGAAACAGCAGGACAAATTCTTGGAATCTTACCTGCCCCTGAAGTCGTACTTGCAGAGCCAGAAGAAGATCCGCGACGGGCAGAAATTGCTCCTAAGGTGGATGAACTTCTTACTCAAAGAACTGAGGCAAGAACCAACAAGGATTGGCCACGTGCTGATGCAATCCGTGATGAATTAGCAGAGCTTGGTGTTGTCGTAAAAGATACACCAGACGGTCCTACGTGGGACTTCGCTTGATTATTCTTCTTCGATTTTACCACCAGGTGGTGGAGATAACGGTGGCATCTCTGGCACGAATTGATTTGATTCACTTTCCCATTCCTTCTCTATCAGGACAGTTTGATCTTCGCTGAATACCTTATCTTCTTCCGTCTCCCGGGTCAAGATTCTAACAGCAGCAAGGAGTATAACAACAATCACCAGCAAGAGTGTTCCAGGTCCGATTAAGGATTCCTCCTCTGCTTTTGTGTCTTCAATATCATCTCCGAGGATACAATTTGGCGGACAATCATCTCGACCAGTATCATTGGTTCCTCCGTTGTCTACAGGGTCAACAGGGTCTACCGGATCGACAGGGTCGACTGGATCTACAGGGTCGACTGGATCGATTGTTGAACCTCCACTATTCCCATCTTGAGGCGTGAACACAACATTGACTCCTGTGCGTTCTCCATTGATCATTGGAACGTCATAATAAGCCTGTAAGACGGTCAAATCAACATGCGTATTAGCATGGTTGGAACCCTCAATGATTCCAAAGTGTCGTGTGTCTCCGGTCGTGAATATATTGTTCAGTACATTTCCTTGCATGGAACTGTAACTGTCTGTATCAGCTGACCATGTGGAATCGATATCAGCTTGATTCAATGCCATAGCCATCTCCATGTTGCTAAGAATTGTAGCCCATGATTGCGTACCTTCTGCAACGGATCTGTCGGTAACATCGACCGCTTTGTCAAAGCCAGGACCTGTAACAGTCTCCCAGTCAGTACCTTTCAGTTCGGCCATGATATCGACGTCTCCCCAAACTGGTTGACCATTAACCAACGTTAAGCGAATATCTGCATCAACGGCTTCAATGAGGTTTCTATAAGGGTCTTCATGGAAGTTGTCGACAACTACGAGGTCAGCGTACAAACCTGCGTTTACTCTTCCAACAAATCCGTCCCATTTGTTTGCCATAGCAGGATTCTTTGTTGTCATTGCTGCAAGTTCGTAATCGGAGAAATAGCCGTCTAGGGCTTGCTTGTTCCAAACGTCTGCTACTTTGAGTTCATGAAGGACATTCTTCGATCCACTCGGTCCCCAATCTGGGGCAATAGAGATTCGTACGCCGGCTTGATCCGCTGCAACAACGTCTGTTGTGTCACCGTAAAGTAACAGGTTTGACAATGGTGACCAGGCCAAATCAGCTCCGACTTGGCCCATCATTGCGAATTCTGTTGCGGTCAAGGCGGTTCCGTGAACTACAACCAGTTCTCCAACGAGGAGATCATTTTGTACCAAGACGTCAAATTCTGCTCTGCTGACTTCGTCAACACCTTCTGATAGATGGAGGTACCATGCATTGAGGTCTTTTGAACTGTTTCCGTTTTTGATATGGCTTCCGACATAATCGCTTTCAAGAGTTGTTACCTTGGTGTGTATATCATCGCCGCCAAAGTTGTACAATTCGATGTTACGAGAAAGCATGCTGTCCCAAGCATCGGTGTTTGAACTTGGAGATCCTTGAACGGCTGTTACGCCTCCTGCTACAGCCATCACTTCTGCATACTTCATTTGCTCATCCGCCATGTTCCACATACTACCGCCTTGTACGAAAGTCTTCATCCAGGAAATATCTCGTTTGTAGTTTGGATTGTTCTTCCATTGGTTTCTGTTTGAATAGCCACCTTCTTCAGACTTTGATGATGTATGAACCTCAAAGTCCCACAGTGGAATATGATTGTAGTGCATGTGGTTGTGAGAGTCGATGAGTCCTGGATAGATGGTTCCATTTGTATCGATGATTGGAACGTTTGTTAGATCGACGTTTGCTGGAATTTGGTCTCCCCAAACAGCTTCGATCTTACCGCCTCGAATGAGGACATTTCCTTCGTTGATGACATCTGTTTCAGCATTCATTGTGACAACTCGGCCTTGGAGTACCATTGCGTCAACTCTTCCACCATCGTTGATTCCGAAACATCCAACCATGTTTTGCGCAGACGTGAACGATTCTCCAGGGGCAAAACCTGGAGTCGGTGGGCTCGTACTTCCTAAACTCCCATCTGCCTCTGTGATGTATGTATTACCGTAAAAGATGCCTTCTGCTGGATAGGAGATGTCATGGATAAGTAATCCAGACGTATCTGTTAGCGATACACTGTCTGCGTCAAAGTAGTCAAGTTCAATACGAGAGGCATTTCTGAAAATTGAAATGTATCCATTTGCTGGAATTACTGTGTTTCGAGCAATCTGACAGGGAGCACTGCCTCCATCTGGTTTGTCATCAAGAACCCAGTCTGAGACGTTGATGGCTTGTGAAGTAGGGTTGTGAAGTTCAATAAATTGGTCTGAAAACGACCCATATTCACCATCACCGTTCCAATCAGTAGCATTGTAGCAGTTGGTACACTCTTCCGTATTTTTCATACCATTTGGGGAAACAAGAATTTCAGAGATGATGATATTGTCAGCATCTCCAACTGAATCTACGTGTTGTTCATCAAGCAACATCGAAGTAGGCGATGCAGAAGTGAGGAGGAAAACTAGTACTGCGCTGAGGACGAGGGCTCTGCTCATATTCTCCGGACTGCGTTACAGCACATGAATCCGCCGATGCAACCTTATGGTGAAATGCATGAACAAATATACTCCAAACTACAGCCTTGTCTATGGCGACTGTAGCAATGCATGAATCTTCATTCAACGAAATCATAGAAGAAAACAAACTCGTAATTATTGATTTTTGGGCCGAATGGTGTGGCCCTTGCAGAGCCTACGCTCCAGTCTTTGAAGGAGTCTCTGAGGAGTTTCCAGATGTTGTATTTGCAAAGGTCGACACAGAGGCTGAACAAGCACTAGCCGGCTCTTTCGGTATTCGTTCGATCCCTACAACAGTCGCTTTCAGAGACGGCATAGGTGTATTCATGCAACCGGGTGCTCTTCCTGAAGAGGCGCTTCGAGATCTCATCGGAAAACTGCAATCTCTCGACATGGATGAAGTACGAGCCGAACTGGAAGCTCAGGAAGCCAACGAGTCATCATGATGCGCAAAGCGTCATATGTTCGTCCCTTAACCGTTAACCATGCGAAGCGGCTTTTTGTTAGCAGTCCTTCTCTTGCCGAGCCTTCTAACTGGATGCTTTGGTGAAGACTTGGAAAATGCATCTAAGTTAGTTGATGGAGAGTCATACCCTGAACCTTGGGACAGGACTGATATCACATATGACGACTCGGATGTGTTTTCTCGAGTAAGTGTCAATGGAACTTATTCAATAGGTGCTGTTGAATCTGTTTATGTTCCGGTCCCGAGTATTACACTTGCTGATGGTGGAGCCGGTGCTGCCGGTGGAGCAGAAGTCCATCTTGGATTATGGTTGCCAGTGATTGAAGGCTGTGATTATAGTTCAGCAGAGAATCTTTCTGATGATTGTCTTGTTCCAGTGATTGCTGAAATAGGACCTTACTACAACGATGGTGATGTCGATGCTCTAACTCCTGCAGATCGTCTTGGAAGAATGCTGATTGAGAACTATGTTCCACATGGATACGGAGTTGCTCAAGTGTCAGTATTTGGTACTGGGGAATCGAATCACTGTATGGACCTCATGGGTACAGATGAGCAACGTGGAATCGATGCGGCTGTTACATGGCTTGGAACACAATCCTGGTCAAATGGAAAGGTTGGAATTATTGGTAAATCATATGATGGCTCAACCCCTTGGCAAGCAGCAACATTCGGTAACCCGTATCTTGCTACAATTGTTCCCATGTCCGGACTTATTGGTGTCCATGAACTCATGTGGCGAAACGGAAGCATGGAAGCACGTGGCATGATTATGCACAATGGAGTATACGGTTCGTTTGGTGTTGATGGAGACACAGAAGACAGCCATAATCTCTGTGAAGGATATATCCAAGGATATGCAAACGGCCCTGCAGCATACCTCAGTGGGGGAATGGTCAATTATGCTGGAAACAGTTACTGGACTGAACGCTCATTCTTAGATAGAGTCGTCGAGAATTACAATGGTTCTGTTTACATCATTCAGGGAATGCAGGATTGGAATGTAGACCCACACATGACATTCCCTGCCCATCAGATTGTTGAAGACGCTGGCATAGAAATCAAAACCTTAGCAGGACAATGGGCTCATGATTATCCTGACCGCCTTGAAGGACACAGTGGCTTAAGTTCCGGTCGTGGTGAGGAAGCATATCCATACACACTTCGTTGGGATTGGGCCGATGAAATGCTCTATTGGTTTGATTGGTACTTGAGAGAGGAAGGCCGTGC
Organism: Candidatus Poseidoniales archaeon; assembly: GCA_009887135.1. Classification (GTDB taxonomy): domain Archaea; phylum Thermoplasmatota; class Poseidoniia; order Poseidoniales; family Poseidoniaceae; genus MGIIa-L2. The sequence continues at coordinate 22,082 of QXYA01000036.1, forward strand.
TCCAACCTTAGGTGTCGAAATGCAGGACAATCAAGGTGGATGGCGATTCGAAGAAACCTATCCTCCAATGGATGTTGAGAATCTTGAATTGATTGGTGGTGATCTGTCACCATCTGGTTCCACAGTATCTGCAACAAGCAGTGTTACACTAAGTTACGGACCGTTCGAAGAAGAAACTCGAATTGTTGGTATGCCTACATTCCACATTGATGCTACACCAGGGTTGACTGGAGGACATCTCTTCATCGAAATGACCGATGGTACAGGAATGCATCTTGGGCATGCTGTAATGGACCTACGATTCCATGCAGGTGGAAGAGACGGACAAGAAGTGCTCACTCCGTTCGTATCGGTTAATGCACTTATGGAATTCTTACCAATGGATGTTATCCTACAACCGGGCGAAGGAATTCTCTTTACAGTTTCTCAAACAGGTGAGGATTACGTCCCATCTCCAATGGCCTCTGGTGGCGTTACAATCGACTGGACTCAAAGCACCTTGACGCTTCCAATAATCGATAGGCCTTGCGATTCCCTCTTCCAAGTTCCAATGATTGAATACGGTGGCGAAACAACTCGTCAATGCTGATTAGAATAACGAAAGGATGTCCGTAAATACATCTTTGGCTGATCCATTTGATCGTTCAACTAATCGTCGAACGATAAGTTCGGGTGTGGAACGAGCTAGACAATTTCTTTTCGGAGTTCGATCGACTATCAATTCGAGATGTTCATCTAATCCATTGGCTTCAATTCCATCGACTCGAAGACCTGATCCTCCATACGCCTCAAGAATTGCAGGGGCTAGATGAGTAACAAGAACCATTGTCGTCTTGGTTTGTTGTTGAGCAGCTCGTAACATTCCTGCGATAATCCGAGCACCAGCTCCCGGTTCTGTTATCGCTTCAAGTTCATCCGCAAGAATGAGTTTAGGAGTGTCATTACAAACAACTTGTGCAAGTTCAACCAAGGTTGTTTCCAGCGCTCCAGCACTTTGAGTACCGCCAGATTTTGCAAGGACATGAAGAGATTCGATACGACCAATGAATGCATTTTTCGCAGGTACTGGTAATCCCATATGGGCGAGAAGGGTGATATGACCCACGAGTTCCAATAGGGTCGTCTTACCACCACTGTTTGCACCAGTGAGTAACGCAATAGGTTGTCGATCACCAGTTGGTGCAACATCTCCAAGACCATAAGAAACTGGCTGAGCAATGCCTTCGATGAACAAGTGTCTTCCTTCCTCAAACCAAATCCCATGACTTACAAGTTCTGGGAGTTCAGCCCGATGATGCAATGCCCATCGAGAAATACTGTACCACATATCGTGTTCGATAAGTGTTCGTAGAGCAACTTCACATTTTGGTTTTAGAGCCGCAAGTTTTCGTGAAGAGCGAACAAGATGTTCGCTTCTTGAATCATTGATTCGCCTTTCGAGTTCAGCATCAATGAGGTCGAGAGTGGGACGTTTTATTTTGACTGGCCAAGAAGATGAATACAAATCATGCGGACAATTTATTCCAGTGACTTGCAGATATTCAGCCATCTCCTTTCGTCCTTCCTGCAATACTTCATCGATGACATTTTCAGTCGCCTGTGCTAATTTTCTTTGAAAGGTGGCTGCATCTGCTAAAGCAGCAAGCATATCGGAACCAGATAGATCGAGAGAAGCAGTTTCCATTCCCTCGGCAATACGGCTGTTGAGAGATTCTTCAAGGGATTTGGAGGTTTTCCAAAGACTATCACGAACATGTTCCATACTTTCGATATCACCTGCGTCTCCGAGCATTGAAACCAATGTAGAAAGGTCCTCCAATCCTTCTGTTGAATCAAATATTTGTTCCAGAACAGGATGGAGTGCCCCTTTCCATTCTTGTTTCCACTGAAGAATTTGAATTAGACTAGAAAGAATTTTTTTGTTATTCTTGAACCAATCAATGGTATATTCAGGGACCATAATTTCCTTCTCGGCATTTGCTGGTAGGACCAACCAGCCCGGTGGGACTTCATCGGGACCATCATTTCCAATCCACGTGACCGTTTTGAAGACGGTGTAATCATTCCATTTCTCACTAGGACTCGGCTGCAATACTCGGACAAATGACGCCCATTCAGGTTGTTCATCACGGGAAACAACAACTCTCTCATATCTTTGACTTGGTTTTCTGGCATGTCCCAACTGTTTGAAGATCATTTGCAATCGCTCGTAAGCCTGTACGTCTGTCTTCGCAAAATCCATCATTTCAATACAGCGCGTTCTGCGTTGTTCGATTTCATGCATCGGCATCAACATCTGCATTCTTGAAGATGTTGCAGAACAGGAAGAAAACGATTGAAGAGATTGGATTAACTGGTTGTGCAAGCGCTCAGATTCTTTCGTTGCTAGGAAGTTGCCATCGGTTCCATGAACTTGCCTTGCAAGTTGTAACGCCCGCTTCACAGAGATTCCTTCGACTTCTGCAATTCGTGAGATATCTCCTGATTGCAACGTTCGCATGACTTCATCACGACCACCAAAGTGTTCGTCAAGTCGTTTGATGAGTCTTTCACCGATACCGGGTAATGTAGCAAGCACCATTGTGCAACATCGTTTGTCAAGGGCTTTTGAGGATAACGCTCAAAATTGACTTAATCTATACTTCTGGCAAGTGCAGTTCAACTGCAAACAATGGGTCGACATCCGTTGAATCATGATAAGCCACGACAACGCCACCATCTGGAAGTATCGCTAGACTTGCAAAATCAAAGCGGATATCATTTCCAGCTCCTGAGGTTGAGTCGAGATCACCTTGTCCAATGTACGTCAATGTGTCTGGGGATAGGTCCTTGCTGTAATCCCGTGTATGATAGACGACATCGACATCTGGTCCCTCACTTGATTGATATCGTACATTGAGGACAAACAGGTCATGTTTTCCATTTCCTTGGAATTCCCATTCTTCTATTCCGGATGCTACCGAGGACATGTCATAGGTATGGTTTGTCCATGTCATAGCTCCATCTCGAGAGAGATAATGTGTGAGCATGTTTCCAGAATTATCAACACAGTGGATTGAACCGGTTGAATCAAGATGACAGTATTCACTTGGGAATTGGACTGCAAGTTCATTCCACGAGAGTGTTGTATCAAGGAAGGCAGCATTTCCGTTATCAAAATACTGAGGGAACAACAAGCCTCCACTTGGTACTGCGAATGCACGCATTTCCTTGTGGGGCTTGTTTACGTCCCAATATGAGTCTAAGGTGTCGTTGGTAAAGTCGAGATTGACATCGATTGAAGGCTGTGAAGTTCCACGGCCTGGGAATTGTATCGGATAATAATTCAGGCCGTCTACAGAGATTTGTCCACCAGCATTTTGAGTTTGATGCCAGAAATTTGAGACGACCAGTGATGCCCATTCTCCGTCTCCAAATGATGAAGAAATTGGTCCAACAACTTCAACTTGCCAACTTCGATCATAGAATGGTTCAGTAATTCGGTTGTAGCACCACTTCCATTCCATTTCTGATTGGTCGTATAAAATCGCATAGAACTTGTCTATTTTCAAATCGCCTCCAGCATATGGGAACCATGACATTGAGATGATATCGCCGTTGGTCGCTTGGACAATGCTTCCTTCACCGAGTCCTTCCTGTCCAGGATTGGTTGGTACAAATGTTCGACATTGCAGATCAGGAGTAACTCCTGGCATCCATGTATCCCATTCATGGCCTCTATCAACAGACCATACAGGGTACTCCCCCCCGATGTTTAAAATCGAGCCATCAATGGATGTCGCAAGGTAGTGTTCACAGCAATTTCCTCCCTTTGATGCATCGAACACAGCCCAAGTCATGTTGGTACTCTTGTTTGTTTGCAGATCAAGAGTCATGAAGTCTTTTGGCGTCTCATGACCTTGCTCATCTATCAAGGTGTAATCTTCCCACATTGATCTCGGTTGTGTATCTTCTCCAACAACGGATTCTCCGGAACCAAAACATCCTGCAAGAAGCATGCTGCAAAGAACAAACATGGCGAGAAGTTGCCTGCGCATGGTGTAGGCTAAGAAGCCTTCATTTTCAAATCCTCGCAAAGAGCCCTGAAGTGTTTCAGCCCATATAATGTGTGTGTTCCGAACCATGTGAGGGCTTCTCCATCGATGCACACATTCCAAATTCGGCGTCCGCCATCGAGAACAACTTTTTCTGAAATCGCTTCTCCTTCCTCGAGTGCGAAATTATGAGGTTCACTCGAAAGAAGCATTCCTTCGATGCTATGTTCAATGAGATGATTCGTTGTAACGACAGGGTATCCGTTTCCATTTGGTTCAAAATCAGGGACAATGAATCCACATTGTTCTAGGAGAGATCCAGAATAGCGTGTTGGCGAAACGCACATGAGGGGCTCATGCCAAATCATAGCAGCTACTTTTGGACCATTCTCTGCGGTTACTTGTTCCAATTCCAGTTCAATAGCTGTTGCGAATGTTTCACTCATCGCTTCGCAATTAATTCTCTTTCCGAGCGAGCGTAGCATGTCAGGGACATCGTTTGGCGATTCGACTTCAGACACAAAGCGTTCAATTCCCCTTTTGTCAAGTTCATTAAACACCTCAAGTGGATTTTCTTCTTTATCCATAACGACAAGATCTGGATTGAGGGCGATAATCTTGTTGAGATTCGGGGTTTTTGTTCCACCAACAACTGGTATCTCCAAGACATACTCCTCTGGATAAATACACCAAGGCGTTCTGCCAACAAGGTGTTCTTTGGGCAGACCCAACTCGGCCAGTGTTTTTGTCAAACTTGGGACGAGCGATACAATTCGCATTGGATAGCCTCAATTGGATTGAACTCTGTAGGAAATATGAGCGCCATCAACATCGAAGTTTTCTGTGCCTTCAGGGGCATTCTCACTATGGAAAGCGATACCGGAGGCGCGAGTTTCCTTTGCGATCCATTCCTGATCATCTACAAATAATTCTGGAGCATGTATCATCCATACATCCACATCAATGGTTGCTTCAATCTCGAGGTTCAGATCCTTTCGCTTGGATTGAATTCTTCGAGTAATGTCCCTTGCTAATCCTTTGGAGAGGAGTTCAGGAGTATCTTGCATATCCAATACAAGGCTCACATGTTGGGCTTCATCACCTTCACCAAGTGTCACGGTTGCTGCTGCAAATCCTTCCCGTTCTGTTCGTCGAACTTCAACATCAGACTCTTCGATTGTAACATCCATAATAATGCAATTTCCTGCTTTGATTTCAGCAAGAAGTGCTTCAGGGTCTTCATTTCCTTTCAATTCGTTTGCAATTGCGTTAACATCGCCTTTTGCTTTTGGTGCTAATGCTCTGAAATTAACGGCTAGTGCAATTTGCTGGAATCTGTCAAGGTCTGTTTCAACTGAGATCGTTTCAACATTCAATTCTTCAGAGAGGAGGTCATGATATGGCTCTAAGTTTGGTCCAGCAACGATGAATCCTTCTGCGCATGGAAGGCGTTGCCTTCGTTGTGCATCGATTCGAATACGACGACCAGTTTCTGCGAGTTCACGCACAAGTTCCATTTCACTCTCAAGTTGAGAATCTTGTGGAGGCAAGTGTGTCGTTGCTTCACAAAGTGCTTCATCCCATACATCTGCTGTTGCTCCTTCGAGTGAGCCAGGTGTTCCAACAGGCCAGTCAGCAAGATGAACAGATGTTCCTGTGAGATTACGATGGATTGTATCAACCATGAATGGACTTACAGGGGCAATGAGTTTACTCAAGGTAACCAGAACTTCATGAAGTGTGTGTTGGCAAGCCAATTTGTCATTTGATTCTGCTTCATCCCACAATCGACGGCGACTGCGGCGAACATACCAATTTGACAAATCATTGACGATGAACTCTTCGAGGTCACGGCATGCTTTATGGAAATTCCAACTTGTGAATCCTTCATGATATGCTCGTGCAGTCGTATGAAGTTTCGATAGAATCCAGCGATCGAGTCTTGAGCGTTCTTCGACAGGTAGCGGTTGAGTTTCAGGATCGAAGCCATCCAAAGCCGCATAATCTGCATGGAAACGATAGACATTCCACAGCGTCAGGAACATCTTTGCATACGTCTCTCGAACACCATTTGAATCGAACTTCAATGGATTCCATGGAGCTCCAGCAGTTACCATGTACCATCGAGTTGCATCAGCACCTTCTCGATTGAAATGATCCCACGGGTCTACGATATTCCCTTTTGATTTCGACATCTTCTTTCCTTCGGCATCAAGAATGAGGCCAAGTGATAAACATCGCTTGTATGCAGGAGAATCAAAGACGGTGGTAGAAACGGCTAGAAGGGTGTAAAACCATCCACGTGTTTGATCGACACCTTCACAGATATAATCGACAGGGAAAGACGAATCGAATGTCTTCTCTTCATCGAATGGATGATGCCATTGGGCGAACGGTGCGCAACCAGAATCAAACCAACAATCCATGACAAATGGCTCTCTTTTCATTGGCTTACCGTGTTCAGATACCAATGTGAATGCATCAACGACTGGTCTGTGTAAGTCAACATCGGCTGGGCAATCAGGATTTTCAATTCCAGCTGCTTGTGCTTTTGCGACTTCTTCTTGAAGTTCAGCAATTGAACCGATGCACTTCATATTTCCATCTTCATCTCTCCAAACAGGGAGTGGTGTACCCCAGTATCGCTCGCGGGAGATAGCCCAATCCTTGACGTTTCGTATCCATTCACCAAATCGACCTTCTCCAACCCAATCAGGAGCCCATTCGACACCATCGTTGAATTCGAGGAGGCGCTCTTTGACTGCTGTCATGCGAACAAACCAAGAATCCATGGCATAGTAAAGCAGAGGATGGTCAGTTCTCCAGCAATGAGGGTAGTCGTGGAGGTAACTTTTCTCTCTGTATAACAGGCCAGAAGAAACGTTTTCATTTTGTTCGACAAGAATCTCCATGACCGAATCATCACATTCCTTGACATATCTTCCATCGAGTTGTGGATGAATTCCTGGTACGAAATGACCGTTCATTCCAACAGTGTGGTACGCTGGAAGTCCAACTTCCATACCGAGGTTGTAATCGTCTTCACCGTACATGACTGCGGTGTGAACTACACCGGTACCATCCGTTGTTGTCACCCAATCGGCTGAGAGTACGGTCCATGCTGTCTCAGATTCTCCTCGAGGGACAGCACCTGGGAAGAGCGGTTCATACGATCGTCCAACAAGAGCAGATCCGGGGATTTCTTCGATGATATCGACGTGGTGTCTTAGTACATCACCCATCAGATCCTTGGCAAGAATCAATTCTTCGCCAACTCTTGCTCCACCCCTACCTTGCCATCCTTCAGGTTCTTCTCGAACTCTGCAACGAGCATAGGTGATTTCTGGTCCCACTGCGAGTCCAACGTTACCTGGAAGGGTCCAAGGAGTGGTTGTCCATGCTAGGATGGAGGCATCATCATCGGTTAGTTTGAATTTGATGTAGACCGAAGGTTCCTCGACTTCTTTGTAGCCAAGTGCGACTTCGTGACTGGAATAAGACGTTCCTGTTTGCGGACAATATGGGAGAACCTTATGGCCACGATACAAGAGATTTTTATCGAACATTTGCTTGAGAGCCCACCAACA
>QXYA01000037.1 GCA_009887135.1 Candidatus Poseidoniales archaeon
TGCATATTATGATCATAATCTTTGGAGAGTGATTCAGCTTGTGCGAGGTTCGATGTTTCAATCCCTCTATTTCGGAGGAACAAGGCTATGGCCAAAACTGCAATCAATGCCCCTAAAGCTGCGCCGATTGATACGGATTGAGTGTTTATGTCGGCAAGGAATCCTTCATCACCCTTTTCAGTTGCTTCGACAATAACTTCAATCACGACAGAATCCAAGATGAAATCAGACTCATTGACTAAGGAAATTCTGTAAGTCGAAGTTTCAGCACCCACTTCTTTACTATCAACCAAAAGGGTGCAATCAGATGATACGAGAACTTGAACTTTAGCAGGGTCAGAATCGACGACCTTCTGGACTTGACAGAATACAAATTCTGTATTCTCTGATTCCACAACAATGCCATAGGTGAATGAAGTATATTCATCGATTGTTAGAATGTAGTTTTCGTCAATTCCGGTTGAGAATAGATTATTATCCAATATCAGCGAACCTTCTGCAACTGGTTTCTCAACAACGGTGGACAACTCAATCAGTTCAACCCTGTTGTCAGGGCCGGTTATTTGGAGGTATACCACTACCTCGCCGTAGGGCAGATCGCTTATTGTGATGAGTTGGTCTTCTGAATCCATCTCCAAAACAACATCATGTTGTGTGAAAGTAGAGAGAATTACATCTTGACGTGAACAAGAGTATTCCAATTCACGTGCATCTCCCCTTTCTTCAAATTCACCAATCGCACAATCCCAAGACAAGTCCTCTTCTAGGTACGTGATTGACCAAATGGTTGAAGAAATTCGACCGAATTCGTCCACACCCACAAACTCGATGAGAACAGCCCCTGTATCCATTGATGGAACGTACGTGACGTCCCATGAACTACCATTGGATGCAACCGAAACATCACCATCGCCAACGAGGATGTTTGGGGTTAATGCATTCAGTATTGAGGTAGAAGAAACCGTTGAAGTCAAAGAGGTATCAAATGTGAGAGGTCCTTCGTCCATAATCTCCAATTCCAACGGGTTCTCTTGGTATACAATTTGCCAAATTTGGGAAATGGCATCTCCATGCTCATTTGTTGCGCTTAGTTGAATAACAACTTGCCCTAAATCCCGGTCTGGAGTGTAGTCCAACGACCAAGCATTAGAAGATTGGATAGATTCAACTAAACCATTTCCGACTAAGACTTCTGTTTTGATGTCTTGGACGACAAATGGTAACGTCCATGTGGCGGTTCCAGATTCACCAATGGCTAGGACGTTGTCTCCTTCAAAGTAACTTGAGCGATTCAATTCATCAAATATGAGTTGTATCTCTTCGGTATGACTACCACCGTAATCGTCGATCGTGGTACATGAAACAAGATTGCTCGAAGATCCCTGAGCAACTGACCATTCTATCAACAATTGCTCACCCATTACAAGTTCAGTCAAAACTAAATCCTGACCTGAGCATACTGTATCGATTGGTTGTCGATCTTCATCGTTGGCAGAATAAATGACATACATAGTTCGAAGACGTGGGTCAGAAATGGCATCCGAAAATTCACCAGATGGATTTCGGTTCAACACTTCGATGGTGAAGGTCTTTTGTTCACCTTCACCCCAAGCATCAATCACAAGAAGTTCAAACGTGTGTGAACCAACTTGATCGCCACGTGGAGTCCAAATCAACGTTCCGTTCGAAGTCATGGTGGTTCCAACGGGGCCGTTTTGAAGGACTGCCCACACCTCATGCCCATCCGCATCCACCAAGACAGAATTAAGTGCAAAAGTATCTCCAGGGTTGAGCGTTGCTGGAATATTCCCAAGCGTCATCGTGGCAGGACTGTTTGGTACCGTGATGGTGTACACCAAAATGTCCGAGCCTCCGTAGGCATCGTTCACCTCAGCAACAATAAGGTGGTCGCCCACCTGTGAAGCCGATGGAGTCCACGTAATGACTCCAGTTGGAGATAATGACAATCCTACGGGACCATACTGCAAACCGTAAAGGATGGAGTGTCCGTCAGAATCCGATGCTAAGACTGAATCACTATATATCGCACCTATTGATACATTCTGGTTTGATTTAGTTCCGAAGAGTGGGGCTGTATTGAATGAAGTGATGTTGAATGACAAACTGGAACTCAAACCCAATGCATCGGATACAGTTATGCTAAATTGACTGTTTCCAATACTCGTTGGAGTCCAGGTTAACTGACCGGTCTGGGCATCGATAGCCGCTCCCGTCGGTCCCGAAGAAAGCGAATAGGTAAGAGAATGATTGTCAACATCTGTGGCTTGAACATACGTCGTAAACGAAGACCCAACGGTAGCGCCTCCAACACCAGTTGATGTGATTACAGGCGCAGAGTTAGGAAGCGCTGCGACAACTAAGGTGTAGTTTTGCCACTCAGATTTGCCCCATTCATTGTCAACTCGGATTGAAATGGAATGTTGACCAACATCCGCACGACCCGGGAGATATGAGATTTCTCCAGTAATGGAGTCGATTGTGAAGCCAGATGGGCCTGATTCAAGGTAATAGGTCTGCCAAGTTTCAAGGTTATATCCAAACGATTCAGAGATGATATATTGAACGCCCTCAGCGGTATCGTTGAACGGAAGTTCAGCCGTAGCATAACGTTGAGGGGATGAGACAAACATCGGTCCTAAATCTTCGATTGCCCAGATCCAATACGAGCCGTTTTCACCTTCGATTTTTATGGTATGTTGCCCACTTTCAGAAGCAGCATACACAATCGTACGGTTGTCATTATCACCTGACGAGCTTGAAGAGATTACTTGACCAGATGGAGTGATGATTTCTGCATTCAATTGTTCGCCCTGAAAAGTCCCAGAAAGCCATGCAGGAGTGGAATTCAATCGAATGACATAATCTGTATTCTCGACCATGTTAACCTCGATTTCATCAAAAGATGTATCGTATCCAACAATTCCGAACCCTATCTCGTCCATAACTGCCTGGACTGATGCTTGATTGATCTCAATCGAGTAATTTGCTCGAGAACCACTCCAGTGTGATGATTCACAATCTGCTTCAATGAGAATTTTTAACTCTCCAAAACCAAGATTCTCGAGTTCAAAATAGATATCACCGTATGCTGTTTTTGTCGAAATCAAACTCCAGTTGTAAGGATCGTCGTATGGATGGAAATATGCTTCGACAGTGAACAAATCTTCCGAATCAAAATCAACAGAAATTGAGTATGATTCTCCTGCAACAACAGGTTGAGTCCACCAATCGAGGGTATCGAATTTGTAGTCAACGTATCCCTGTGAACCATTCGTTTCAATATCTGTTGCATTCATATAATCGTCCGTGGGTTGATTGGCATCCAATTCCCACGCAACCATCGATATTCGGCCGTCGGTAATATGTGGATTTGTATAATCCTCGGCGGATACCCAGAACCCGACGGTGGTTGTATTCAATGCTTCAAAGATGAGGCTTCCACGAGTTGCTCCACCGTACATATACTCTGAATAATCATATCGAACTATATCTTTGTAGAAGGACGGCAAGGTCAAGAATGTACTGTAATATACATACAGTCTTGTTGGAGAATTTTCCGGACGTTCTAGAGTGACGGCATAAGTCTTACCTGCTTGGACATCGAGTTCAAAATTCGATCCAGCGTAATATCGACTGTTCGATGTGTTGTCGTATGCATGCAGGATGTCAAATGTTTCAGTATTCAGAGTGAGAGAAATGGAGGCAATATTATCAGCCATTTCTTCAAACGAGACCTTTGTCCAGAAGTTCCAATAATCACCTGAAAACATGTCCTCAGCTTCTGCAACCATGAACACTTTTTCGGAGGCTGCTGAGGTCCACTCAACCGTCCATTCACCAGTATTCGAATCACAATTCGAAGTGGTAGGGATTATCGATCCATTTTCCCTGTGAAGACTTACTGAAGCGATGGGTCCATCTGAACAATAGGAGAAAGAATCACTGAAGTTGTAATAATCATAACCGCTTGATGTCGAATTCCAAACTTCTATGTATGTCGCTCCGGAATACGGGCCGCCCCCTATCTTAAACTCGTAAATGTGCCCTTGGATTGGATACATTGCAAATACTTGTGTTAGTTCATTCGTCCGATTTGTTGAAGTTTCTCCTATGTTCAACGACGGACCAAGAGGAGCCGTTCCATCAACACCAGCTGGAAGATAGGTTGCATTATCGAAAAGATACTGCTGTTCAAATGAGTGATCACCCCATTCAGAGAGACTGAGCATCATGTTTTCAATATCAGCACGGTGTTGAAATTGTACTGGATCGAACGGGAAAAATGCAGTTTTCACTCCATCCATGTTGAGTAT
>QXYA01000038.1 GCA_009887135.1 Candidatus Poseidoniales archaeon
TTTGAAGAAATTGTGTGCGGCTTCTTCGATCAATCGCTCGCAACGCTGAGCGGATTGACCACCTTGCCGGTGTTTGCCCATGATGTTCGAGACGAGGTGTTCTTGAACATGAATTCGCTTTCCAGAAGCAATACCATATGCAGCTTCTGCTCTATCGATCACAAACAGGCCGTAGGACCTCTTGTCAACAAGCATGTCTTCAAGTTGTGTTAATTCAAATACGGAGTCGCAACGATACCTGAATGAAAGCAATGATTGAGGTGGATCCTCAATAACCACAGTGGTTTGACGAGTCTTATTGTTACCAACAATGATGGCACCTGTGAAAAGAGCAATTCCTCTTTCACCGGGGTTTTTGAATCTTGAAAGCGAAGATATTGCCGACTCAATAGCACCTTATACATTCTTTCGTGTTCCTTTGGATTTGATATTTGCAGCCTGCCCGTGCTCGTTTTGAAGGAGAGAACGAGCATCGCTGATTTGTCGATCAGGGGGGATTATGACCGTGACGAGTTCCGTTCCATAGCCCTTCATTTCCCGCAAGTCTTCCAAAGCCAATTTCAGTCGAAGACGTCTTGTCGCTAATTCAGCATCTTCCGACATACCTCTTCCCTCTACCAATGGGGTCGAACCAAGGGTTTTCAACCCTCGCCTAAGATTTGGATGGACAACGCCTAAGAAGCGCCATCATTAGGCAAGAACATGGTTGCACCAATCATTGTCGCACTCGGCGGTTCGCTCCTCTATGGAGACCATGATGTGAAGACATGGCTTGGACAACTGCGCCAGACACTGGTTCATATCGAAGGGAATGGACGGAAAATAGGAATCGTAGTAGGAGGTGGAAAGCCTGCAAGAGAAGGCATTAACATCGCAAATGAGGTCATCAGCGACCGATTCCGCCTCGACGAGATTGGTATAGCTGCAACTCGGCTGAATGCTACAATCCTTCAGAAAATGTTGCAAGAAATTGGTTGTAAAGTAGCGCCTTCCATCCCAGAAACAACCTCTGAGGCTGCAACAATGTTTGATTCATTCAACATCGTCATCATGGGAGGAACCAAACCAGGTCATACAACAGATGCGGTTAGTGTCGCCTTTGCCCGAGATTCGGGCTCTGCTCATGTCATTATCGCTACAAATGTCTCTCATGTTTACACAGCAGATCCGAGAAAGGATGAATCTGCTACTGCTATAGAAGAGTTGACACTGGACGAGTTAAGTGCAATCACAGGAACTGAATCACTCAAACCAGGACAAAGCGCAGCAGTCGATCCAATAGCCGTTCAATGGGCAAAAGATGCTCTATTGCGAATAGGAGTCCTTGATGGCCGAGATATCCGTCGACTTGAAGATGCATTAGAAGGTCGGCCATTTGAGGGAACCTTAGTTCGCCCGGAGTGAGATAAATGGTCGATGTAGAAGCAGTTAGAAAGAAAGCAAAGAACATGCCTAAGCGTTCCAAGGCTCAAGCAATGACGCCATCACACAAACATTGCCGCATCTGTGGAATTGATATCCCCGGTAAATCTGAAGAAAGAGTTTGCAAAGTAGAGGAATGCATCGAACGTTATCAAAAAGACGAGAAAAACAAAGAACGAATGCGCAAATGGATGCTCATCTTCTTCGGAATATTTGCATTCATTACTGTATTGCCAGTACTTTCAAGAATAATGTAAGTTCATTCGTCCTTTCTATGCCAGCCTTCTGGTAACTTCATTGGATCGAGTGGTTGAGCAGCTTTTACTCTTCGAACAATCTCTAAGCGTAGTGCATCAAGCCCAACTTCTTCTGTTGCACTCATTGTTGGACGCCCTTCTTTGTCATACAATAAAGGTAATTCAGGCATTCCTTTGGAACCAGCCTCTCTCCATGCTAGTTCTTCTTGCTGGACAATCTCCCATCCTTCAGGACGAGGTGTGAGAAGGTCTGCTTTGGAGGTAACAACGAGCATATCGGTACCCGGGAGCAAACGGTCTACGTCTTCAAGCAAATTCAACTGTTCTTCAAGCGGAGTTCCGCACGCTTCGCTTGTATCGAGAAGGAACAGAACAAGAGAACCGATGTTCTCTAGGGCTGCAATGGCTTGTTGTTCAATAGCATTCCTTCGACTCATTGGCCTGTCAAGTAGTCCAGGAGTGTCCACCAATTGGTGCACTAATCGGCGATGGGTGAAATGTCCAACGTGGATTTGCTTTGTTGTGAAAGGGTAATGATTTACTTCCATATTTCCTGACGAGAGTGCCGATATGAAAGCAGACTTTCCTACATTGGGTGCGCCACAAACAACAATACAAGGAAGCAGAGTCTCGATTTGTGGAAGGGCTTTGAGTGTTTCTCGAGCCTCATTGAGCCACTTAAGAGATGGTCCAACACGACTAAGAATCGATCCTATTCGACCATAGGCTTCTCTACGCGCTTCATGCATGAGTTCAACCTGAGCTGTTCGTACAATCTTTCGTGTGTTTTGATTAGCAATACGCAGAACTTGAGTTCCGCCCCACTGAAGCATTGAGAGGTGGTGGCGATAATCATCAGTACCAACACATGCTTCAATCATTGCGAGGTCGAATTGAGGCGAATGGTCCAATGACGGCCAAGTTTGAACGGTTTCTCTAAACAAGGTATCAATGA
>QXYA01000039.1 GCA_009887135.1 Candidatus Poseidoniales archaeon
ATGTTGAAGGAACCAAGAACATATTTCAAGCCGCCAAAGAGAGTTCAGTGTCTCGAATCATTGCCATTTCATCTGCTTCCATTTTCGATGGAATGAACCATGATCGCCCACATGGGGACAAAACCCCTGACCGAAAATTCAGGCCAAGGCATCCATACGGAGCAAGCAAATATGATGCTGAAAGAGTGTGCATCTCCAATGAAAAAGGATCATGGATTGGTCTTCGACCTCGAGCCGTCTTTGGGAAAGGCGATCAAACCCTCATCCCTCGATTGAAGAAATTAATCGGTACGAACCACTACACCACAATTGGCGCAGGTGAAGCGTTGGTCGATCTCACCTGTCTCTCGAATTTCATTGATGCAGTGTGCTTGGCGATTGTAGCACCAAAAGAAAGCCTCGGTCAATTTTACAACATCTCAAATGGGGATCCAAAGGCCTTCCGAACGATTATGGAAACGTACACTTCTAAATTTTCAAAGAATCATAAGCATCGCAAAATCCCCTATGTGCCAGTTTTCCTGATTGCTCATCTGTTCAGCATCATAGCCACGCTCGTTCCCGGTAAAAAGTGGGAACCAAGTCTGACGCCATACGGGCTTCGGCAGGTGACGAGGTCGCTCATTCTCGATACATCAGGAGCTCAGAAAGCATTGAATTGGACCCCGAAAAAGACCTTTGAACAGGGGATGGAGGAATTGGAATGAGTAAACTCAGTACCATCTTACGGTACGTCATGACGCCTAAGAAATTCAAGAGTCGAAAGCACATCGAAAAGGTGCAACGGGCAGGCATGAAAAAACATGTGAGGTTCATCAGGAGAAACTCACCATTTTATGCTCGGCACTGGGATGGTTTCACCGACGAGCAATGGGCTGAATTTCCGCTTATTGATAAGTCGATCATGATGGAGAATCTCGGTGATTTGCTGACGGTTCGATTGGATGTTGAACAAGCAACCAAGTTAGCAAAAAAGGCTGAGCAATCGAGGGATTTCTCATCGAAAATAGGACCGTATTCCATCGGCTTCTCTTCAGGAACGAGTGGCTCTCGAGGCATGCACTTTGTCAGTGAAAAGGAACAAGCCAGTTGGGCCGGTTTTATGTTGTCAAGAGGTTTGGATGATTCGATCCTTTCACGACAAAAAATTGGGCTCATCCTGCGAGCCAATTCAAACACGTTTGAGTCAATTGGTTCAAAGCGAATCAAATTCTGCTTCTATGATTTAATGAGGCCTTTAGAGGAAATTCATCAAATGATTCTCGGGGATGAATTGGATATCTTAATCGGTCCACCCAGCGTTCTAAGGTACCTCGCAGATGTGAAATCACCGCTCAAAGTCAACAAGTTGGTTTCGGCTGCAGAGGTGCTTGATGAAATTGATCGCAAGCACATCGAAGAACACTTTGGGCAAATCGTCCATCAATTTTATTCCTCGACCGAGGGGGAAATCGCAGCAACATGTGAGTTGGGGACGCTGCATCTGAACGAGGGAATCATGGTCGTCCAAAAGGACTGGGTGGATAAGGAAAAAGGATGGTACCACCCGATTCTCTCTGATTTCAAACGCAGCACACAACCAATTATTCGGTATCGATTAAACGATATTTTAGTCGCTTCAAAGCAACCATGTAAGTGCGGCGATGCGAGGGAATCGATTGACTCAATCATGGGACGACAGGATGACATGTTCCTCTTGAAAAAGCGTGATGGTGACGACTACGAGCAGATTGTCCCCGATTTTATTCGAAGAGCAGTCATGCAAATGCACCCCGAAATCACCGCATACAGGGCCATTCAAAGATCAGCCGACGAAATTGAAGTTCAGTTATTGCCAAAAGATTTGGAGCCATTGTCTCTAGAAGGGTTCCACTTCGTTTGGCGACAAAAGAATGTAGAAACACCGAAAATAACGCTCACGAATTACGAGCACAAACCATCAGCTACCAAATTGAGACGAATTCAAAGAGAATTCACCCTTTCGTGATGAACGTCATTGATTGAGAGGTTTCGACTCCGCGCTTCTTCTTCTGGCTGCGCATGATGGTCTCATTTTCTCTGCCTTGCAGTTGTTCTATAGAAAAAAATCGCTCAAGTTGCCAACGGAGGCGGAGCGTTACGAAGTCTCGACCACCTGTAGACCAAGACCACGCAAAGTGCAATCGAAACGATGCGGAAGAGGTTTTCCAACCCTGGCACGTCTTGGTTTTCAGGGGAGAACGAACTTGAATCGAACCGATCATAAATCGAAAGCCCATTTCTTGAGAAAAAAGCATCGAGAACAATCAGATAATACAGGCTGTAGATTCTGAAGGTGATCCATTTGGACCAGTCCTTGAGGTAAACACAACTTAGCAAAGCGATCGCTAAAATTGCAATTGCACTCGAGGTGAGCAGGGATTCAACGGGGTGGAAAATTAAGCCAATTATTAGGCATGAGGAGTAAGCAATCGCCCACCAAGGATCTTCAAACCCAATGTCTTGGTTTTCATCATAGGAGAATTTAGGGACAGTTAGGATCAAAATAAAACCGAAGAAAGCCGTCACAAATTTGTCGAACATTGCGACGTAAACTGCGGCCTCAGCAATGTTTAAGACGAGGGTGAAACGAAGGACTCCAGGCATAATCTCAAACACTTTGTCGAACAGCTCACCAGTGAAATGTGGTTTGCATTTTGAAAAAGAGAAGAGGACTGTCGGGATAATCACACTGTAATACTTGACCTGGATGAACAAACTAAACTGACTTATTTCAGCCACAAATGGGTAACTCATTGCAAGCAGAACTGCCATTGCAAAGGTCGCTCTCCGATACTTCTCTGTCACCACCAAGAACAAAAGGCAGCCTAGAAGGTACAGCACAAAATCAAGCATAGAATCACTTTTTAATTCCCGATGATTAAAAAATCGCCAACGATGACACTTAGTATTTATCCGGGTAGGTTCGATGGTTTACGAATTTGCTGCCCCCAGGACCCTCATTTCGGGCCCACGAATAAGTCGACTCAGGTTTCAGTTTCCCTCATTGTTCCAATGCGTGCATTGGAATCGCTTTGACCTGATGCCCCGGGGAAATTCTGCATTCCGAA
>QXYA01000004.1 GCA_009887135.1 Candidatus Poseidoniales archaeon
ATAGGAACACAACGGGGGCCCTTGTATATACTCGAATTACTCTTCTTCGTCAGGAGGAGGTATTTTGCTTAAAAGTGGAAGCAAGAACAGAACAAAGGAAAGGAACAGGGGAATAATCACACAGCAGAATTGCCCACCATCGCTGTCCTTCTTGGAATTGTCACAAGTCGTCTCCCAGGCTTCAGGCACAGGATCCTCACAATCAACCTCGCTTGTAAATGAACCAACATCTATTCCACTCAGAACCGAATAGCAGATTGGCAAAATTAAAAGGATCAAAGCTAATTTTGTTGGTAAAGATGACGGACCATTTGATGAAATTGTAATTTCACCCTCGTGTTCTCCCATGTGTTACTTTTCATTCACGTTTTTATCAAGGTTCCACCGACGGCAACGAGTTATGATTCCGTGAGGAATCTTTTTGCTTCGCTCTTCTGTGAGCGAATCATGCGAACCAAGCCTATTCTGATTCTTCTTTCCATCGGCTTGTTAGTGGCGCTCAATATTTCCCCATTTGTTATGGCTGAAGAAACAGAAGATGAGGCACAACAATCGATGACTCGGATCATGATGATGCCTCCTGAAGCTGAAGTTACTGGAATGCATGTTAATGCAAATGGTAATTTCTTTGTCAATGCAATGCACCCCGATGAAGATAACTACAAAGCAACAGTTGGTGTCATCAATGGAATTGATTGGAATAACCTTCCAGAGGTCGTTCCTGAACTTGAATCATCGAGCAAAGCAGAAGAGATCTGGCATGGAATTCGAACCTCATACGGAGATTATCAAGTGATTCTACAAAGTGGGGATGTACTTACTCAAGGAGGTGTTGCAGGAGGCATATACTCTGTTGATGATTCCGAACAAATTTTGGTCAGCCAGAAACCAGACTACAATGCATTCGTTCCAGTAAATAACGAGGGAACCCATGGTTACCTCTACACGGCTTGGGAAGACCGACCAGCTGGTCTAAGCCAGTTAGAAATTGAATGGGATTCATTTTCTTCTGAATGGAATGTATTGAGCAGTAAGATGCTCAACCTCAGCAGTATTGACGGAGGCTGGGTGCTCTGTTTTGGCAGCATAAGCCCATGGGGGTCACCTCTCTTCTCTGAAGAACTGTATTTTGACAACACTCAATACTGGAATGATGATAGTTTCCGTTATCATTCTGATCAAGCGAAGTTAGAACATTATCTCGGACATTATCCAAATCCTTACGATTATGGTTACATCATTGAAATCGAGAACGCCTCGACAAGTGAACCTGATTTCTTGAGACACCTTACAATGGGCCGATACTCTCATGAAAATGCATTGGTGATGCCTGATGAAAGAACTGTTTATCTCACTGATGATGGATATGAAACAGTCCTGTTCAAATTCGTTGCAGAGACTTCTGGTGACCTCAGTGCTGGGACACTTTATGCTGCAAAGGTGGCTCAGGATGATACAAGAGATTCCTCGATTACTGGATTTGACGTAGAATGGATTGAAATGGCCTCATCATCCAATTCTGAAATACGAACATGGATTGAAGAATACGATGGTATAACGACAGACGATTTCATTTCAGGACAGAATTCCTACATTACTGATGAGGAAATTAATGACTGGGCAGAAGGTCGTCTGAATAAAGATCTCAATGGTGATGGGACAATAGGGTATGCACTTGATGATCGAGTGGCTTTCCTCGAGTCACGTAAAGCCGCTGCTGCTATTGACGCCACTGATGAATGGAGCAAGATGGAAGGGGTTGCATTCAATGAAAACGCTCCTGAACACCTTTACCTGGCAATGTCGAGAATTGAATCAGCCATGACTGATGGACTAGATGACATCGATGTTACACTAAACTCATGTGGAATTGTCTACCAAATGACAATGGGTGAGGAATGGGACGTAAATCGAATCGATCCTGTCATTATCGGTGGACCTTACACGTCTTCAGCACAATACGAGTGTGATGTGAATAATATGGCTGGCCCGGACAATCTCCTTGTTCTTGATGATGGACGAGTTCTTGTTGGAGAAGATACGAACAAGCATGAGAGCAATATGGTTTGGCTTTGGGAAGATCTTTCTGAACCTCCAACACCTCGTGGAACTGTTTCAATCGATTATGTCGAGTTAATCAACACCCCAGTCGACAAGAATTCGACATGGGATTACAGCTACCGAACTCAAGTAAATCAACTTGAAACCGGTTCGAGTTACACGGCCATAATCATCATCAAAGAATTTGGGTTTGAAGATTGGAAAGGCGTGTGGTGGTGGAATAATATCGAGGCAGAAGGCCAGCAATACGATCGATCATTCTCATTACCAAAGGGATGTTATTCCATCAGTACTTCTCTCTATGAAAGTCAAGATTTGAGTTCTGATGTAAAGAATGCGACCATTCTATCAGATGCAACATCCGATTTCATTGTTGGTGACGGAACATGTACAGATGGTGTATATTCAGAAAAGGTTGAAGAGACAAACGGAACTGATGTAGATGATACAAAAGAGAATCAAGATGACAGCATTCCAGGCTTTGGAATTCTTCTTTCTTTACTCGCAGTACTCGGAGCGTCCCTCATAAGAATTCGACAGTAGGCTCATTATTCAAAGGAATTTTGAATCGTAATGAACTTCAAGTTTTCTTGGAATAATTTCCTTTTCGATGAGTGCTCTGATCGCTGCAGCTTCCATTCGAGCACCACGAATTGTTGTCACAAATGGTATGTTGAGTTCAACTGCAAGTCTTCGCATCATATTTCCATCTCGAACTGCTCCACCGGAGATTGTAGGTACGTTGACAATGAAGGATATGTCGCCTTGCCTCATCAAATCCAAAGCATCAGGGTGCTTTCTATCCGTTATTCTATAGACCGTTGTCACAAGAATATCATGCTCTCTGAGTACGTATGCTGTCCCAGGAGTCGCATACAAAGTGAATCCTAAATCATGCAATTCCTTTGCAATCGGTGCAAGTTCGTGCTTATCCTCATCTCGAACAGTTAGATAGACGCCGCCTTCAACAGCAACAGGCACTTCTGTTGCAAGACGGGCTTTCAGATATGCTACATCAGCAGAGATATCAGATCCATACACTTCACCCGTTGATTTCATCTCAGGACCTGGAGCTGGATCAAGACCTCTTAGTTTGATGAATGGGAAGACAGGAGCCTTTACACAGATTTGGCCACTCGTACGCTTAGGGATTGTTTGTTCAGATAAAGGGATTCCAATGGTGATATTGGCTGCAATCTTTGCAAGAGGAAGCCCAGAGGATTTAGCAACAAACGG
>QXYA01000040.1 GCA_009887135.1 Candidatus Poseidoniales archaeon
AACGAAGTAACCAAGTCCGCAGAACGCGGTACTGCACAGTTCGTCGTCCTTGCAGAAGATGTTAACCCGCCAGAACTTCTGGCTCACATCCCTTTGATCTGTGAAGAAAAAGGAATCCCATACGGATACGTTCCTTCACAAGAATTCCTTGCAAAAGAAACAGGACTTCCAAACGGTGTCAAGACTGCTTCTATCGCTCTTATGGAAATTCCAAAGAGTAACGCAGAATCATTCAGCGCTGTAATTGAGACCATCAACGGACTCAAGAACTGAAACCTGAGGTGAATTAAATGAGTGACGATACAGTAAGCGGATGGCCTGCTGAAGTTGTTGAGATTGTCGGCCGAACTGGCATGACAGGCGAAGCAACTCAGGTCAAAGTCCGTGTTAACGACGCACCTAACCCACGAGACGTTGGTAGAATTATCACACGAAACGTACTCGGTCCTGTTCGAATGGGAGACATCCTTATGCTCCGAGATACGGGAAGAGAAGCCCGTAAGCTAAACGCACGGTGATTATCATGCCAGAACGAAGAGTTTGCACATTCTCCGGAGAAGAAATTGAACCAGGTACAGGAACTATGTTTGTCCGCAAGGACGGAAGCATCCTCTGGTTCAAGAACAGCAAGGCCCGCAAGAACATGGTCAAGTTGTCCAGAAATTCACGTAAGGTGAAGTGGACACGCCATTTCGTTCGTGGCGGAATTCGCTGATCTCATTCGGTGAACTGATAAAGGGGCCCTTGGTGGCTCAGGCTGGTGAAGAACATGGAAACAACCTACATTATGGTAAAACCTGATGGCGTACAACGAGGATTAGTCGGCGAAATTATTGGCCGTTTTGAACGAAAGGGTCTCAAATTAGTAGGCCTCAAGTCAATGGTACCAAGCGAAGAAATTGCTCGTACCCACTATGATGTCCACAAGGAACGTCCATTTTTCCCTGGATTAATCAAATTCGTAACATCTGGGCCTGTTGTCTGTATGGCATGGGAAGGTCGTGATGCAATTTCAGTTGCTCGTAAACTCATTGGTTCAACCAATGGTCGAGAAGCTGAGCCTGGTACAATCCGTGGAGACTTCGGAATGGACATGGGATACAATATGATTCACGGATCTGATGCTCCTGAAACAGCAGCATTCGAACTTGGACTTTGGTTCCCTGAAGGACTCATGGATTGGAATAACACCATGGGCACCTGGGTTTACGAGTAAGGTTCATCCATCCTCCACGAGGAGGTTGTGCTATGGAGGAGACAGAAGATATCGCTGAAGAGCCGGTGGCTCGTGGCGAAAATCGTCAACCGATTGTTTCTGTTCTCGGTCACGTCGATCATGGAAAAACAAGTGTTCTGGACTTGGTTCGCTCGCTTGGAAGTGAGCGACAAGCAAGTGTGATGGACCGTGAAGCCGGTGGAATTACGCAACACATCGGTGCTACAGAAGTTCCTGCAAAGATTCTCAATGAAACATGTGCTGAATTAATGCAAGGACGTCCATTCAAATCACCTGGATTACTTTTCATTGATACGCCTGGTCACCATTCTTTTGCTTCACTTCGTAATCGTGGTGGTGCGCTTGCAGATATTGCTATTCTTGTGGTTGATATCATGGAAGGGTTGCAACCTCAAACGATTGAATCAATCAATATTCTCAAACAAACAAAAACTCCATTCGTCATTGCTGGAAATAAGATTGACAGAATTCACGGATGGAGATGTCAGAAAGACCGTTCGTTCCTGGCATCGTTGGAAGAACAGCGACAAGATGTAGTCGATTTGTTCCAGCAACGCTTCTGGAAACTTGTTGGTCAAGTTTCAGAGCATGGAATTAACCTTGAACGATACGACCAAATCAAAGATTTCAAACAATCGTTCCCGCTCGTTCCGATGTCTGCTAAGGAAGGTGAGGGATTGCAAGATCTTCTCACCGTTACCGTTGGTCTGGCAGAACGTTTCCTTGAAGATCGTCTTACCGATACACTCGGGCCTGCTGAGGGAACCATCCTTGAAATGAAGGATGAAATTGGAATGGGGAAGACAATCGATGTCATTCTTCACCGTGGTTCTCTCAACGTAACCGATACGATTACTGTCGTCAGTGCCGATGGTCCGTTCGATGTCCGCATCAAGGGATTGAAGCGTGCTCGCGGAATGTCGGAGATGCGAGATGCTGGTGACCGATGGGAATCAGTCGATACAATTGATGCTGCAGCAGGTGTCAAGATTATTGCACAAGGACTTGAGAAAGCCTTGGCAGGAACAACGATTCGACTCTCAAGTGAAGAAGCATGGGAAGAAGCTCGCAAAGAAACTCAAGTCTCTGTTGAACTTGATGAAGAAGGAATCGTCATCAAAGCAGACACGATTGGTGGACTGGAAGCACTTGCATTTGAACTCAAGAAGATTGAAGTTCCTATCCGAAGAGCAACTGTTGGTCCTGTCAACAAAAGAGATCTCATGACGGCAGAAGCTGCAAGCAGTCCGTTGAATCAGATTATTCTCGGTTTCTCAATCGAGCCGAACAATGAAGTTCGCGCTCTTGTCAATCAGGGTGATGAAAGTGTCACGTGGATTGGTGGAGATATCATTTACCACATTATCGATCAATTCGAAGAATGGAAAGAGGAGCGAAAGAAGGCTATCGATGCTTCAACTCGAGAGAACCTCATCTATCCTGGAAAACTTCTCTATCTTGAAAACCATACATTCCGTAACAAAGGACCTGCAATTGTTGGGATGCGTGTTCTAGGTGGTCGAGTTCATCTTGGTCAGCGATTGATGAAGGTCGACGGAACTGCTGTCGGTCAAATTCGTAGCCTTCGATCCCGTTCAAGTGATGAACTCAAAGAAGCCAAACAAGGTGAAGAAGTTGCTGTTGCGATCATGGGCCCAACCGTTGGAAGGCACATTGAAGAGTTGGACCTATTCTATGTCGATATTCCTGAATCTCACGTTCCACGACTTGCAAAAGTTGAGTTAACGGAACTCGAAAAAGAAATTCTTGAAGAGATAATCAAACTCCATCGTAAAGACGATCATTTCTGGGGCAGACGGCACGTTGCGTGAGGTTTGTTCGACGTAAGAACGGCATACATTCAAGTATCATGTCAAGCGGTCGTAAGGCTGAGAACACTTAGGTGATTCATGATGGATGCTGGCTTTTCACAACAAAATAGCGGCGGAGACGCCCGTACGCAAGATCTCATTCGAACCGTTGCAGACATTTCCAGCGCTTTGATGAATGAAGTAAGCAAGGTTATTATCGGTAAAAATGAGAACCTTCGCCGAGTAACTGTTGGTATTCTATCCAACGGTAACATGCTTCTGGAAGATTTCCCAGGACTTGCTAAGACACTTCTAGCAAACACCTTCGCTCGTGCACTTGGATGTAAGTTCAAGCGTGTTCAATTCACACCTGACTTGCTTCCTTCAGACATCATGGGGACGTACATGTACGATCAAAAGTCTGGTGAATTCAAGTTGCGTGCAGGTCCATTATTCTCGAACATTCTACTCGCTGACGAGATTAACCGTGCTCCTCCAAAGACCCAAGCTGCTTTGCTTGAAGCAATGGAAGAGAAGCAAGTGACCATTGAAGGTATCACACACAAACTTCCTGCTCCGTTCGTTGTTCAAGCAACACAGAACCCAATCGAACAAGAAGGAACATACCCGCTTCCTGAAGCGCAAATGGACCGTTTCCTCATGAAGATGAGTATGGGTTACCCAGACCGTGCTGAAGAGAAAGCAATTCTTGCTCGACGTAAACTTCGTGGAAAGGACGGACACGATGTTGAACAAATCACTTCTCCAAAGAAGGTTGTTGCTATGCAAAAGGCACTGGAAACAGTCCATGTTGACCCTGCAATCCTTGCGTACATCGTTGAAATCGTTCAGCGTACTCGTGAAGACCATCGTGTCACTAACGGTGCTTCACCTCGTGCATCCCAATCCTTGTTCAAGACCGGTCGTGCAGCAGCAGCTATTGCTGGACGAAACTATGTCATACCTGACGACATCAAAGGAATTGCACTACAAATTATCTCTCACCGTATCAACATGAAGCCTGAAGCAAAGATACGTGGAATCACTGGAATGCACATCGTTCGAAAGATTCTCTCGGAAGTTCCAGTTCCTGTAATTTCTTGAACATAAACGCTCTTTTGAGGCTGAAGTTCAAATTGGGTGACCTATCTGGGTTGCATTGAGGGGGAGCACGTATGACAATGAATCCGTACAAAATGGTCATCGCCGTCGCTAATCAAAAGGGTGGTTGTGCAAAAACAACAACTGCCGTTAACCTTGCAGCTGCTCTGGCTAAAGGTAATCGCAAGCAAGGCGTTCCTCCTGCCAAAGTATTGCTCGTAGATCTTGATCCCCAAGGAAACTGTGCAACTTCATTCGGTATTGAAAAGAAGAATATTCGACGTACAGCTTACGATGTTCTTGCGAATGATTCCGGTGAGGAACTTCCACTGATGGAAGAATACCTGCTTACACCAAGAGAACTTACTGATGCAATGCAGAAAGCGTTTATTCTACGTAAAGGAAAGAAGGCACCTCAGAATTTGACCATAGATAATCTCTGGTTGCTCCCAAGCGACATCCATCTCTCGGGAGCAGAAATTGAACTGTCTCACAAAATTGGACGTGAGACGAGACTTCGGGAAGGTCTTGAACCCATTATTGATGAGTTTGATTACATCGTTATCGATACGCCTCCTTCACTCGGTTTGCTTTCAATCAATGCAATGTGTGCTGCCAATTGGGTTATGGTTCCAGTTCAAGCAGAATACTATGCTCTAGAAGGATTTAGTATGCTGATGAACTCAATTAAGATGATTCAGAAGCGTATTAATCGTAATTTGAAGATCTTTGGTGTTGCAATGACTATGGTTGATGCACGCTCGAAACTCAGTCGCCACGTTTGTACTGAAGTCAGTCGTAAGATTCCAAATAAGGTCTTCAATACTACAATTCGTCGATTAGTTAAGGTCGCTGAAGCACCTTGGAGCGGAGCTCCAACCGTTTTGTTAAATGAACCAAGAGCCAGTGGAGCAGGAGCAGGATCGCTTGAATATTGGACACTTACCAAAGAATTCCACAACAGAGTTCAATCGATGCGTCGAGAATTTGGTGTCAAAGAACATCCCAAATTGTTGGCTGGTCGTCGGTGAATGGTTGAGAAATCTACTCTTTAGACGCTCTTTCGCGCGGTCAGGTTAAGTACGAATGCGTACCCATTCAAATCGGGATACACATATGACTGGAGAAGGAATGACCTCGGTAAGTGTAAGTTATGAAGTTCGTAGGCAATTGAATACCATGCGAACTGTAAATGGACATAAGAGCGTAAACATGCTTCTTGAAGACGTTATTCGTGCACATAAGATGGCTCGGATGCGTGGTGAACTCGATGTGCTCCAAGAACATCTCAAGCGAGTCGCTGACGTCAATGTCGAGCATTTAGTTGATCGCTTGAACATGGCTCCATTCAAGGTTTGAGGTGATTGAAAATGATGGCATGGCGTCCACCTGGTTACCTCCTAACAACGCAACAACTTGTTCGTGCATTGTTTGATGATTCAACTGATGAATCTAAACTATTGACGGCGGCTGCTGCGGGAAAAGTCGAACTCTTCGCACTTAACAAATCATGGAATGCTGTTCTTTGGTTGATCATGAACACACTCAAAGAAGATGGGAAACCAATCTATTCTGGTGTTGAACTCGGAAACTTGCGTTCCTGTTTACCTATTGCGTGGCGCTGATTACTCGTTGCCCATCTTTGCAAGGTATTCGTGTCCATACCACTTCCATTGATCCATTGTCCATCCTTCGGGAAGGCCTCCTTCAGGCAATGGTGGGGCTTCTTGTGGTTCTTCTACGATTGGTGTTGATTCTGCTTCAGGTTCAGGTTCGGATTCACCCAATGTTGCAATTGATTCGATGGATTCTTCATCGCTGAAGAGTTCCTCAGCAGACACTCCTCTCGAAGATTCAACGACCTTTTCTTCCTTCTCCTGTTCTTCGAGATTCAGTGGTTTGACATCATCTTCCCAAAGTGAATCGGATTCAACGCCTCCAAAGGCTGAAGATCCTGCTGTTCCTTCCAATGCTTCATCCATTGCAGCAGAAGTCGGTAATCCTGCGCCACCGTACGTCTTCTCGGTTTGCGTTGTTTTACGACGTGAAGCAAGTATTCCTATGATGAGAATCACTAAGGTTAGAATTCCAAAGAGACCTCCTCCATAGACCAATGCATCGTTCATGGCATCTGTTTCATACCATGCCTCATCTGTTGAGGTCGTATCTGATGTTGTGTTCCAACTCGAGTATGAGACCACAGTCTGATTCGCTGCGATGGTATCTGCAACATACTGAACATAGGCTGGTGTCCGCCATCCAACACATACATCTCTTACATCTGTGAAGTCGAGATTACAGTGGTCTTGAATGGTTTGAATTCGAGCATCATTATCGTTGTAATCTGAATTTGAACCTGTGCCATCTCTGTCAATATCGAGATATTCATTCGGATCTAAATCCATATCCTTTGATTCTGAACCATCTGCCCATCCATCGCCGTCTTTGTCTTCACATCCAAAGGATTCGAG
Source organism: Candidatus Poseidoniales archaeon (assembly GCA_009887135.1). Lineage (GTDB taxonomy): Archaea > Thermoplasmatota > Poseidoniia > Poseidoniales > Poseidoniaceae > MGIIa-L2. Next base: position 6,621 of record QXYA01000040.1, read on the forward strand.
TTCCGTATTTTGGAGAGGTTCTTCTGGGTCGGGCAACCATGCCTTCGTTGAGGTTCCTGGCTTGGTTGGACACTTGTCAGGCATTGCACCTGTTGCGTTGTCTCCGTACCCATCCCCATCACCATCAGTCCATTGTGAAATCATGTCTGGAAGAGCGTCTGCTCCTTGTTGTGCAGTCCAATTCTCATCAGGGTCTGAATATCCATCAAGATCTCCATCAGGGCATCCATAGCGGTCTTGGGTTGAGAATCCGTTGACTAGAGGACATCCATCTGCAAGTGTTCCTTGAGGATTATCCCCGTATCCATCTCTATCCGTATCTGCCCATTGTGAACTGTCTGTTGGATAGACGTCACCATCTTGGCCGTCTGAGTTATCTCCATATCCATCACCATCAGAATCGATGGTTTGATCAGGATTAGAAGGGAACATGTCTGAATTATCACCAACCCCATCACCATCAGAATCGACACTCTCATCAGGAATGTTTGGGAACTCATCACTGTTGTCTCCCACTCCATCACCATCGGAATCCATGGATTCAGAAGGGTTAGTTGGGAAGGCATCCAATGCATCAGTAACTCCATCACCGTCACTGTCAATATCGTACAACCGTACGCGGGTCGAGGATGTAAATCCAGAGATGATGTAGACTTCTCCATTTGCCCCTTTCAGCGATGCAATCACTTTCCCACTACTATCGTACGTGTCTCCCTCCTGGAAGGTTTGGACATCGACAACGATAATTTCACCTGATTGTGTACCTATGTGATATGATGCAAAGTCCATCTGTTCAATGTAGACGAGTTGAGGGTTCGAGGTGATTGAAAGCATCTCATAGGTGTAATCGCTGAGATTGTAACGGAACAAATCGCCACCAGCAGTTCCCACCAAGAGGCGTCCTTGAGCATCAAGTTCCAGTGTATTTACTGCAGAGGTCATATCGGTTAATTGTTGAACTAAGGTTCCAGTATTATCGTGAACCTTGACACGGTTATCGTATCCACCTGTGAGAATATGTCCGTCTGAAGTAACCAGCATTGAGGTCATTCCACCGGTGTGAGAACTGGTCACGATACCAGATGGAAGGCCTCCGCTCCATTCCTCAGCTCTTCGCTGACCTGGGAAATATCCGATCCAGACATCCCCATCGTCATCCCAATCGACTGCATCTACTGGATTTGAGGTATTGATGTATTGAGTTATGATCTGTTGTGTCATTTGAATAATAACAACACCTGAAGCGTGTGATACAGAAACAAGATTCTCTCCTGAATCAACTCGTGCTGAATTTGCAGTAACGTTGAGATCAAGACTCCAAACCGCTGTGTGCGTTCCAGATTCGAATGTGTTGACTGAAAGGGTTCCTGAACCAGTTACCATCAGAACTTTACCATCACTTAGTTGCTGCCATGCAACAACTTTTCCGTCAATCAACTCGGTTTGTCCAGCATCGATTAAGGACGCTGATGAAGAGAGAACTGGAGCCACAATCGGCAGTAAAAGCAAACAAAGGACAATCGTTGCTACGGTTCGCATAGTACGGGGAAGACGAAGGGAAATATCAAACAGACGCATGATTGTCCATTCAAGATTCATCAGATTCTTCATCAGTCGGCTTCATTTGAGGAAGGACCGGAGTGATGGAAGCAGTCTTGATTTCTTTCCTTGAACTTGAGATTGGTGTTAGCCGTTGAACAGGTCGTAGCGTTGCCTTTGCGACATCCCCTTGCTGCTCAACTGAGTCCTTTGGAATCACATTCAATGGGGTCATTGTTCCTGTGATAGGACGCATTGTTGCTGATGTAACTTCAATAATCTCTTCGACTTCTTCTTCCATTGCTTCAGCAACTTCTGAAATATCGCGTCGGGTGATTCGTGCTTCATCATCACTGGTTCCGAATTCTCCATCAACTCCAGGCGTGATGCTGACTTCAACGGCACCAACTGGTACGACGATTTCTTCAGCAGGTAATTCCTGTGTTGCTTGTACTTCCTCGACCTGAGGTTGTACGAGCGGTGTTTGTGGTTGGAGTGGCATACGAACCTTGCGTTCAAGTGGCTTTGGAAGTGCTGCTTCTGCTGGAGCACCAATAGGAGCCTTGACTGGGCGAAGTGCAGGAGCTTGTCCGAGTGGTTTTGCTCCACCGATTGGTGCTCGCATTCCACCCAAGCCCATGCCTTGTTGAGGTGTTGCTCCAAGCGATCGTGTCAGACCACCGCCAAGTCCAGGTGCACGGGTTCCCAGTGCGGATGGGTCTTGACCAAGTGGCATTGCTGCTGGGGTTTGACCTGAGATGGATTGCATCCACTTCTGTCGCTTCTCAACCCGAGTATCGGTTGATTGGAGTTCTGAGAACTCTTGTTCACGAGATTGGAGTTCTGATTCAGAGACATCAAGTTCACCTTGAATCTGTGAAGTAATGGCATCACGCATCTTGATTTCAGCCATCTCACGGAAGGAGTCCATCTTCTCTGAAAGATTGTTCAGACGGTCACGAACTTCAGCACGCTTGAGTCCAAGTTGTGCTTCGATTTCAGCACGGATTGAAGCTTCACGCTTACGTACATCGATGAGTGCCTTGTTTCGCATAATCTCTTCACGCTTGTCGAGTTGACGTTCAAGTTGAACAGCAATCTCTTCTTGCTTTCGAGTTCTGAAATCTGAAAGACGCTCTTCCATATCCACTTCAAGTTCGAGAGCAGTTTCTTCCTTGAGCAGATCGAGATCGGTCTCAAAGGTCAAGCGTTCATTACGTAATTGTGCATCGAGCTCGGCCATAATGGCTTTTCTTGCAGCGGTTTCACGCGATTGGAATTCGATTTCAAGGCGTTCAGCCCAATCGGTTCGCTTTGCTTCGTATTGTTCTTCAAGGTGTCCACGAAGTTCTGTTTCACGTTCGAAACGGAAACGAGCAAGGCGGTTTTGGATTTCTGCTTCACGAGCACCTCTGTAGGATGTGAATTCATCATCAGAACGTCGAGCAAGTTCTTGTTCGAGTTCACTCTTGAGAACCTTGGAAATATCATCAACCGCTTTGGAGAAGGTGATGTCGTACTTTTCCTTCAAACGACCCTTGCGCTCAGTAAGACGTTCTGAATGGTTCTCTTCGAGTTGCTTTTGAATTTCAACTCTTAGTTCATCTCGACGTCGAGCGATTGCAAGTTCAACATCTTCACGCATTCGCTCTTCGAGATCATCTGTCTCTTGACGGAGTTGTGTTTCAAGTTCTTGCTGTAGTGATTGAGCGATGTCCTCTTCGAGACGGAGACTACGGCGGTCATATTCTGCACGTAGTCGTGCTTCGCGTTGCTGAAGGCGATTGCGAAGTTGTTGTTCAAGTCGGGTTCGAATACCACGGCGAAGTTGCTCTTCACGTTCTGCAAGACGAGCACTGTGTCCTTCTTCGAGCGTTTCGATTTCTTTGTCTTCGAGGGCGATGAAACGAGATTCCATCTCTTCCTCAATTCCAGCCTCAAGTTCACGGATTCGTTGTTGAAGGCGTTGATTGTATTCCAATGCCATTCGCTCTTTTTGCAGAGCAAGACGGCGGCGATGTTCATCTTGGAGTTGTCCTTCAATGGATTGCTTTAGATTTTCTTTATGTTCCTCAAGTCGACGATCATGCTCGTGCTCAAGTTGATTCTGAAGAGTTGAGATTTCTCGCTGTAGTCTCAAGTCGAGTTGTTCCCGCATTCGTGTTTCTTCACCAGCGAGAGTTGAACGTTCCATTTCAGCAAGTTCAACTTCCATATCGGTTCGCATTTCTTTCTCAAGAGCATCAAGCGTGAGTTCATGTTGTACTGCAAGATCGTTTGCAATCGCTTCTTGCATGGCTGAAACACGCTCTGCAATGGCTTGCTGACGCAATCGACGCTCACGGCGAATATCTGCTCGCATTCGCTCTTCTTGACGGAATCGAGCACTGGTAAGCATTGCTTGATCTGTTGAAACAGCAGGGGATGTTGTGAATTGGCTACGGAGAGCTGCGAGGCTTAGCCTGTCAGCGTTTTCACGCTTCTTTCGAGCAGCATCCAACAGCTCGTCTGGCCTGCTTTCGCTAGCACTCATAACATCCCATCCGAACCTGTATCGACATTTCTTCATACATAAGGTACGCGACGTTTGCGATGGCTGAAAGGCCTGTTTTTACCGCGAAAAACCGTTCGCGTCTCACTCTTCTTCTTCGTCTGGATTGAATATTGGAGGTTGTGGTTTTGTCAAGTAATACACAGCAAACAAACATGAGGCCAAGAAAAGCCAGCCAGGTGGTGCTAACTCGGATCCAAGTTCGAGTTGATTGTCTGATGCACCAGTGAGAATCATAGCATAGATAATCGCTGTTAACAAGCAAGCCATTTGCAAGACTGAAAGTTTGAGGTCCAGACCATGCTTGAGTTTAGATAGGCGTCGATCACTGATCATCATCGCACCAGAGATGAACATGATTGGTAAGATGATTATGTCCAATCCAGGTGTTGCAGCACAATCTGCTCTTTCGCCGATTCCATTGATACAGATTTCAACATGTGTTAAATCAGGTCCGAAATTGAGAATAGGTTGCAACCAAATGAAGCCTGCTGCACTCATCAAAAGAATGGCATTTCCTGGTGAAGAAAGTCCATGGAAGTAAGGCAAACCGCTTCCTTCTTCGTGTTGGAAACGAGCAAGGCGGAGCATTCCTGTTCCGATGACCCAGAATCCTGCAAGTGCAAGAGATATGGTCCAAAGCGGTGTTGCTTCCCCCCACCGTCCAAACATGATGAACATCATTAGAGCAGGAGCGACACAGAATGAAAGACAGTCGGACATGATATCCAAAGATCCTCCCAGAAGTTTCTGCTTGGAATATCGACGAGCAATTGGCCCATCGATAATGTCTCCAAGGGCTGAAAGGAAGATACAGAGCATGGATGCCCAGATGTATTTGGATTTCAATCCATCTCCAAATGGTTGACTCATATCTTCTACTGCAAGAATAAGGAACATGATGGAAGCGGTTCCAAACATGGCGTTTGTGAGCGTAATGTAGTCTGCTAGACCTGTTAATCGGAATGTGGATTTCATATTCTCATCTCAGAAGGACACCTTGAATGGTACTTCACAGGCCGGACATGTGATCGTTCGTTCACCTGGTCTTTGCTTCATACGGAGACTTCGCTCGCAAGAAGGGCATTGAATTTCTACTCGGATGACTTTCGCCGTGAGGGTGAATTGTGTCTCGCATCCACCACAGCGCAATTCAGCAGGACGGTCATTGACTCCTGCGATGAGAACTTTTGAGCATGAAGGGCAAGAAAGTCGTTCCTCTTCCCACTTCTTTCGGGTTGGAGCGTGATCAGTGCGGACGTTTGCGTCACACAGTTCGCATTGAATCTCTCCTAGTGCTGAAGGAAGAAGACCACTGCATTTAGGGCAAGAAAGTGGAGGAGGTGCGACTCTCGACTCTACTGTTATTGGCTCATCCATGCTTAACCATCTCCCTTCTTGTTTTGAGTTGTTCGCTGATGATTTCCATCAAGAGGACGATTCCCCGTCATCTCCACCTTTGCCAACAAGAATCAATTTTACTGGAAGGAAATTCCAAGGCAAATCCAATGGTATGTTGTATTCTTGTGCCAATTGTTGAACGAATTGTTTCGCTCCAACTTGACCTCGTGAATTGACTAAATCAATGGAATGAACGTGCGTTAGTGCTGCAATATCATCCAACGCTGAGCCTGTTGCTATGACTTGGGTGGATTGTTCGCTGATCATTCCTGGCAGTTCAACTCGCTTTGAGACTCTCCACCATCGTGCACGTCCAACGTCTCGATGGTTCTCGATGAGACCAACCTTGACAAGGCGTTTGAGGTGGTGGTAGAGGTTGTACCGGTCGACTGAAACTTGGTCTTGTAATTGGACAGTACTCATCTCTTCGACTTGTAAAAGGACCTCATAGGCTTGACGACGAGTTGGGTGGGTCAGCGCTGCGATTAAGGGGTCTGTTCGTACTCGGGTCATGCGCTCACCATTTCATACTGGGGATTGCTTAGGTTTGAAGATATCCACTCAACTGTCGCTCTTTGCAAATTGTTTTTTGCCCGTGTTGAAGGCCAAAACTGTGGCATCCCAAAGAGACTGGAAGGTTGTGAGTAGGAGTTTGTAGGTTCCTGTACCTTCGGCAAGCCGAGCACCGTTGAGTATCACGAGAATGACGGAGGCTTCGTGGACCAGAACACCAACCCACAATTGGTCATAGAACCCATTGATAACAGCAAATACAAGAGTTATGGTAACCAAAATCGAGAAGGAAAGGTTCTGTCTAAAGTTGCGCTCAGTCTTTCGAGCAAGGTCGATCAGATGCGTCAATATTCGAGGGTCATCTCCAGGAATAAGGACATCTGCTGCCTCGACGTTTACTGATTCACCGGAACCAACAGCAACACCGACATCAGATACTGCCAATGCTGCTGCATCATTGAATCCATCCCCGACCATCATCGTCACATGCGTCTTTGAACGGCTACGAACCCAAGCAACTTTTTCCTCTGGTGAAAGACTTCCATGTGCAGCGTTAGCTGGAAGACCGACGGAGGCTGCAAATCGATCTACAGCACCTTGATGATCGCCTGAAAGGATTTCAACACTGATTCCACGCTTGTGCAATTCTGGAATCAATTCATCAGCACCTTGACGTGTGTCATCGTGAATGAATGTGAAGAGAGCAACACACTTACCGCCTTTTGTCAATACTGACGCGCCGTGTCCTTGGGCTTCAGCTTCAACGATACCAATTCGAAGTTCTTCAGGCAGGACAATACCATGTTCAACCAATGCATCAGGACGAAGCATCAAAACGACTTCTTTGTTTCGAAGTGCTTGGATTCCTGCATCGATATCTTTGATCTTTTTGACTTCGGAGGCAGTGATATTCTGCTCCTCGGCGTATTCCCGAAGAGCATCTGCATAAGGATGCGATGAGCGAGCCTCAATACCTGCTGCAAGAGCAATAGAAGCATCTCTGCGACGTCCTTTAGCGATAATGACCTCGCCCATTGATGGCTTTCCTGAGGTTAGTGTACCTGTTTTATCCAACAGAACGTGATTGACCTTAGAAAGACGATCGAGTACATTCCCACCACGCGCGATTGCTCCTATGTGAGCAGACCGAGCGAGGGCTGCTGCATGAGGGACTGGTGCTGCAAGCAGGAGTGCACATGGACATGCAACGACCCATAGAAGAAGAACAATCTTCCAATTTTCTGGGAAAATAAACCAGTAGACTCCAATGGCTCCAAACAAGACAAGTGGAACCCATATGGCCGTGAATAATTCGATCGTTGCTTGATGACGTGGTGGTTCGTCTCTAAAGGTATGAACCGCTTCAATCAATTCGTACAATTGAGTCCCTTCTCCAACCGCTTCAACTTTGACCACTACAGGGCCTCGGGCAAGAACAAGGCCTGCTTGAATCAAATCGCCTTCAACAACATCAACAGGGACTGATTCTCCTGTGAGTGGCGCTTTATTGAGAGCGCCTTTACCTTCAACAATTATTCCATCAGCAGGTATGAGTTCCCCGCTTCGAATCTCGATAAAATCGCCCTTACTGAGTAAATCAATTGGTATCTGTTCGCTTGTTTGATGAGAGTGTACAGCCGCTAAAGGGGCTGAATCAGCCATCATCAAGGGCGTTCCAATATTGATTGACATTGGCTTCGAAGCATTTGGACGATTCAATCGGCGAGCAACACGTGGTAACCGATCAAGGCCGCCTTGCATTGCTTCTCGGGCTTTCACAAGAGCATCTCCTTCCAAATGAGCAGTGAAAGCAACCAAAATCGAAACGATAAGCGCTTCTTCCCACATCATCAAACCACACGCACCAATAACAGCTAAACTGGTCAATACTTGGAACCCAATCTGTCGATTGAGGACACCTGCAATCGCTTCACGGAACATCTGATAACTGGACATGAGGATCCCCGGAATCGCAATAGCTGCTGCAATCCAGCCTTCAATCCCCATCAAGTGCAGAGTGTAAACAATGACAAGAAGAGGAACTGCAAACGATGCACCAAGGATACGATACTGGTCTGGACGAAGGCGATTCGATGTTGTTGCGACGAGTTTTGGGACTGAACCGCAAACGTTTTCCAATGCCTCATCTCGTTTCTTGAGCAGAGCAGAATCTGCTTGAGAAACCAATTGAACAAGAATCCGGCCATCCTTTTCAATCTCAGCGTCGAGTATTCCTGGCTGAAGTTTCAGCAATTTACGCAACTCTCGAGTCTCGATGTTGTTGCGTTTTGCAATCATTTCTGCTTTCATTCCTTTCAGCATATGATGTTCAGTATCAGGGGCATGGCCAAGCGAACGAAGGATATTTGATATTTCTGAAATCGAACCCTTTTCTAAATCTACAGAGAGACGTACTTCACCTGATGTTGCAGATACGATCGGGTCGGATACCTGAGGGAGATGATTGAGTGCTCGGGTTGCTTTACTTGCACAATCAGGGCAATCCATTCCAATCAATTGCCATTCTACTGAATAGTTACCAGTGGCTTGCATGATAACCTCAGCATCGAGAATCTCGATGCTTTTTGGAGCCTCTTCTGCAACGTGGATTGGTTCTGCTTTTTCTTCAGCAGGAATGGCTTTTGCAACCGGTTCTTCATCTTCAAGGGAAAAGAACACCTCTTCGTCCTTATCCCCCATGTACTGAGGGCCTCGTTCCTGTTTGATTAAGACTCTCATGATTTTGTACCTCTTTTTGGTAAGAATCTTCTTCAAAGAGGAGTCAGTCGATAGGATATGGAGTGGCTACCCCCTGGATGGTGTCCAAAGGCTGTCGCTTTCGACATCGATGGGACGCTCACCGATGAAAAGAAGTTACTTGATATGAGTGCTGTTGAAGCCTTGCGACGGCTAGAAGCAGCAGGAATCACTGTCGTCCTTGCAACTGGAAATGTTCGAGCAATCACCTATGGATTATGGAGATTCATTGGACTAAGCGGCCCTATGTGTTGTGAAAACGGCGGCGTTTTATGGCATCCATCATGGCCGGAAGCCATTGTTCGAGCATCTGGACAAGAGGCGAAACAAGCAGCACAATGGCTCGCAACAGAACACGAAGACATTGACCCTCAAGGCATCACAACCAATGCTTGGAGAGAAAGCGAATGGTGCTTATTCGCTGATGAAGATCTCGAAGCAGTAACGACTTCAATCACTACAAGTAAATGGAAGCATCTCGATGTAGTTCGAACAGGTTTTGCAATACATCTCATGGAACCACATCTCTCCAAGGGAAGTGGTTTGACCATGCTGATGGAGAAGATGGGATGGTCTGCACAAGACCTGCTCTGTGTTGGCGATGCTCCAAATGATTTGTCAATGTTTGAAATGGCTGGTTGGTCCGTTTCAGTAGGAACGCCGTTCGTCGATGTACGTGCAGCTGCCGATGTCCTCTCACCGTATCCAAACAGTGCAACAATCGCCCCACTTGTTGATGCGATTCTTGCAGTACATTCGGCTCAAGACTTATGATTCGACTTGTACTCGAATCATCATGGTCACATATGTTGTCGATTCGAACGCCTTTATCCACATGGGAGCAATGGGTTCTACAACGCTTTTGAAGGATCTTAAATCAAGCCTGAAAACAATGCACGTCACCGATGGTGTGCATGGAGAAATTCGAACGGTTCGATTTCAACGCTGGAAGCAACGACCGAACTTGCTCGAACAAGTCAAGCCTCTTCTTACAACGCATTCTGTTGATGATGGACAGATACGTGGTCTGGCTTCAAAAATAGGAGAGCGTGCATCACCACAGGATGTGGATTTGTCCTTGATGGTTCTCTCGAGCAGTTTGCAGCGGGATGGACACGATGTTCTTCTGGTCACTGATGATTTCAAAATGGCAAAGGCAACTGAAGAGCATCAACTCGCTGGAGAGGTCTGTCCGCCCTCAACATTCTTTGAACGGATTGCTAAATCTGCGAAAGGAAAACATGCAAGTGAATTACGTCGATTGGGTCGCCGTATACGCGCTGCTGAAATGCAATATGCCATTAGTAGAAGAAATGAATATGACGTTCAAGCAAAGATCACGTGGATGGTTGACTCCCTCCTTGCAACCGCTCCTGCAAAGGTCAAGGCAAGTGTTGAAACCCAAGCGAATGAAGGTCAGAGCGTTGACTATCTCCATCAATTAGGTCGACATCTCAGTGGGGATGATATCAAAACCAGTCATCGTAAAAAACTCAAACCGTTGTTTGAAAGTTGCCGAGAAATGCTTCGTCTTGAGGAGCATGTTCTGAACCTAAAGCAACGACTTGCTGATGAATCACTTGAAGTTGTTATTTCAGAAACGCAAGCGCTCATGGCCGAAGTTCTCGAAGATTCTGGAATTGATTTAGCCCCATTAAATCGAGAACTTGTTGATGTTGCCCATCGATTCAGTTCACGTATTCTTGTTCGTAGCGAAATGGCTCTAGCGATTATGAAGCGAATGAAAGGTGATGCACTGGGCTCTCATCAACATCTAGCAAGTGCATTGTTCCAAGCAACCCACGTCGATGATGATCCAATTGAAGCACGAATCCTTGCTCGTCTCTCTGTCCTCGCATTATCGACAACTAAGCACGAAAAAGCAGTTCGGTTATCGTCCGCAGCAATCGGCTTAGAAGCCCTCAATGAATCAATGAAACTGAAACAACACGTTGTCTTAGCGATGGCTCAATTCCTTAATGATGAGGATTATGATGGAACGATTTCTAAGGTTCAGGCCATGGTTCAAGCAAACTATAGCGTTGCAATGCAAGCATTGACCGAATTGGGTGAATCATTCCTTGCCCTCAATCGTCCTGATTTTGCAATCGAATTGTTTGATGAAGCGATGGAGTGTTCCTCGACTGATGGAAACATCGACGAGCATTTAGGAGAATTGGTACTGTTAGCTCATCGAGCAATGGAAGATGATGATGATGTTGAAGTCGAAGGGCTGCGACGTGTTCTCGACCGAATTCATGAACAAACAACTCAACAACAACAAGCTGTTGAACAAATTGTAGAAGACATCAGTAAGCGCCAAGAACAAGAAAGCCAGGTTGAAGTTTCAACCGATTGGCAATCGTCTGAAGTGTTGTTGGATGATGAACGACCGTTGTACATCTCTGCAGTTGTTGGGGAAGCGGCAGAAGAACAACTCATTGTTGCTCAGCATCCATCTCTGGGAACCATTGGAATATGGATGCCGTCTTCGATTCAAGCACCACAACCAGGTGCTAAAATCACATTATCAAACAGTCGAGTAAAGGTTGCTCAAGCACCTGAAAAGTTGGCTGAATTACATTCTCTAAAGGCCTTGGTTGCGATCGAGAATCCGGAAGGATTAGTCTTCCAATCGTTGACTGAAGATGCTAAAGAAGAACTCGAAGAACTGTGAGAATGGTGCCGGGGGCAGGATTCGAACCTGCGAAGCATTACGCAGAGGATCTTGAGTCCA
>QXYA01000041.1 GCA_009887135.1 Candidatus Poseidoniales archaeon
AGCACCTCATTGGTAATGAGGAGGTCGCGAGTTCAATTCTCGCCGGTGGCTCCACTCTCAAAACATGATTCTAATGGCCGTAGTCCCCCTAAACATTAAGAGGCTTCTTTACCGACTTTAGATTGAAGAAGGCAACTTCTTCGGATGGGATGGGAATGAAAGAAACTACTGAAAAGAAGGGCGATATGCGAGAACGAGTGAAGGAATTACAACTGCAAGTTGATGATCTCAAAGAACTAGTAAACACACTTTTGTCGGTCATTGTTGAAGAACCAGACGGCGTTCACTCAGGTGCTGCGCCAACTTCTGGTCAACCAATGGCCAACATGTGTATGTGATTATCCTTTAATCACTGCTAATGGCTCAAGACGAAGAACAGGCCGTGCAAGATTTGCCGCATATGTATTTTCGATTACCTTGTCTACATTTTTGTATGCAGATGGAGCTTCTTCAGAAAGAATGTTTTTTGTTGCAGCATGGACAATGACTCCCTGTTCATCAAGGACACTTTTTTGAACGTCAGGATCTATTGTTTTCCGAGCTGCAGTTCGTGACATTGCTCTTCCTGCTCCATGGCAAGCACTACCGAATGCAAGGTTTTGTCCATTCACAGGTCCCGCCATAATCCAAGAGCCTCTGCCCATATCTCCAGGCACCAGCACTGGTTGTCCAGTTCGCTTGAAAACGTCATGGCCTTTCATTTGGTCTCCACTAAATGCTCTTGTTGCTCCTTTTCGATGAACGACGCAAGTGCAATTTGCTCCATGGATCGTATGATCTTCGATTTTTGCAATATTATGGGATACGTCATAAATTGTGGTGAGATCAACAACATCACCGAGTTCTGCTTTCAATCCGAGAAACAATCGATGGGCCAAGACTGCACGATTTGCAAAGGCATAATTTGCAGCGGTTTTCATATCGTTTAGGTATGCTTGTCCTTGCTTCGAATGAATGGGTGCTGCAGCCAATTGTCGATCAGGTAACTCATACCCCCATTCTTCATCCACCCAAGCACCATTTCGTTGTTTAAGCCTCATTTCGAGTTCATGAATATGGTCGCTGCATACTTGATGACCCAATCCTCTTGAACCAGAATGAATCATGGCGATGACTTGATCGGATTCAACACCCCATGACTTAGATGTCTCTTCATCTGCAATCTCAGAAACTCTTTGCAGTTCAAGAAAATGATTGCCGCTTCCCAAAGTTCCAAGAGCCCTCAGACCTCTATTCTTGGCTCGCTCGCTTATCGAAACTTCATCAATTTCGAATGATCCATCCGATTCCACGGTTCCTTTTTTGTGATAACTGCTAACATCAATCGTCTCAAGTTCCGATAAACCACCTCTCAGGACTGATTCAAGTTGTTGTGCGTTGATGTTAATGCCTCCTTTTCCTGAGCCTCCTGCAGGGATTCTTCCGTTCAATCTGGAGGCTAATTTCGTAAGGTTAGGGATTTCATCAACTGTTAGATTGAGAGCTACAGCACGTACGCCACAATTTATGTCAAAGCCAACTGCTCCTGGAGAAATACTACCTCCTTCGTCACCATGATTTACGTCGGTTGCTACAACGCCTCCAATGGGTAAGCCGTATCCGTAATGCCAATCAGCCATTCCCCAAGCAGTTCCTACAATTCCAGGTAGTTGAGCAGCATTGAGCAATTGCTTAGGGCCTCGTCCATCTTGATACGATTTGATTTCATCCATGGTCGCAATAAGGGCTGCATCCACTTTCATTTTTCCAAATGCCTTGATCCGAACAACCCCTGGTGTGGACGTATCCACATGGTTCATCCATTCAGGCTCCATGGTTGTGGTTAGGCATCATTCATTTGATGATTTCCGATATTACTGCTCATTCTCGTGGGAGGATTGAAAGCAAGGAGGAACACCCCAAGAACGAGGGCGTAACATGAGTTTACCTGCAATCGACCTAGCAGTTTTTCATGAAAATGGCTATTTCCGAAAACAGTGCACAATCACAGAACTTTGGTTTTGGACGTGTGATACAGATCGAACGACTTGCGGAGATACTCACCAAGATGAGTATACCTTCATTGGAAAACCACTTATCGCAGGATTTGAACAACGTGGGAAAGAACTGAAAGATTCCATGCGTGAATCGTTTCTATCCTTTTTTGAAACGAATCAACATCATCGAATCGAACCATATCCTGTTCTAGCTCGTTGGAGAGACGATATCCATCTTACGATTGCTTCGATTGCAGATTTCCAACCCCACGTGACATCAGGACAAGTGCAACCTCCTGCCAATCCACTGACGATTTCCCAGCCTTGTATCCGTTTGACTGATGTAGACGCAGTTGGACGTTCAGGTCGACATCTAACCACCTTTGAGATGATGGCTCATCACGTATTTAATCGCCCAGATGAAGGTGAATCGTATTACTGGATGGAGGAATGTGTTTCTTATTGCCATGCCATGTTAACCGATACATTCGGTATTGATGCTCAAGAAATTACCTATGTGGAGAATCCATGGTGTGGTGGCGGTAATGCTGGGGCTGCTGTCGAAGTCATCGTAGGAGGATTGGAATTAGCAACTCTCGTATTCATGAATCTAGAGGAATCTCCAGATGGTGACATCGAACTAAAGGGAGACCGTTACAAAGAAATGCCGTTGCAGATTATCGATACAGGGTATGGCCTTGAACGATTTTGCTGGGCTGCAGCTGGTACGCCCACTATTTACGAAGCCATTTATCCTCAAACCGTTCAATGGCTCAAGGAGATGAGTGGTTTTTCCTCCGTTGCTGAACAATGGCCTGATTTAGATTTGGATAGTCTATTGGGAGAAATGAGTCGTCTGAATGGCATCATGAATATCGAACCCGGCGTCGATGCGGATGAACTATCATCTCTGTTTATCGGTCGACTAAAGGAACGAAATGTGGAACTCACGAAAGAGCAATTCATTGGCGTAACAGAACCTCTTTCACGAATTTATGCAATTCCTGATCACCTTCATGCTCTTTGCCATATGCTTGGAGATGGATTGGTTCCTTCCAATGCTAAGGCTGGTTATCTTGCTCGAATGCTGGCTCGCAGGATCCTACGTATGCGAGATGATTTAGGGATATCGATTACACTTTCTGAATTAATTCAACATCATCTAGAAGTCAATATGCACGGCCATGAAATGAAGCAAACTAGAGATGGTTTGATCACGATTATGGAACTTGAGGAAAGTCGATACAAAGAAGTCCTTCGTAAAGGTTCTAATTTGATTCAACAGGAGTTGAAATCAATTGATTCGACGGTTGAAGAGTTACCAGATACTCTCTTGTTCAAACTCAATGATTCACATGGTTTGCCTCCTGATATGGTCATTAACATCGCTAAGAGTAACGGGTGGAGTAATCTTCGCCTTCGCACAGGCTTCTCTGCAGAGATGGCAGAAAGGCATGCGATTATCGCTAAGCAAGCTGCCTCAACTACAGTTCAACCAAAGATTGTCGAAGACCTTCCCAATTTGCCAAACACTGTGCCACTTTACTATGAAGATGTTCAACAGCGCTCCTTTGATGCAAGCGTATTGGCATCGTTGCCTCTGATCGATGGTATGGGACCCGAGGGGGCAACCCATGCTATTGTATTGGCCGAGTCCTGTTTTTATCCCGAAGGTGGTGGGCAAGAAGGGGACTATGGCTCACTTTCCACAGATGCAGTTACACGCAACGTTCTCGATACTCAAAAGATTGGAGAACTGATTGTACATCTTTGTGATGGTCAGTTTTCAATTGGTGATTTAGTTCATGGTACGATCGATTGGAAGCGACGAAAGCAATTGATGGATCACCATACTGCAGTCCACATTGTAGGTGGTGCTGCACGACGTATTCTTGGCCCACACATCTATCAAGCCGGTGCAAATAAATCAGTTGATCTTGCACGATTAGATATTACGCATTATCGACGTTTGAATCGAGACGATCTTGATGCGATTGAAATCTTAGCAAACGAAGTTCTTGGACTTGTATCACGTACAGAGAAAACAGTTCTTGCTCGTCATGAAGCAGACAAAAAGCATGGTTTTGATTTGTATCAAGGTGGTGCCCCGAAAGGAAACAGTATTCGTGTCTTGAGGATTTCAGATCACGATGTACAAGCATGTGGTGGAACTCATCATGATGAACCTGGCCAAATTGGTTCAATCCGAATCATTCGCTCAACTGCAGTGCAAGATGGTGTGGAACGACTTCACATCGTATCCGGCGATGCAGCATTGCAATATGCTCGTTCCCAAGACTCAATTTTGAGAACAGCTGCAGATACGTTTGGAATTGCAAATGAGGATTTACCTAAGACCGCTGAACGTTTCTTTGGTGAATGGAAAGACCAAAAGAAAAGAATCGAACAACTTGAAGCAGAAATTGTTCGTTTGAGAACCTCAGGTGGTGGAGATGATTCACTTGAGATTGATGGTGTCCGTATTGTTGCCATGGAACTTGATGGGAATCTGAAACAACTCACATCAATGCTTCAAGAATTAACCAGAGAACAATCGATACCAACGCTTGCTATTCTAGGTTCTCGTGAAGGAGGTGGTAAGTTGATGGTTGCTTGTACGGAAGGAACAATTGCTTCAGAACGATACAATGCAGTCGAAATTCTTCGTTCAATCATCCCTCACATTAACGGTGGAGGCGGTGGACGCCCTACAATGGCTCAAGGTGGTGGCTCAAATCCTGACGGATTGGATGAGGCATTGCAAGCTGCTAAAGATCTACTTCTGTCTTAATTTACAATCGATTCGATTGCAATATGGTCAAATTCAGATACAGCATTGCTCAACGCCTCTTGTAAGGGGAACCACTTGGCTTCAGCAATTTCACCTTGCTTTAGTTTCAAATCCGAGATTGCTCCGTTCCATTTTGAAAAGTAAGTGAAACTCATGAAAGAAATACCATCTCGATGGAATGAACGTTGGGTAATGATTGGCTTTCTATCATCGACTTGTAAGGATATTCCGAGTTCTTCATAGGTCTCTCGAACACAACCCTGTGAAGGTTCCTCGCTGTGATTCATGTATCCTCCAGGGAGTGTCCAGTATCCTTTGAAAAAACCACGTTCGACTTTTGCCATCAAAACTTCATGTTGTTCGTTTTGTATGATGACTTTGGCTACAAGTCTGTGAATTGAGCGATAAACCGCTTCTCTTGCCACAGGGTGGACCGTATTGTCTGAGATAACTTCATCCTTCCAAGTCCAATGTGATGGCCATTCGATGTTTGGCAATCCGTGAATAACTCGTATGCTCAATTCATTGAATCGGATATCAGTGAATCGCTCCTCTTCCCATGGGATATTCATTTCATCCAGTTCCTGCCTTGTTGGGAATCGAAGAATTGGGGCTGATTCTTGCCTGCCCATAATGCATGGCTGAGGTCCAATACCTGATTCATCAACGAGCAGTAATTTCCCATCATGCTCGAGATAAACCACTTCTGTTGGATGCATGGTTAACCCTGAACCCCCTCCCTCATCAAATCTCGTCTAAACCAGCGTGAGGTTTGAAGTAGAAGTTTTTCCACCCAAGAACATGCAGGTCGAAGAGATACGTCCTAGTGGTTGGGCATGCGCTTATCTTGTTAGCAATGGTGAAGATGCAGTATTAATCGATCCAGTATGGGATCATATCGACCATTATCTAGGACTCCTCGAACAGCGTTCACTGACTCTTATTGCCTGTATGGCAACACATACACATGCTGATCACATCACTGCGTGTTTTTCATTGGCCAACAAGTTCAACATTCCATACATCATGTGGAAAGATACGCCTTCTCTTGGCGTGACACTCTATGTTGATGAATCGACACAACTCAATGTAGGTGGAATGGATTTTTCCTTCCATCATGTACCGGGACACACACAGGACTCAATGATCATAGAGGTTGAGAAGCACATCTTTACTGGAGACTTTTTCTTTAACGGGGAAGCAGGTGTTGGTAGAGATGATTTACCAAGTGGCCGCTTGGAAGAACATTGGTCTTCGCTCAAGGTTTTTACACGCTTTTCAGATGATGTACTTGTTTGCAGTGGCCACGAACCTCCGAGTACAACACTCCAAACGCTTGGTTGGAACCGAATCCATAATCCTATTTTATCGATGAAATCTCTTGAGGAATTTACCATCTGGCAGAACAATTCGGTGGAAATGCTTGGTCCTGTTTCTAAAATAAAAGTGGCTTTACCAGCCAATATTTTTGCAGAAATTCCTGATGAAATCCCTTGGTTATAGTTTTCACAAAGATACCAAACACCTTTGAAGGTCCTTCGGTGCCATCAACCATGAGTCGTACATCTAACAGTCGTCTTCTAACCGTGTTCTTTCTCCAGTTCATATTCTTGGTTTCACTCGCATCCCCTCTTGCTCAGGGAACAAACCCATACGGGGATTTGGATAAGATGGATTCAGCGCTTGAAGAAGCTCTTGCAAGTAATGACGATGATTCCATTCTCCACGAAGTCATCTTTCAACTGAAATCCCCAGTCACTTCTGACGATCTTGATTTCATTAAACAAACAGGAGCAGTACATCTTCACGAGGCATTGCTCATTGACGGAGGTCTTATTGAAGCCACCTCTGATATCATTCGCAAGATCTCTCTCTGGGACCGAATTGAATATCTTGAACTCAATCGTGAACTCGATTTCTTTTATCTCCCTTCAGAATGGGGCGGTCCAACCGATCCAGGGATTATGATGCATGAAACAACACACGTTGTTCGAGCAACTGATGCTTGGCACAGAGTTATCGTTGACACAGATGGCAAAGTGGCTTTTGAAACAGACTTAGCCTTTTCAGAGTGGGACGGTGATGGTACTGCGATTGTAGACCTCGACACAGGAGTTGATGCTGGCCATCCTGACTTTGACTATCTTGAACCATGGACTGGAGAGAAGGTCATCTACTCTGCTAAGTGGGATGGCGTCTGGACTGAGACTACAAATTCTGATACTTCCTCAGGACACGGGACTCACGTAGGTGGTACGATTGCCGGAAATGGTGATGCATCTGCTGGAAGAAGGGCCGGCGTTTCCAAAGGTGGGCAACTTGTTGCGCTAGGTACTGGTGACGGAGCATCTATTTTTGCTGCTGAACAGGGACTTGAGTGGACCTATCAACATTCAATCCCTTCACAGAATCCTTACCACATTCGTGTCGTTTCCAATTCATGGGGGACTGACGGTGATTATGATCCAAATGGTGCTGTTGCTACTCTGACTGATATGCTGACCTATGACAATGGCGTGGCAGTTATTTTCGCAGCCTCCAATTCAGGTGGTTCAGGTGGTGGTGGTGAATGCACAGGTGATTTGCGTACCAACGTGTATGCGAATACTCCATCCGCTATCTCTGTAGCAGCACTTACACACGACGGTACTGCAGTAACTTCTTTCTCTTCTCGCGGATGTATGAATCAACAGCATACATGGCCTGATGTTGGGGCGCCTGGTCGCGATATCTGGGCGACAGCTCCTCGCGGAACTGCTATTGATGCGAGCACGAAATTACAAGGTGATTTGTATTATATGTCGATATCTGGAACATCAATGGCTACACCACACGTTGGAGGTATGGCTGGATTAATTCTCCAAATTGCACCTTCTCTCGGTGTTGCTGATTACCATCGAGATGATCATGATGAAGGCTCCAGTCTTGTAGGTGGGGATGGTACTGCATCCTACGGCCAATTCGAAGATTGGGATACTGCCAATTTTTCTCGAGTTCATGAATTAGAATTGATTCTAGAATTAACTGCAACCTACGAAGGTATGGCGAATTCGTGTGAAGATGGGAACGCTGATGATGGCTGCAATGACATCCCGGCTGAGTGTTATCGAAGTACCACTGGAGAATGCCATGACTGGAGAATTGGACATGGTCTAACAGATGTTGATGCTGCTGTTGCTCTTGCAAGAACGCTCCAACTCATGCGAGACCAAGACGGAGATGGTTTGGTTGAATTCCCGCAGTATACCGTATGGGATGCTTGGGAGATTTATGAGGAAATGATGGTTGAGAAAACAATCAGCGTCAACACTGACAGACTTCACCACGGATGGAAAGGAGATTGGAATCACTTCAACAATGGTGCTAGCGGAGCAGTCTATTACACAGAAGATTCTCATTACGTCTGGATACCTAATGGAACAACACAACTTGAAGCTCGATTTATTCCAACTGAATTTGATATCGATACGGCCCAAGCAGGTGCTCTTCAACTTGAGATTGACCTAGGTGAAGATGGAAGTAATGATGCTCAAGGTGCTTGTTCCCGTGTATCTGATGCATGGATTTGTGATCTTGATGTCGATTCCTCTTCATGGAATACCTGGGCACACTTCGACGTGACAGGTCAGGCAGCAACTCTGCTTGGAATCATTAACGACCCTGAATTCTTTGAATCCCGAATTCCTTACACAGTTGATGTAACGCTGACCCTTGATCTAAGTGAACCAGTTGACATTTCGTTCGAACAACGTCCAGACTTCTACTCTGACCTTGATCCTGCAATTCCTTCTCAAGACTATGATAGCGAATATGACGGTCAGTTGACTTTCACGAGAATGGCCTATGACCAACAGGCTGTATTCTCCTTAATCGTTCCAAAGGAGGTGGTTGAAGATTCTGAGTCAGAGGGCTTCTTCTCAGCATTAGGTGATGTATTTTCAGAATACTTAGGTGTTGCAAGTTTCTTCTCAATGTTCATGCTTGTAGCAGCCATCGGCCTTGGTTACCTGATTCGTTCATCCCGTATTGATGAACCAAAATTTTTGGTTTCTTCAACCATTGATGCAGAATTAATCGAAGATTAAATGGGGTTTTGAGGGGCTTCTGTAGGCTGATTACTTGGCATAGAGTCAAGATCTTCAAATGTCATTTGACCTGTATGAATTTCTTCAATTTCTTGTAATCTCTCTGCCATTGGTTTACGAACAATGAATTCAATACGTCCTTTTGTTCGTGTCAAATCATAGGATAATGGGTCGAGCGTTTCAATGACTTGCTCCTCAAACGAGCGTTGAATCTTTTTGCCTCGCCACACTGAGTAACCCCATTGGTAGGCAATTCCTACAATGGCCGCACCGTACAATACTGCAAGGACCGTCGTAGCAAACAATGCAGGATTTCCCCCTCTTGATTCTTCTAAGAGGTCACGCCCAAGCAGGAAAATAAGCCCTACTCCAACCAGTGGTTTGAGCAGAGATTCAACCCATTGATCGATTGGAATAAGTCGACCCTTTGCAGGGTCGACAAAGACGAGATCAGTTTCAAAAGCAGTGGATAATACTCCCACAATTGCTAGTAAACCGATGTAGAGCGAAGCGGCAAGTATGATTTCAATTCCAAAATTATCTAATTTGAATATCCAATGAATAATCAACCAAGCAAACAAACCAAGGAATACGCCTCTTGGAACCTTATGGAAATGCTCGAGATGTTGAGAGAATTCTGTATAACTTCTTGCAGTCGACTGATTCCCTCTATGGGATTGAGGGATGTGGATGATTTGCCAATGCATTCCTTGTTCGACCGCCCCCAATCCACGAATCAGCACGCGTTGCCGGATGAGGATGAATTCAACGAGAAGAATGACTGGTAATCCTACAATCATGACAGGGAGAGCAACAACAAAGGCCAGTGGGAAAATAATGAGGGCTGGTAAAATTAAGAAGTGTGTAATTGACAATGGGTTGAGGATATCAGCCTCTATCAGCCGTTGTCTCGACGGTGTAAGCCGCAAACTTCGGGCGATATCATTCAATGCATGGCGGTAACTTTCAATCTGTCTTCCAGCATCAATAATTTGCCTCACTGTAGTCCTGTACTCTGATTCTTCATGGCCTCCACCAATCCAG
>QXYA01000042.1 GCA_009887135.1 Candidatus Poseidoniales archaeon
GACAAGTTCACCAATTGTCGAATATGATTCGCCTTGTAAGGTAAGCATTCCACTCTCAGCAAGTGCGACAGAATAGCGGCCTGAGCCGCCTATTCGCACAAGTAAATCCGGTGGAAGTGTTACAGTTCCTAAGTCATCAATGAGGAGTTCTCGTCCTTCAGTCAAATCTTCAACATCGATTTCAGCTCCATGCTCTGCAACGAATCGTCCATCTCGAAGTTCGAGACTTCTGTTAGCAAACGCGGCTACTTCTTTCGAGTGTGTTACAATAAGGAAAGAGACGCCTTCAGTTTCGTTTAGTTCCTTGAAGATATCAAGAACTGCTCGTCCCGTAACAGGATCGAGTGCGCCTGTAGGTTCATCGGCCAAGATAAGGCGCGGATTAGTGATGAGTGCGCGGGCAATTGCAACTCGTTGTTGCTCTCCACCACTGAGCATCTTTGGCAGTGCTCTTGCTCTGTGAGGCATACTTAGTCGCTCAAGCATTTCATCCGCTCTTTTCAGTGCCTCTTTCGAACGAACTCCTTGATTTCGCAACGGTTCAGCCACATTGTCTCTTGCATTGAGATGAGGTAGAAGGTTTCCATCTTGGAAAATGAACGAAACCGTCTTTTGACGGAGTCGAACGAGTTCTTTTCCTTTCAATCGAGTCATGTTGTTTTGATCTAATGTTACGGAACCAGCACTCGGTTTCATCAATCCACCAAGACATTTCAAAAGTGTTGATTTACCAGAACCAGAAGGTCCTACAACAGCAACTGCTTCACCTTCTTTCATGTTGAGGTACAAACCACGTAATGCTACGACGTTTCCATCTTCAGCCTTTGATTCGTATACGTGATACAACCCATCTGCTTCGAGAATGCTTTTCTTTGTTGTATTATCTGACATGCTTCACTCCCCCTTTAGAACAGTTGCGAGATCTGCACTCAATGCTCGACGTGTTGTTACGACCAATGCAAGAACAACCGCTACGAAAACAGAGAACGTTACTAAACCAAGTTGAACCCATGGATAGACCAACTCACGTTCAATCACCGTAGACGTTCCACCAAATATCTGGAAGATGAATCCAAAGACGTCGAAGAATCCGTTGAAGGAGAAGGCAACCCCTATTCCTAGAATGATACCGAGTAACATCGAAACGAGAACAATCGACAGAATCTCAAACAGAACAAGTCGAATAATCTGATTTGGACTCGCTCCAATCGCTTGGAGAATCGCCAACTCTTTTTGACGTTGCGTGAGTACCAACGACAAGAAAACGAAGGCTGAGGCTACAGCTGCAATACTCGCTACAACGAATTGCAATGAGAGAAGCCCAGGTGTTCCAAAGATGAGACCGCCGTCTCGTTCAACTGCTTCGTGAGCAGTTTCCCAGTCGTTCGTACTCGATACTCGAGAATCTGCTTCGATGATCGAGGCAAGGGCTTTCAAGTCTTCTCCACCGATATCAGGAAGGTGGAAAATCCATGTTGTCGAATTGTGTCGATCCGCCTTCTCATCTCCGACAAATGCTCTCCAAGATTCTTCGGAAATGATGAGAGAGGATGCCATACTCGCACTCGGAACTCCGGGAATGTATGTATGCACACCTAAGTATCGCAACTCACTTTGAGTAGAGGTAACGACGAAATCCGCTTGTTCGAACAAGAACGGTTGGAGCAGGTCAGGGAATCGGGTAAATCTGGTACAATCCTCATTTGGAGCGGTCTCTCCATTAGGACATGTCATTCCATCTGTACTTTCAGTTACAGTAAAGTCGAAAAGTCCGATTCTATCGGTAACATTCTCAAACGTTGCATTCTCCGGGAGGAAGACTAATGAGGCAGTATCAAAGAAAATCGCATTTTCCAAATTAGCACCGGAAAAGTTCGTACCAGAAATATCGGTGTCAATGAAGAGAGATTCGCTTAGATTTGCACCTGATAAATTTGTATCACTCAGGTCAGTATCTATGAAATTCGTTCGTCCAAAGTCTCGATTGGAAAGATTTTGATTGGATAAGTCAGCCCCACTGAGGTCAGTATCCATGACTAAAGAGTAAGCGAAGAGAATCGCAATTCGCTCCTCTAGTGATGCATTCGAATCGACAGGGACGAGATCGATATTGGTGAAATTAATGACCTCTGAGCGTGAATCACTAGCAGGTAAAACAATGTCTGCTGCATCATTACTTCGACGGCCTGAGCCCCATAAATCAAGAGCGTATGCTGCATCTTCACCTGCTGAGAAAGTGAGGCCATCATAGATAGATGGGTCTGAATCTTCACCGGGAATTGCTTGTTCATTCCAACGTAATACTTCATCACTGTTGTTCATGAGAACATAGGTAAGGTATGTATCACCGCCTGCTGTAGGGCTAAGCAGAATTTGTGGAACCGTCGTTGCAACAATCTCTCCATCAGGATAATATTCGCTAAGAACTGCTTCAACTTCAGATTGATTTCGAGGACCATCCATCACCATTTGTAATTCAGAACCTACGTTCGCATCAGCAGTTCTCTCATCGACGAGTGTTCCCGTGTAGCCTTGAACTGCTGCTAATGTTACAATGGAGAGCGTCAGAAGCATAATGACCGAGAGTCTATTGATGGATTCCGATGAACCTGATCCTTTCAATCCACGCTTCACATCCTTTAACAACGCAGTCTTTCCGAAGATAAACTGCATGATGTAAGGGCCTTTGGCACCGAGCCAAGCGAGAAGAAGAGCGCCACCAATCCAGAGGAAGAACGGCCCAAAGATTCCGAATAATCCTTCGAGGAAGAAATTCGAATACAACCCGTCTTCGCTACCGTTTTGCTCAAGAGCAGTATCTGTGAACGAGAGCATACCAATGGCAAACATTGTCCAATGCAACCAAAGTCGAGGAGGGCGTTTCTTGGCGACTGTACGCACACCTTCGTCTATTTCCATTTCAATGAATTCACGTGTACGACTGCGTCCAAAGAGCAAGGCTACTCCGAGTGTGGCAAATGCAGTAAAGAGTGTTGCTCCAAACGACAAAGCAGGATTGACTGCGGTTGTAAGTTCAGAGAACACTAAGAATCCTACAGCGGAGAGTACAATCGGTACAGCAATCATTGCAAGTATGTAACCAACGACCCATCCTGCGAAAGCGATGACAGATAGTTCGAGCAGAACCATTCCGCTCAATCGTTGAGTATCAGCTCCAATGACACGCTGAATACTGATTTCTCGTCTTCGTTGTTCAAGACTTAAGACCAAACCATAAATCAATACTGCAATTGATAGAACGACAATTGGAATCATGATGATGTAATCAAACGCTTGGATAAGACCAAGGAAAATTTGCAAGAAGGTGATTGTACCGCTTACGATATCAAAGTAAAACACTTCAACTGTACCGTTTGCGTATTCTTGGTCACCGACTCTCATACCTAGGTCTTCAAGCCATTCTGCTGCTTCTGTTGTCGAAGAAGACGGAATGAGGGAACGGTTCACAGACATTGAGAGATAGATGTGATCGTTATCGATGAGAGTACGTTGTTGTTCATCAGATAGCGTGTTGAGAGAAGCAAATACTGGGTTAGGGGGCAGGGTTGGGTTACCGAAGTCCCATGGGTCGTATACGCCCAAAAGAGTGAGATTCTCAATTGTAAATTCTTCACGGCAATATGTTTGCTCGTTTCTCTCACTTGTGATTTCGCCAGCACAGTTGTCTGGAGTGATTGAATCAGAACCAAGTTCTGCTGTTTGTGTAACATAAACGAAGGAAAGTCTGTCGATTTTATCTCCAACATTAGCTCTCGCATCGGAAACAATGTTGGATGGAAGAATCAAACCGCGTTGCTCTTCCATGACCTCTGGAGAAGGCCATTCCCCAAGCCCATCAATGATGTTCCCACCAAATCGATCGGCTAATTCCCCGTCGAAGGCACCTGGACCCATGAATCGAATTCCACGCATTTCTGAGATAGGTGGACCCGCATCCTCAAGTTCTGGATAGTTAAACCTCATATCCTTCCATAATGGATTTGAATTTGCTTCCATCGAACGCATTTCTAGAGGCTGCGCTACAATGAAATCTTGATTGAAGAAACCGCCACCATGAATTCCTTGCCGACCTAACGTCAAGGCACAATCAGTGAATTCAACGAAATCTGCAACAAGTTCATCACACACTTCCATCATCACTGAGGAATTATTTGTCCAGCCTTCAGTTCCATATACTGGTTTGCGATCGAATTCAATCTTAGCATCAACAGGTTCACCTTCAAGTGAAGTGGCAAGGAAAATTTGACTCAAACCAACGCCGTAGGAAAGAACTGTTGTAATGACAAGGGATGCAAGGAAGACACCTGCAAAGACTGCAAGACCTCGTTCCTTGTTTCGCCACGAACTAACCAAGGCCATTCTGTAATTTGACGGAAGTTCTCGGACTCTGTGGATGAACGTTCCAAGACGGCCATTCTCTTTGATTTCATTTGGTTCAACGGACTTTTGTTCTACTTCTTCAGTCATCGAATCATTCCTCCTCTATTCCCCAAGCGCTTCGTATATCGCTTGCAAATGTCTTACCGTCACGGAGCAGCAACATTCTATCTGCTTGTGTTGCAAGGTCTGGATCGTGTGTGACCATCAATATTGAAATTGGATTCTCTTCATCATTACACAGTCTCTTGAACAGTTCCATGATTTCCTTACCGCTAGCAATATCAAGATTTCCTGTTGGCTCATCAGCAAGAAGAATAGAACGTTTTCCTGCAATCGCTCGAGCGATAGCCACACGTTGTTGTTGGCCACCAGATAACTGGTCTGGAATGTGATGCGTTCGATCACCAAGACCGACCTCGTTTAGAGCAGCAACAGCCCGTTCTTCAGCTTCTTCGCTTTTGTAGCCACAGAGTTCGAGAGCCATAGCGACATTATCCTTCGCAGATAATGACGGAACAAGATGGAAATCTTGGAAAATCCAACCAACTCCCTTTCGTCGAACATCGACGACATCAGACGGTTTCTGGCGGCCATACTTTCGACCTTCAAGATCGATTTCTCCAGTATCTGCAGAAAGAAGACCTCCTATGATATTCAATAATGTGGATTTGCCGCAACCGGAAGGTCCCATTAGAGCAACCATCTCACCTTTTGTGATGGTCATATCGACGCCTTTGAGGACCTGTAATTTGTTCGAACCTGAACCGAAACTCTTGGTGAGTTCTTTTACTTCCAGCATAAATTTCCCTTCGACGTGTACATAATATACTCTTCTAGGGTATTCCTCTTTGCTTTAGTATATTTGTATCTCAGTTCGAGTTCCAGTTCAGGCGTAACTCCAACGCCTTCAAATGAGGAAAGGTTTAGGAATCTATATGAGCGAAAAGACCGCCCTAATAACTGGAATCACCGGCCAAGACGGTTCCTACATAGCAGAATTACTTCTAGAAAAGGGATATACAGTCTATGGATTGGTTCGAAGAGTATCCCAGCCAAGCCTAGGACGTAGCCTCATAAACCACTTGATGGGGAACAAGAATTTCCATCTACTCAACGGCGATCTTGCTGATCAGAACTCAATTGACAACGCAGTTCATCAAGTAAAACCAGATGAATTTTACAATCTCGGTGCAATGTCATTTGTCCCAGAATCATGGAGATCTCCAATAACGACTGCAGACATTACTGGACTCGGAGCACTACGATGCCTTGAAGCAATTCGCAAGCATTCACCGAATTGCAGATTTTATCAAGCAGGATCGAGCGAACAATACGGAAAGGTTCGAGAGGTCCCTCAAACTGAAGAAACATCATTCCACCCACGTTCTCCATACGGATGTGCAAAGGTCATGGCTTTTGAAATCACTCGGAACTACCGTGAATCCTACGATATGTTTGCATGTACTGGGATTCTTTTCAACCACGAAAGCCCACGCCGCGGTCTTGAATTCGTCACCAGAAAGGTAACGATGACGGCTGCTCGAATTAAGCATGGATTCGATGATTGCCTCTACATTGGAAACGTTGAGTCAAAGCGCGATTGGGGTTTTGCTGGCGATTACGTAGAGATGCAATGGAAGATGCTCCAACAAGAGGAACCTGAGGATTTTGTCATTGCAACAGGGCGAACACACAGCATTCGCGACATGATTTCTCTTGCGTTCTCTCACATTGGAATGGATATTACTTGGTCTGGCAAAGGGGCAGATACAATCGCTACTGATCAATCAGGAGTTGTTCGTGTTCGTACAAATCCGAAATTCTTCCGTCCTGCTGAAGTTGACCTCCTCATAGGAGATCCAAGTTATGCTAAGGAAAAATTGGGTTGGGAAACAAAAACTACCTTCGAAGAATTGATTCAAATGATGGTCGAATCCGATTTGAAGATTGTACAGGACGCTGTCAACGGGGGCTACGCTCCACCAACACCACCAGAATGATCCACACGCTTTCTCATCAATCGATGAAAGAGTGGTGGAATCAACGATATCCAGAACATTTGATAATAGCCTCCAGGTAATTGGGGTGATTCATCATGCGGCTTTAGTCTCTCATAAGGGGTACTCGAGCGTAGATGATGAGACGCATGAAGTGGCAAACTCATCAGTGTATATTTTGACCAACGGCTTCGACTTTCCCAAGCATGGCTTGCATTAGGGCGTTCATCTTCTCCACGAAGTAAACCATGATGTTGGATGTAATTCACAAATTCTAGAAGATAGATTGCAACGATTGCTTGACCAAGGAAGGCAGCGAAGTAGTCCATTCCCCAAACTGCTAAGGCGATTAACAGACCGATTTCTAAAACCACAGATATTGAGGTATCTTTAGGACGTATTCTGAAGGCATTTCTCAGTTGAAGTGGAACCGTTCGTAAGAAATGTGCGTAGATACTTCTACCCCATGGAGAACTTGTTGGATCAACTTCTCTCGCCCAATGCTTGTGATGAGTATGATTATGTTCGACTGTAAAGTGAAGATAAACAACAGAAAGTAGATCGAGACGACCGAGCCACCAACTAAACGATTTTGGCTTTCTGTGGCCCAGTTCGTGTGCAGCCACAACACCTGCTGCTCCAGTTGCAAGACCGGCGGATAGGATTGGAATAATGATCGAAATAGAACCAATGCCGTCCCAAATTCTAAACAGCAAAGCCAATACAACGAGCGGTACGAATATACCGTGGAGATGCACTATAAAATCATGGCCTATTCCTTCTTCTTCGACATCATGAACAGTTGTTGAACCACCAAGAGTATCGAGAATCGGATAGATTCCTAACAAGAGAATGATTGGTAGTAACATCCACCAGCCACCAATCATCAAGCAAATGATCGCTGACAGTGGTGTGGCCAAGCCAACAAGATGGGGGGCCCACTTGCTCATGCCTCAACATGAAACCTATCATTCAAGACAGTTGCCGTTGATTCAGGATCGACGAATACTGGAAAAGATCTTATTCATCCAACCAGGCAGAAATCGAATGCCGTTACGGTATTCGAGGTTATCAATTGCGTTATCAACGTAACTTTCTAAATATTTATCCATTAATTATTCCTCCTTTTGTGCAGGGATTCCACGGGTATCTACTGGAGCTCTGTAGTATGCAACTGCACGAGCATATCGTTCAAAAAGACTGGAGAAAATTCCACTCCTATACTGTTGGCTATCCATTATTTGGTCTACGTAGGTCTCGAGTTCAATATCCATTGTTGTCCCTGTATAGAAGTAGGCGCCCGACCTATTCAAAGGAGAGGTGAAAAAGCCAACACAAAGGTGTAAATAATACATTAGGTGTTTTATTAAACACCTTTCCTGTCACGCCTTATTCCTTTGTAGGCATTCATGTTAATCAGGGACTCTCCAAAGTCCCGGGCATAAGCACACAGTCGGCGAATAGATTCTGAAACAGATAATTCATGCAGTGCCCAAGAATACTTATTGGGGTTTTGGAAGAGTTTTCGCTCGTTTTCCATCAGATCATTTTGAATAATCTTTAGATTTGTGCGTGCTTCTTCTATTCTTTTGGCGTCTCTTATTCGTATATTGATCATTAATTCTTTGATCGAGTTCTGCCATTCAGGTAATTTGGTCAGTGAGGAGTTGTTCTCTTTATCAGCTAATATCTCGTAATTGACTTTCACATTTGTTCCGATAAGAACTGCATGGTCCATCATACGTTCGAGTGAACGCGCAAGATTTCCAGATTCAAGGGATTGAATTCGCGTCATATTCAGTTTGGTTGCGATGGAATAATTGTCAACCAGCAGTCTTACTTGGCGTTCTATGAGATGGAGGAGTGCATCAATTTCGCTTTCTCGCTCATCCAAATCGTCAAGAAAAGTTGGATCTTCCCCTTGGAACACACTTAGAATGTCTCGTATTGAACTGGAGAGTTGTAAATACATACGATTCAGGCTTGAAGAAATCGGCATATCTCCTGTGTTGAGAAGGCACCGTAATTCAAATTCATTCTCCTCTTCCGAATACATTTCAAAGCCGCGAGTAGCCCTGAGAAACCGGCGGATTTGTTGTCGTAAATTTCTCTCATTCTGTGACTTGAATCGTATTTTTATGATATCAGCGCCTGCGATATAGCCTCCCATAAGATGGTCGAATAGACTCTCTTGTGGAAGGTTTTCTAAATCGTAGATTATTGTTCTCACAGTCGTATTATCAAATTCCACAGGTGTCAATCGTAACGCTCCGCTCGGTCTCCAATCGATCTTAATGGCATCTCTTGTTTTCAGATGCTGTTTAGTAACCCACTGTTTTGGTAAACTTAGAGTAAAGGTTCCTCCGCCAGTTGATTGGATTTTACGCAAAGAAGTATCTCCGGGACCTGCTGCCATGGTATCGGTCTCTCGTCTAAATAGTCCTATATAGAATATATGGAGTATGGAATATATACTCCCTCTCGATAGAACACTATATGGAACCAATCACTTTTGTTGTAATTGCTCTAGCATTAGTTGTATGCGCCTATATGGCCTGGAATATCGGTGCGAATGATGTCGCAAATGCAATGGGAACGTCTGTTGGTTCTCGTGCATTAACACTCAAGCAAGCAGTCATTATTGCTGCTATTTTTGAATTCGCAGGTGCTTTCTTTGCAGGCGATGCGGTCACAGATACAGTTCGTAAAGGAATTCTCGTCATTGATTTCGATCAAGAAGGTGGCGTTAGTCAACAGATTTCACAAGACATTGCATTTGGTTTCATCGCGGCAATGATGGCTGCTGCAACATGGCTTACCATCGCAACACGATTTGGACTTCCTGTATCGACTACACATTCCATCATTGGTGGAATCATAGGTGTAGGATTGGTTCTGGAAGTTGATCACGGTACAGACTACATCAACTGGGAGAAGGTCGGCCAGGTCGTCATGAGTTGGGTTGCAAGCCCGATAATGGGGGCATTACTTGCTTTCTTCTCATTCTACATCATCAAGAAACTCATCTTAGATTCGGATAATCCAGAGGAACGTTCTCTATGGTTGGCGCCGATTCTTGCCTTCCCAACCTTCTTTGTTTTGGGACTTGCTCTGCAATTCAAAGCCTTGAAAGGATTCTTTTCAAGAGCTGATAAAAATGAATGGATCGATGACAAAGCCGATTGGTTGCCTGCAAAAGAGAATGGGGTATGGGATCCGTTTGCAGAGGCTGCATGGCTTCCGATTAATTCTCTTATGCTCGCTGCTGTAATCGGCGCAATTGCATCTTTCTGTCTCTTCCTTATTC
>QXYA01000043.1 GCA_009887135.1 Candidatus Poseidoniales archaeon
CAATGAGTGTCGATGGAATCGAAGGTCAACTCCTCGTTCCATTGGCTATGTTCCTCGATGATGTATTCCTCGATACCATGCTTTTTGAACAAGAAACTGCAGCAATTTACGGGCAAGAAGTACGTCTTGAAGGGTGGAGAAGCGAACAAACGCTGGATATAATTTCCATACATGATGCAAGCGGATCGAGTATTGAACAAGACCTCACCGATGTAGCCTTTTTGGCAATGGATGAAGTTGTCAAACTGGATGATGGAAGATATAGAGGACTACTTTCAGTAGACGATGTCCTCGACATTGTCCGCCAACCTTCAGTTATGTGGCTACGTTTTGAGCCTCAAATGACGTTCAGCAATGACCAATCTAAAAATCACATGAAGATCACAACAATGCGTTCTTACTTCACAACAGATCTTGATGGTTCTGGACAAATTGTTGCGGTTGCTGATTCAGGACTAGATGAAGATCATGGCGATTTCGGGACTCGAGTTGTCGGTAATTTCGATGTTATTGGAGACGGTTCGACAGCTGACAAACATTCTGGCCATGGCACACACGTCGCATGTACCGTTCTTGGAGATGGGACAAAAGGTGGCTATGCGGGCGTGGCTCCGTCTGCAGACCTCTACTTCCAAGCCATGGAGAATGATAATACAGGAAACTTCCAATCTCCGTCACTCAATTACCTTCTCAACACAGCCTACAATTCAGGAGCTCGAATTCATACCAATTCATGGGGCTCTTCTGCAGTATCAAATCAAGGTAAGTATACCTCTGAATCAGAAGATGTCGATGATCGAGCCAACAATTACGACCGCGTCTATAACGGGGTCGAAGGCTTAACGATTCTCTTTGCAGCAGGTAATGATGGTCCGAATGCAGGTACCGTTGGTTCGCCATCAACTGCAAAAAACTCTGTTACAGTTGGTAACCACCAAGCTCGATACAATGGAGCGCCTGATAATCTGATGTCAGGTTCTTCTCGTGGGCCAACTGATGATGGTCGAATCAAACCAGATATTATCGCACCTGGCGGCTATGTCCGTTCATGTCGTGCTCAAGAGGCACAAGACATTGCAGGATCATCTTGGCAATCAACATGGTATCTCGAATATACTGGGACTTCGATGGCTACACCTAACGCAGCAGGCGCTTCAGCGCTCATTCGAGAGTATCTTCTTGAAATCGCTCAACGCCCTTCACCTCAAGGTGCATTGATCAAAGCGCTCTTGGTTCTCGGGGCACAAGACATCAATACTCGAGATATTCCAAATAATGATGAAGGATGGGGGCGAGTAAATCTCAAAGAAACTCTTGCTCCTTCTCAGGGACGTGGTATTTGGGTTGATGACCGTTCTGTATTATCGAATACAGGCCAATCAAAATCATATGTATTCAACGTCACTTTTGCCAATTCACAACTCAAAACAGTCCTTGCATGGTCTGATGCTCGTGGAAGTCGATTTTCCAATAATCAACTGGTTAATGATTTGGATTTAGAAGTTGAATCACCGGATGGTACGATCTATCTCGGTAACGATTTTGCGAATGGGCGTTCAACAACGGGCGGTACTAAAGACGACGTAAATAACCTCGAAGTTGTGCTTATTGATACTGCAATGAAAGGAATTTGGACTGTTCGAGTCAAAGACGGAATGCATGGTGGAAGCAATACTCAGCCGTTTGCTATTGCAGTTTCTGGACAGGGCGTGAATGATTTACGTCCAGACCCTCAAGTTGTGGCTAATTCGATGCTTCTGAATGTTTCAATTCCACAAGTCGGTGATCAAGTTCGATTAACAACGGAGGTGTTCAATGCAGGGAATATCAAAGCAGAATCAGTTGATCTTGCTTTTGTTATCGATGGTGTCGAAGAAGATCGTAAAACCGTTGACATCAATCCTGGCGCCTCTCGCCAGTCAACATGGTACTGGACTCCATCTCAATCTGGAACTGCAACAATTGAATTGAAGATAGATCCCGACGATACAATTGATGAAATTCAAGAAAACAACAACCTCCTTACAACCATTGTGGACGTGACAGCACCTGGTGTCAAAGTCACGTCAAATGTAACTGAACAAGTCGTTCAATTTGCGAGTCAAACAACAGCTTCTTGGAATTTAACGCTCGAAAATACGGCTTTGTTAGAAACGAATGCTTCGATCGATATCCTTGGTGTATCACGTGTTTCGGATGGAACAACCGTGCCCTGGTATGTCGGAATGACAGCATCAAATTTCACACTCCAAGGGAAAGGAAAGGCTTCGATATCTGTTACGATTGTTTACCCAGAAGCGCCTGAGCCAGGAATGTATGAAATCAATGTGGTTGGAATAGATGTTGACAATGCAATCACGTATCCGTATCAATTGTACCTCCACGTGTTGGATATTCCAGAATTCAGAATTGAGTATGATTACGAGATTGTTCCCGTTCATCCTGCAAACCCGACGAACCTTTCAGTTCGAGTTTACAACGATGGAAACACAGAGATTGGATACGACTTATTCTTGCAGGCTCCGTCTGGGTGGAGTGCAGGATTCCAAGACCTTGGAAGCGAACCAGGCGCATCTTCCGGTTCGACAGGTCTTATTACAAAGCAGGGACAAAAGGATGTGGAATTACAATTCATTCCCCCACAAGTGTCGACTGCAGCTGGAGCTGAACGCATGGTGCGTTTAACTGCGATTTCTCAAACAGACCCTTCTCAGACATGGGAACTTGATATTCCAATTCGCATTATGGAAGTTCGGGAAGTGGAGATTTTACTTGAATCGAATATTGGAACGCCTCGTCCAGATGCAACATTGAATCTCTTGTTTACGATTGAAAATCGTGGTAATGTTGACATTACATTCAATCCGAGTATGTCTCTACCGACTGGATGGCAAGTTCAATCAACCCTTCAGCCAATTGAGATGGCATGGACAGACAATTCGAAAAATATTCTCATCAGCATCGTTGGAAATGGTGATGCACTTTCAGGTCAACTTACGCTCAATCTTGACAACGGATCAGACCGGTATTCATGGAGCGATCAACTTGAAGTTCTGGCATTACCGGAACCAGAATTAACATTCAAAAGTTTAGACTTTGAAGATGGGAGAACCTTTGATCATCCATTTGGTCCAGGGGCTCATCCTGCTGATCAAGAACTCATCTTCACATGGTTATTGACCAATGATGCAGAAACAGTGTGGAGGCCTGATGTTTCCATCTCACTTTCCCAAGGACTGTTCGGAGATTGTCTCGACGTTACACAGGTTGCATCAAGCGATGTTGTACCAGTTATCTGCTCGATTATCATACCATCTACGATAGAGGTTGGTTCCCAGCCTGATTTTAGTTTCACACTTTCGGGAGATGGTGTTTCACTCGTTGAAGGAACAAGTCTCCTTGTCGCAGAAAGCCGGGGGGTTGATTGGAAGATTACAGGACTTTCAACCATAGATGACTCAGGATCTGGGACGATTCAGGTTCGTTTGACCAATACGGGAAATGTTCAACTTTCACATAGGCTTGAACTGCAAACGACTGAAGGCCTAACAGCTTCATTAGTCGAGGAAGATATCGTTAACATGGTCGCTGGTGATTCACAACAATTTACTGTGGTCATCACAGGGTTAGCCAGTGGATCACAGCAGATCACGTTTCAGCTAACAGGAACCCAAGAGGTATCGACTCCGGCGACAACTGTTGACATTGATGTGACCGCTTCGTTTAGCGAAACAGCTTCAAACAGTCAAACGCTCTTGTATTCAAGCATAGGAATTACTCTTCTTGCAGTAATCCTTCTTGGCGGTATTTTAGTCCGTTCAAAGAAAGAATCAGGCGTCCTTTCTCCGGAACAAAAAGTCCTTCCTTCAGTTGTTCAACAATCTGCGGTCATGTGTTGGTCATGTCATGGTCCAATCACTGGACCAATGCAAGGATGCCCTGGTTGTGGCGCACGATATCACACAAAGGGTACTGGAAATTGTGATGCTCAAAGTCTTGAAGCCTGTGCGAATTGTGGAGCAAGTGCAGAACAGTTCGTACTTGCATAATTCGTAAACAGGAAAGGACATCCTTTTGATAGGTCAACACCTCCCCGTAAACAGGAGAGGGATTTTCTTGAGCAGAACATCTGGCAGCAAACACCTTGCGATATTGTTTATTTCGCTCATGGTAATCTCCATGATGCCTCTATCAGTCCCTACAGTTTCTGCGGATGAAGGGAGAGATGCGAACATTCGCCTAACAGTTAATCCATCCGAACAAAATATCAATCCTGGAGAATCTGGGGAATACACAGTTCGAGTTTACAATGATGGATCGACTCCAGTAACAATTCAACTGAGTACAGCGGAAGAAGGAACGCAAGAATGTGGGGCATACACCTCATCCATTACCCAAATTAGTGGCGCAATTGAATCAGGTTCCTATGAAGAAGCGACCATGACTGTTACACTAACGGTCAATGCAGAATCATCTTGCGACACGACCGTTTCAGCGACTGCAACAGAATCTCCAGAGCCTCCGGAAGTACCAGGACAACCTGCCACTGAAACTTCAACAGTGACGACAACCGCTGGCGATGGATCTGGCAATGCACTTTTCGGAGTTGATTTGTCAATGGTCGTTTCGAGTAAGACATGGGGCGGTGAAGAGACGACAGAATGGACTCTCGTTGTTGAAAACACCGGCCAACAACAAACAGATGTCAATCTCGTAGTTGATGAGGTTACAGATGGTGCTTGTTCAAACCCAGGCAGTCTTACGCCATCGCTATCGGAAACATCGGTCTCACTTGGTGCAAACGAAACAGAAGATGTCATTGTTTCTCTTGACATAGATAACGAAGAAGAAGCCGATAAGTACTGCTGGGAGATTACTGGAACGGTCTCTTCTGACCCGACAGGTAACTCTTCTGATACGCAAGAATTTGATATTACAGTCCCCGTTTTGAAGGAATGTGATCTAAGCCTCTCAAAATCAACATTGAGCATCGAGCCTGATGCTGATGCTACACTAAAAGCCATATTTACAAACGAAGGTAACTCTGATTGGACTATTCGAGCTGCTGCTGCTGGTCCAAAGGCTGGATGGGTTGCATTTGTTGGCGGCACCAGTGGGCTACTGCCATATGGTGGCGGAAGCGGAACCAAGGAATTCAATCTCAAAGTTACTCCAGATGACTCCGTTACAGCCGGAGAAGAGCAAACCATAACCATCCAAGGGAAAGATGGAAC
>QXYA01000044.1 GCA_009887135.1 Candidatus Poseidoniales archaeon
ATTCCCACTCGATTGTACCGGGTGGTTTGTGCGTAATATCGTATACAACACGATTTACTGCACCTTTGACTGCATTGGTAATACGTGTGCTGATCTTTTGCAGGATGGCATGAGGGATTTCAGAATATCGAGCAGACATTCCGTCTATGCTTTTTACAGCACGTACAACCACCGTTTCACCGTAGGCACGAACGTCGCCATGAACTCCAACAGATCGTACTGGTAGAAGGGCTGCGAAGTATTGCCAAGGAAGTTCCATTTCACCGGCTGCTGCCGCTGCTTCAAATTCTTCTTCGACAATTGCACATGCCTCTCTCACGACTTCTACACGCTCAGGAGTGAGTTCTCCAAGAGTTCGTACAGCAAGGCCAGGACCCGGGAAGGGTTGACGCTCTGCAACGATGATATCGAGTTCTCTTGCGAGTTCACGGACTTCATCCTTGTACAGGTCTCGTAGAGGTTCTACGACCTCTAAGGTCATGTCTTCAGGCAATCCGCCAACATTGTGATGTGACTTGATCGTATCACGAACACCGCCGCCAGATTCAATCCAATCTGGAGCAATGGTTCCTTGAACAAGATATTTCGCACCACATTTCTTTTGCTCATCTTCGAAGATTCGAATAAAGAGTTCTCCGATGACCTTACGCTTTTCTTCAGGCTCTGTAACTCCTTGAAGAGCCTCAAAGTATCTGTCAGCGGCCTTTACTGTAACGAGATTGATTCCTTGCTCAGAAAGCATTCTTTCGATCTCTTCAGTCTCATTCTTACGCATGAAGCCTGTATCAACGTAGACGCAGTGAAGGAGATTTCCAACAGCCTTGCTAGCAATAACAGCAGCAACGGTTGAATCAACGCCACCTGAACACGCAATGATTGCGATATCATCGATTGTAGCCTTCATTTGCTCAATCGATTCTTCGATGAATTCAGGCGCATCAAACATTTCAAACCCCGCCGTTTACTTCACGATCCATCTTTAGGACACGCTCAATTTGGTCGAGTTTATCTTGAACTAGTTTCTGAGCCATATCATCATTGATAAGGGCCAGCATTTGCACTGCAAGATGACCTGCATTGTCTCCACGGTCAACACCGACAGTAGCAGCGGGTACGCCAGGAGGGAGTTGGACAATTGAGAGGAGAGAATCGAATGGAACTTTTCCTCCACAAGGAACTCCAATCACTGGCTTCGTGGTCAGAGCAGCAACAGCACCGGGTAATGCAGCAGCAAGACCAGCCATAGCGATGAAAACTTTGCAACCATCTTCTTCAGCTTTGTGAATAATTTCTTCTACAAATTTAGGGGAACGATGAGCAGATGCTACACGTAATTGGTAATCTACGCCAAAATGATTGAGAATTTTGGTACACTTTTCAGCAACAGGCATGTCCGATTTCGAACCGAGTAAGATGGTTACATCCATGTTTCTTCCCCGTCGCGGATGGTACTTTTAGATGACCCTCGGCCATCCTACAAAAAAACCGTCACTCTTCTTCGATGAGAATGCCATTCAAATCGAAAAATTCTTTGCTAAAAATATCGAGATGTAACCAACAATCGTCCTCTTCAAAGGTACAATACATAGCACCAATCACACGACTTTTCCTTAGAATAGCCATCAATCCATTCGAAGGCCTCGTATTGAGTAAATGCCACTGATTCTTATGATTCGCTGAGAGCTCAAGTAGAGTTTTCGGATTCCATTGATGACGAAACTGGACACCAAAACCTGCAGAGGTTCGATTAGCGATACGATACGTGATACCGAATTGAATCCATCCGATTCCCAAAGGTACCCATGCAGATATGGATTCGATAAATGCTAGAATAAGGGCAGTGGACATCAGAAGTCCACTAGCGTGAACACCTCGGTGAAGGATGAGTACCCTTCTTTGGGACATTGTTGAGAAGAGAGCAAAACCAAGAAGAAGAATTGATGCCAAAATGAACCATGGTACAACTTCGGTATATTTTCCAGATATGATTAACAATATTGGACAGACAAGCGTGAAAAGAGACCAAGCCATTGTGAACAGAGGAATGATCATGACAGGGCGTTCCTCTGAGGGAAACCAACCATCAACAAACAACCCAACCATGTCCTTGCGAAGAACTCCCACTTCATTTGATTGTTGTATATAGGCAATGAGATTAAGTCATACCATCAGCAACTCGTATTACAATGGAACAAGTATACACCTCCTCAAGAGAAGACTTTCTCGAACGTTTAGGAAATCATCCTTACGTTGAAATTCAAAATAGTGGGGACATACACATCCTTCGAAAAGGATGGCTGCAAATGATTACATTGAGCATAATGGAAATGGAAGAAAAGATAGTTGTGCGATTCAGACCCAAGATAAGTCTCATTGGTTTGATGATCCTTGCCACGGTCATCGTCATCTCAATCGCAACGATATCTTGGGTATGGACTCTACTCGAAGTCGTACTTATTGGATTCGCTTTGCTTATACATTCATCCCAACTCACGTGGGAAATGCTTCAATTCACTCAGGAACCCATTGAATTCAGTCGTCATTCATCAAATGGATGATGCAGACAAAGATTACGAGCTGCATAGACTTCATCTACACGACGGACAGGGGTCGTGATCGGAGCATTGTGGAGTGTTTCAGCATCGACCTGCAATACTTTAGCGAAATCTTCCGCAAACGTATCGAGCGTATCTTTCGATTCGGTTTCAGTTGGTTCAATCATCATACATTCTGGAACGACCAATGGGAAATACACCGTTGGAGCCATGTATCCCATATCGAGCAAACCTTTGGCGACATCCATGGCTGAAATTCCAAGAGATTCTTTAGCAGGTGCAAGAGAGAGCGTGACTTCGTGCTTTGCGACAACAGTCTCTGCCCCATCCACAAACATGTGATCAACACCAGCTGATTTTGCTTCTCTATGGATAGCATGGCGAAGATAGTTCGCGTTCAATACTGCATGTTCAGACATGGTTCGAAGTTCCTTACCGTATCGTCGATAGTATGCCCAACAGCGAATAATTGCACCAGCATTTCCATGCCATTGCTGAACCTTACCAATCGTATGTTCTGGTTCATGCCAAGTGTACCAGAATTCATCGACTGCTTGTTCCTGTTCAGATTCAATTGCTTCTCTTCGAGATACGATTGGAGTCGGTAAGAATGGTGCAAGATGTTGCTTTACGCCAATTGGGCCTGATCCTGGACCTCCACCACCGTGAGGCTGAGAGAAGGTTTTGTGAAGATTGTAGTGAACAGCATCGAAGCCCATTAGACCAGGGCTTGTTCTTCCCAGAATAGCGTTGAAGTTTGCTCCGTCATAATACATAAGTCCACCAACGCCATGAACGAGTTCTGATGCTTCTGCGATATCATGTTCAAACAAACCGAGTGTATTTGGATTCGTAATCATCATGGCCGCAGTATCCTCTCCAACGACTGCACGTAATGCGTCAAGATCGATTCGTCCATCGACTTTGCTTGGAATTTCAATGATTTCAAATCCAGCCATAGCAGCACTTGCAGGATTTGTTCCATGTGCAGAATCAGGAACAATAACCTTCGTTCTTTGATGCTCACCACGGTGTCTGAAGTATTCTTGGAAACATCGTACTGCAGTGAATTCACCCTGAGCACCAGCGACTGGTTGCAATGTTACTGCATCCATACCTGCACAAACAGAAAGCATCTCTTGCATTTCATAATAAATTGAAAGCAGTCCTTGGATTTGATGTTCAGGCTGATGTGGATGAATATCTGCGATTCCCGGTAATTGTGCAATCACTTCATTCACTCGAGGATTATGCTTCATTGTGCATGAACCAAGCGGGTAAAATCCAGTGTCAATTCCATAGTTTCTCTTCGAAAGCCACGTGTAGTGACGGACCATCTCTGGCTCAGAAAGACGTGGCCAACGTGGAAGACTCTTGCGAACAAGATTGTCAGGTAGGGAGAGTTCAGAACCATCGAGAAGAGGCTTAGGTTGCGCATACCCCTTTCCGGGAGCACCATTGTGATCGAAAAGATGACTCATGCGACCACCTCATTGACCCATGATTGAAGTTCAGTAGCAAGTTGTTCGATATCCTGGCCAGAGGTTTGGTCTGTGAATGTGAGCAACAAACGATTCGATTGGTCTGGATACCACCATGAAAGATCAAATCCACCAATGATTCCTTTGTCTTCGAGGAAGGTCAAACAGTTCTTGCCGGTATCGGGTACTTCGATAGCAAATTCGTTGAAGTGGGATTGATGTTGATGAACGATTGATAATCCTTCGATTGAACTTAGTTTTTGTTTAGCATAGGTACAAGCGGCCATATTTCGTATTGCCAGTTCTTCGAGACCTTCTGGTCCTAAAAGCGACATGTGCATTGCCCCCATTAGAGCAATGAGTGTCTCATTTGTGCATATGTTGGAGGTTGCTCGATGTCGTCGAATGTGCTGCTCACGGGTTGAAAGCGTGAGACAATACGCTTCTTTCCCATCAACATCAATACTTCGTCCGACGATTCGGCCTGGCATTAATCGGAGGTAATCCTTCGTGCATCCAAATATTCCATAGATTGGGCCACCTGCTGTTATTGGACTTCCAAGAGGTTGTCCTTCTCCAACAACAATATCTGCGCCATAGTTACCTGGTGCTTCGACAAGTCCTAACGAGATAGGTTGGATTGCAACAATAAGCGCAGTATGTTCCCCGATAATTTCCTTCAATGCAGGATAACCTCCATCGATGATACCGAGGGGATTTGGTTGTTCCACATAGACTGCACAGGAACCAGCCGCATTGGCAACGTCATCTAGATCGATCAGACCGTTTTCATGATGCTTAAGTTTCTTTATTTCTATTCCAGCACCTTGGCAGTAATTGTATATGACCGAACAACGATCTGGAGGTGTAAGTTCTGAAATGTACACTGTATTCTTCTGTTCTGCTTTCCGATTGTGGACGCGAACTGCACAAGTTATCGCTTCAGCAGCTGCGGTTGAACCATCATAGAGAGACAGATTGGTCACAGGCATGGATATCAATTCTGAGATCAGGGACTGGAATTCCCACATCGCCTGCAACATTCCCTGAGATACTTCGGGCTGATATGGGGTATATGATGTCAGAAACTCTCCACGAGTGATCAGTTGGAATACACAAGAAGGAACGAAGTTTCGATACAATCCTGCACCCAAGAAAGACACCTTATCTCCAAGAGCCACATTTGACCCAAGTAATCTCTTTGCATCAGCAAGGAGTTCTTCTTCACTTTGCGCTTCAGGAAGAGGCAAATCTTCGTTCATACGGACACCCACGGGGACATCAGCAAACAATGCATCAATGGAGTCGAACCCCATTTCTTGAAGCATTTCTTTTTCTCGTCCTAGATTTGGAAGTTGGTCAACCATTCAAATGCACCTCCGCAGGTGAACTGAACCAATCGCGTAGCGCTCATAATAGTCGTCATTCAGCCACAAGAATTTTCAGACCAATTCAAACGAATGGTGGTCGGACAATGATGGCCTTAACAGAGGACCTTGGACTCGCTGCAATCAAGACCTCATCGCCCTCTTTTACGCCTGAAATGTAACCAATCCCGATGCCTGTGTTATCCAACGAAGGCGAAGGTGCTCCGGAGGTGAGTTCTCCGATTACTGAACCGTCCATTGATGTGACGCTTTTCCCTGGTCTTGGAAGCGGTCCTCGTTCGAGATACTTGATGCCCCACCAACGAGCGTCAGAATCAGGATGAGAGATGACTCTTGATTTACCTGTAAATTCATGATTGAGATCGAGCCCAAATGGTACGTTTGTTTCCCAAGAGTCTCTCGCTAGGAATGGATGTGATCCATCATCCAGTCCGGGCCATAGGAAATCGACTCCTGAGAGAAGGTACCCCTTTTCCAAGCGTAACGTATCTCTTGCACCCAAGCCAACAGGTGTTGCTCCTGCTTCTGAAAGCGCTCTCCAAACTGTAACAACGTCTTGGTTAGGAACAAAAATTTCGTATCCTGCCTCTCCGGTGTAGCCAGTTCCTTGAATCCATCCAGTAACACCAAGATTATTTTCTGAAAAAGAACCCCAGCGAAAGCGACCTACATGTTGGCCTTCACCAAAGGCTTTGTCGAGTATGTCCTTGCTTGTTGGCCCTTGGAGGGCTATGATCGACATTTCAGGCGAGAGATTTTCAAGTTGTACTCCCATCTCACCTGGGTTGTGTTGATGGAACCAATCCCACATTACATCGATCATGGATGCGTTTGGGACCCCAAGTATTTCGGTTTCAGAAACGACTGCAAAGATCATGTCGTCGATGATAAATCCATCATGATCGAGAAAGTGTGTGTATGCACATCGACCAGGAGGAACTGCAGTTACATTTTGTGTAGCGCATGATTCAAGCCATTCTAGAACCCGAGCACCAGAGAAGCGGAATGTCCCCATATGCGATACATCGAATATTCCTGATCCTTCTCGAGTTGCGATATGTTCTGCCTTAATATTGGAATACCAAATTGGTAATTCAAATCCATGGAAGTCTACGAGATTACCCCCCATCGATTTGTGTTCTTCAAAAAGAGCGGTCCTCACTGGTTCGTTCTTGCTCATAGTAACTCGACTCCATTCTACTTCTCAATGTTTCGTTTTTTAGAATTTATTGAGAGGGAAGACCTCTCTCAATATCTCGTCCTAGTTCAACTACACGTTCGATATACGAATCAAGACTCTGTTCTGAAATCTGATTGTTGGAAATGACCGAACGAAGAATAATTTGTCCCTTAATTGTGCTCTTACTGACCATAAATCGTCCGTCTTGCAACAATCTATGGCGCAATTCTGCATTGAGTTCGTTAAGATCTTCTGGTGCAGTATCTCCTACGTAACGGAAGCATACGTTCGTCCACATACGGGATGAGGCCATCTCTAATTCCGGTGTTTCTTCGACTTTGAGTTCAAGATACGTTGCAAGTTCCATGAATCGATCGACGAGAGATGCCCAACCAGCATCTCCAATTTCACGCCATGCCAACCATAGTTTCAGTGCATCATTACGCCGACCACATTGTAGGGAATAGCGTCCAAGGTCAACATCCTCTGATTCGCCGTGATACAAATAGTGAGCTTCAGTACCTGTTGAGCATACTTGACGCAGAATAGATGCATCCTTGACGATAAAGGCTGAACAGATTAACGGTACTCCCATCATCTTGTGAGCATCCCAGCAAAAACTGTCTGCAAGATCCAGTCCATCCATCAAAGACCGATATTGATTCGA
Organism: Candidatus Poseidoniales archaeon; assembly: GCA_009887135.1. Classification (GTDB taxonomy): domain Archaea; phylum Thermoplasmatota; class Poseidoniia; order Poseidoniales; family Poseidoniaceae; genus MGIIa-L2. The sequence goes on from QXYA01000044.1 coordinate 7,272, forward strand.
GAGCAAACATGCACCACCCCAAGCAGCATCAACGTGCATCCAAAGATTGTATCGATGAGATATTTCTGCTAAAGGCCTCAGTGGGTCGAAAGAACCTCTGACAGTTGTACCACTGGTAGCAAGAACTGCAAATGGACGTTGACCCGCTTGTAAGGCCCTTTCAATTTCTTCTTCGAGTGAATCTGGACGCATTCTACCGTCTTCATCACAACGTACTTTTATCAAATTCAGGAATCCTATGCCAATGACATTGGCTGCTATGCTGTATGAATAATGCGCTTCTTCGGAGACAAAAACTACGGAATTACGGCCATCAAACCCAAGAGAGGATGATTTTTGGTCCATTGATTGCCTTGCACAAAGTAATCCGAGTAAATTACCGTTTGAACCACCCGTGGTGAGTGTACCTTTGGAAGTTGAAAATCCAGCAAGTTCTCCCATCCGCGTAAGTATCGTCGATTCAATCAGCGTGGCCATTGGTGCGATTTCGTAGGTATACATCGCAGTATTCGTAGCTGCAGTAACCAATTCTCCTGCAATCGAGGCAACTGACAAGCCTCCCCACAACGGATTCATGAAACCAGGGGCTGTTGTGTGCACTGAATGGCGAAGGACAGAATCGATATCATCGAGAGCAGATTGGATCCCGTGCCCTTCGATAGGGAGTTTTAGGTCAATCGTTTTGCGTAGGGAATCATGCGGTAAGCCGTTACGAATGATGTCGAACTGTTGAGAATGATTTAGGAACTCTTTCACTCGATTTAGCACTTCATCTAGAAAAGCATCAACGCCCATGTAACCATTGCTGTCCAATGGGGTCTTTCAACGTCCCTATCTGATTCCCAACTGAATCTATTTATGCATAATGCATTATCTGATAAATACATTGAATAACCTGGGCCTTTTCCTAACAATATGCTAGGAGAGACTGGAGACAAATGGCTCAACCGTTTACATATGCAATTAGCTCGTGAATTACGATCACAAGGATGGTCTCAAATGGAGATTGCCGCTATGCTTGGAACAACACAAAGTACTGTCTCACGGCAATATCAAAAGCCAATTCTTGAGTTACCAGGGTCTGCTGATGCTCTTACAATCGATGGCTGGGCAAAGGAAATCGCTTCAGGTTTGATTTCGAGCGGTCCAGATGAAACCCTTCTTCGACAACGATTCGTCATTGAATTTCAATTCGGAAATAATCAAGTTCTTCGATATGACAAAACGTTTACTGGAATGGATCTCGATGCAGATCAAAAGGAACAAGCAATGGTTCGACGACTCGAATGGGCAATCAGTCGCCTTGATTCGAAATTGATATTACCGGTTATTCCTCAAGTCGGTTTGAATATTGCATCTTGCATGGACAATGCTTCATCCACAGAAGATGTCGCTTCAGTTCCAGGAAAAGTTACAGCAGTGGGTGATGTGTTAAGGACACATAGCAGACCTGAATTTGGCTCATCCAAAACTCTTGCTAGGATCTTGTTAGATGTTCGAAAGATGGATGCGAGTAAGAACTCAATCATTAACATTCGACCTCCAGGTGACCATGAAGGGACTGATATCGATGCAGTTCGTGACGCTTGTGACCAACTTGGGTGGACGCTTGCAGATGGCGATAGAGATGGCATCGAACAAATGGATGGAGCAATAGATGCCATTCTAGATATCGGAGACTTTGGCTGGGAACCTTCACTCTATGTCCTTGCAAGCAATCCGCTCGAAGTCGTGGATCGATGCCACAACCTGATTCACGCTTTGGGGGTATCGAACTGAAAATACAAGTGATTGTTTCATTATTGATCGTTAGCCTATCCTTCAGTGGATGTCTTGGCACTTCGAATGAAGAACTTGTATGCAATGATGGCAAGGATACAGGCGATGATTGTGTACTGACAATAGTCACATACGATATTATTGCCATCACAGATGATGTTCTAAATGAATTTACGAATCAGACTGGTTTCGAAGTTCGTATGATTCGTACTGATGACGCAGGCGGTATTCTCGAACATCTTTTGCTTACAAAAGACAGCCCGCAAGCAGATTTAGCGCTTGGTCTCGACAATACATATCTCCAGACAGCGTTCCAATTTGATTTGCTAGCAGATCATGATGCCCAAATTCCAAACCTCGACTCCAAGGCCACGACACCTTACAGTGGGAATAAAGCAGTTCCCTTTGACCAAGGTTATATCTGTCTAAATGCAGATACTCAAGCATTGAGTGAAAATAATCTCTCTTTCCCAACTACACTCGAAGAACTAACAGCTCCTGAATGGAACGGGAAAACTGCATTCCCTAGCCCAGTTACATCATCCCCTGGAAGAGCATTCATGGTTGCAACCATTGACTACTTTGAGCAACAATCAAGCAATACAACTGCATTTGATTGGTGGGCAGACATGGCAGAAAATGATGCAATATTTACAACCGGATGGACTGAAGCATACGAAACCCACTACACGGGAGGATACGGAATATGGAATGAAGGTCACATAGGTGATGCATGGCTCACAGTATCTTACTGCCACTCTCCTGGAGTCGAAGCCTATTATGGTGGAAATTCAACGATCTCAGCTGCTGTCGATATCGACTACGCTTCATTTTCACAAGTAGAATATGCAGCATCTGTCAATGGTGGAGGTTCTAAGAATGCCGTCAACGCATTCATTGAATTCCTACTCACCGATGGAGTGAATACGAACATGCCTGAAAACAATTTGATGTATTCAGTTTTGGAGGGCGAGGACCTCCCTGAAACCGACGGCTACAGATATCACAGCCCTGTTCCAACTCAGCCATCAACCATTGAAATGGATCGCATCGGTCAAGAAATGGATGATTGGCTTAAGGAATGGCGTGATTCTACAAACTCAATTTGAGTTGAAACCATGTCATTGCGTACTATTCGAAGTGTGCCGATAGTGGTGTACTTGGGATTGATTTTGATTCCAATATATCTCGCTGTCCAACGATTAATGGATGTGACGGGAAAATCACCATTTGCTGCAATCTTCTCATTACCAGACCATCCTTTGGGTAGTGAAGCGCTCTATTTTTCATTCATTCAAGCATTACTTTCTGCAGGACTCACTCTTACAATCGGCTTACCTATCGCATGGTGGCTAGGCAGACATCAGTGGAAGCATCTGAACATTATCAGAGCAGCATTAACCCTTCCTTTTGTGACTCCAACCATCGTAGCAGCAATGGGATTTCTTGCTCTTTTCAAAACCGGCGGCCCTATTGAATCGATTGGAATAGATCTCAGATTTGAAACCGGATTAATTGGTTGGCTATCGGATGCAACTGGTATCGAAAACTCTGGCCACATTATTGCCTTATTGCTGGCCCATGCTTGGTTTAATCTCGCTCTTGTCATTCGTTTCGTGGAGCCCAAGATTGCCACAATACCTCCACGATTTGAGGAGTCTATTCGCTTGCTACCTATCGGAAAAACTCGATTAAGTCGGGCGAGATATTTTTGGTGGCCAATGTTGAGAACATCTATTGGTTCAGCTTTTCTTTTCACATTCATATTTTCATTCACCTCATTTGCTTTGGTTCGATGGCTTGCCCCAGACATGTGGACTCTCGAAGCATTGATGGCTGTAGAAGGTGGAGCCGCGGGCATTCATAATTACAGAACAGAAGCGAGTTTACTGGTTCTTGGTGGAGCAACATTACAAGGAATCATCCTTCTTTTTGCTCTTGGTTTAGCGGGATATTGGCAACAACAACAGTCAATATCCAATGATATTGTATCGGAATCTTTTGCACGCAAAACAGCGGGAAGAGCATCACTGTTTGCACGATTAGGTGTCTCTTTCGCCCTTTTGTTTGCACTCGCCCCATTGGGTTCTATGCTCCTCTCCT
>QXYA01000045.1 GCA_009887135.1 Candidatus Poseidoniales archaeon
AGCAAGGACAGCAAGGTCAGCAAGGACAGCAAGGTCAGCAAGGACAGCAAGGTCAGCAAGGTCAACAAGGCCAGCAAGGACAGCAAGGTCAGCAAGGACAGCAAGGTCAGCAAGGACAGCAAGGTCAACAGCAAGACAATGGGCAAGGACAGCAGCAACAAGGTGGAGACCAAGGAGGCCAACAAGGCCAACAAGACAGTCAAGACCAAAACGGTCAGAACCAAAACGGTCAGGACCAACAGCAGCAAGGACAAACCCAGAACGGTCAGCAAGGTCAACAAGGCCAGCAAACCGATCAACAGCAAGGCCAGCAACTTGACAACCAAGACCAAAACGGCGAAAACGACAACGATGGAGACGGCATCCCTGATGACCTCGACAACGATGACGACAACGACGGATTGGTTGACGACCTCGACGACAACCCGCAAGATCACGACAACGACGGAATTGACGACGCTGAAGACAGCGACGACGATGGCGATGGAATCGATGACGATGAAGAAGTGAACGACAATGATCCTAATACGAACATTTACGATCACGACAACGATGGAATCAGCGACGCTGTTGACCTCGACATCGACAACGACGGAATCGACAACAGAAACGACGTTGCTGAAGATGGTGTTACCGATCTATCCCGTGACCACGACAACGATGGCATGGACGATGGAGTAGACGACGATGACGACAACGACAACATTCTTGATGTCGATGAAGCAGACGGCGACTTCGGTAACTACCGCTACGATCACGACAACGACGGAATCTGGGATCTCAGTGACACCGATGACGATAACGACGGTCTTTCAGACTGGTTTGAAATCAACGATGGCAACGATCTCACAGGTCAATTTGACCACGACAACGACGCTATCGATGACCACATCGATGACGACGACGATGGCGATGGAATCCTCGATTCCCTCGAATCTTGAATACGTTGAACGGATTTATGTCGTAACTCCAATGCAACTTGTATTGGACGGCCGGGTCTCAGGGGAGTCAGCTCCCCTGAGGCTCCTTTCTTTTTGATATCCTTTTATTCTGGGTGATACTTTTGACACCCAACTACCCATTGTTTTGATATACAGTTCTTTGGTCAGCAACTTGTTAAGAGGGGCTCACATGCTGAAAATCCGATACAAAAAGAATTCAGAATCAAACATACTCACATCAGTGATTTTAGTCATGCTCATGGTTATGAGTACGACACTCGCAATGATGATTCCAACAGAGTGGGATGAACCTGCAACAACAGTTGATGTTGAATACACTCCTATGGAAAGTAGCCCTGCTATGCAGTCAATGAATCAAGCAGGCCAAGGCAGTTATGACGGCGTTACCACGTTCAATAACGATGATGTCCACCCTTCTCTGAGTGACATTTTGTGGGCTGATACCGGGGTCGCTTCTGGAGTAATTCACGATACTGCTGCCATTGAAGCAATCATGGCATCAAACAATTTCCTCGTCGAAGAATCAAACCGTGATGACCACGATAACGATGGCATCAGCGATTTATACGATCTCGACGATGACAACGATGGTATCTACGACCTACTGGAGCGTTTCGATGGTTGTTACGGGACAGATCCATTCGATCACGATAACGATGGCATCTCCGATGCCGATGATTGGGATGACGATAACGATGGAATCCTCGAAGGACCTCTTGACATAGCGGCACTTGAGGCTCAAGGGCTCGATCCACTCAATGTTAGCACTCACCGTTACCTACCTGAAGATACAATCCATCCATGGACTGGAACTCAAGTAGGCACATTTTACCTGGCAGATCAAAGCCCATTTGACCATGATAACGACGGTGTAACAGACGAAGACACAGATGGTTCTGGAGCAGGACGATTTGACGAAGACGACGACAACGATGGGCGTATTGACCAATTTACATGGCCATGTGACTTCGATAACGACGGTGTAAGAGATTACTTTGACGAAGACGACGATGACGATGGCGTAGTGGACGTTGAGGATTCAAACCCGTATGATGCAACTGTCACAACATCTCATACTCAAGCCGGCAACCTATTCGCAGCCCCAACAATATGGGACTTTATTGATTACAGAGACTATTCTGGTGGCGTGAACTACGTTACATGGGAAGCTGCAAGAGTCGATGCAAACGATGAGTTTGACTATGCTGGAGGTGCAACAGGAGATGGCGCAGCAGGTACACCTTCATTCACAGATATCATCGACGGAGATCTTGATGGAGACGGCATTCCAAACTTCATCGATCCTGACAACGACAACGACGGGACTCCAGACTCAGCGGATACGGACGACGATAACGATCTTATTCTCGACATGTTTGACCCAGACGACGATAATGACGGAATTCCTGATGTCTGCGTAAACATCGATTTCAATAATGATGGTCTAAGCGACTATACTTGGACCGACCGATCCCCTTACGAAACACCTGGTGGAAACACCGACGGTAAGGCTGGATTGGATTGCGAACTCGATTACGACCAAGATCTTGATGACGACCGACTTCGCCCATTCGACCAAAATTACAACGCAATCTATGATTGGCTTGACCCAGAAATGGGCGGGACAACCTCTCCCGATAACCTCGGAAACGTTCTGGTAAGTGGAGATGCTACAAACTTTGAGTATGATACTGACGACGACAACATCGACAACGAGAATGACAGTTTCCCTCTTGATAAGGCATCGGACGTTATTGCTTGGAACTGCCCAACATCTGCGAATCCAAACCCAACAAATCCAGATCCACGATGCCAAACACGCCGTGCATCTTTCTCCCAATTCAATGACTGGGACGGCGATGGCGTACTCAACTGGGAAGACGTTGATGATGATAATGATGGAATTATCGATATGCTCGACATCGATTGGGATTGCGACCTTGACAATGATGGAGATCTTCACGCTATCAACGGTGCATTGTATCGTGATGACGGTCCAAACTCCATAGATTCAGACATCGATGGAGATGGCCTAGCAAACGACATCGACTGGGATGATGATAACGACGGTCTCTCGGACCTGTTTGATCCAGACGATGGAAACTGTGGGCTGGTTGATGCAGATCTCAGCGATGCTTTCCAGCAACCAGCATACCCTGTTGGTGACGGGGGGTCTCTCACTGGTGGAGCAGATAACCAAGATTACACTACAAATGCAGACGCATATTGGGCTATGGTATTCTTGCACAACCCGTTCTCCGAGATGATGCTTGATTACAACGGATATGACGGAACAACAAACCCAGTAACGCCAGGGGCCATCCCTGAATTCTACTGGTTCCTCTTCGCCCGTTGGTCCTCCTACAATGGTGGAAATGAATGGGATATCGACAGTGATGGAGACTCTCTTGTTAACGGCCTTGACATCGATCAAGACGGCGATGGACTACCAGACTGGTGGGACCAAGACGAAGGAAACGATGGGATTCAAGATGTGAACGACGTGAAGATGGGCGGTTCATTCAATATGACAACATGTGGCGTAACTGTAGGAAACCTTGGCCAAGGATTTGTTTGCGGATATGCATATGCTATTGCATATCAAATGCCCCTTAACGGAGTAAATGCTCAATTCGGACTTCCATACTCAACACGGCCTGACGCAGTCGTCGACCAAGGAGCAACCCCTGGTGGAGCCTCTGGCAACTGGTCTTGTACTCCAGGTGCACAAGGTGGCTGCTGGCATTACGACTTCGGTGGAGATGGTAATACAGATTCTGCAATAACTTATCTTCAAATGCAAAACAACCGAGATTCGTTCGTTACCTGGATGGGCCTTTTCACAGGTATTTGGCAATGGAACTCAGATAACGGTCTAGAAGCCGACTTCCCAGATGAACTCGGAGCCGATTTACTTCAAAATGATGTAGATGGAGATATAGACGGAGACTTCTACAACAATACTATCGATCTTGACGATGATTATGACTCTGTTTTCGACTGGTTTGACGTCGATGACGACAACGATGGCCTATGGGATTATTTCGAAATAGATTCAAACGACGATCTTGATGATGACGCTGGTCAAGAAAATGGCAACTTCTTCACAGGTACGAACTGCGTCGATAACGACGACGACGGAAACGATGCAGACGCCGACGACGATGGATTCTACCAAGCTGTGTGGGACCGTGGGGACATGACTCTCGGACTCATCCAACCCAAGGTATACGACGTTGACAACGACAACGACGGTGTACCAGATGGAGAAGATGTTGATGACGATAACAACGGGATTCTCGATGCCGATCAAGAACTCATCGCAGGATGTTTCTGGGGCGAAGAACAATCAACATGGGACCATGATAACGACGGAATTGTGAATTGGGCTGATGATGATTGGGATGGCGACGGAATTACGAACTCTGTGGAATTACTAGTATCCTTAACTCAAGCATTCGACCACGATAACGATGGAGACAGAGACGATATCGATGTCGACGATGATCAGGACGGAATGCATGACGAAGACGAAGTCATGCTATGGCCGGAACGATTCCAGCGAAATTCTACCAACCCATGGGACCACGATGACTTTGGCAGCGGAGAAGCTCTTGCGAATCCAACTGACCCATTCACTGGACCGGACGTAATTGACGAAGACGATGACAATGATACGAGAGCAGACGCTGATTGGGACCATTTGGAAGAAGGGTTCACATCGACTTGTCCTGGAGCAACTCTTTCTTCAGACTGGGACTCCGATAACGACTGTACGCTTGATGACGAAGACAAGGCACTTACATTCATCACTCTAGACATGCCAGGCAATCTATGGATGGATGCACAGAGCCCGGCAATCTTCAGCGGTGTTGTTACATGGATCAATCCAATTACATTTGCTCAAGAAAATGCGAGCAATATGCCAGTTCAAGTTCATATTGAATGGGCTGCAAATGGAACGACGGCAATCGAAACAACAAACATTCTCACAGGCCAAGATGGACGCTTCTCAGTAGGCCAGTTCCTCTATCCTGAGGATATTGTTGTGGGCGATAGCACGACGTACAAGGTCTATGCTGTCGTAACTGAGATGTTTGCTTTCAATGGCGCCACATCTGCCGACTACTTGGTCGGTGTCGAGGCGAATATGACCATTGATCCAAGCAGTAACAATTGGGAATTCTTCAGAAGCGACGAACAACAGTTGTGGTTGGAATTTTATTCCTACTACACTGCTGATTATCAGCGTGGAATTTACTCAAACCCGATTCCATATGCTCCAGTAACATTCTCTTTCTATGGTGGATTATTTGGCAATCTCACAGAGCCAACCAACTTTACCAACTTTGACGGACTTGGCTATCGTGCCAACTCTAACGGATTGACCTCGGTTTCATTCGAGCAGCTTGGAGGAGCAACTGGTGTCTGGAAACAAGTACAATTCAACTCGACGATGGACAACGGAGCAGGCGTAGCACCTGGCGGTCTTGAAGAAATTATTTGGAACAATATCACAAAGGTTCACGATATTGTTAAGGATTCAAGTGGCTTGTCAGCCCAGTATGATCGCGTTAACACGAGTTTGCCAGCAGGCGACTACAGTTATGTTGGACGGGTTCAACCTGATCTTGCCACAGAATATCCGTTCCCGTTCTTACATGGAGATGAGGACGAACCTCGTTCAATGCGTGTCATGCACAGAATGAACATCGCAGGTACAATGACGTTGGAAGGAACACAACCAATTTCATTCTTCGATGCAACCATCAACAATGGTGACGGAACATTCGGTAACTGGAGATACATGTATCACGGCCCTGCGCTCACTGCAGCTGGAATTGATTACAATGAAGTGTCTGCATACAAGGCTTACAGCACACTCTGGGACGGCAATGATGCTTCTCTAACTGGTCAAGCAATCAACATCATTGATTTCGTTGATGTTAACGCCACACATTGGTTCATCACACTTGTCAATGGTGGAGACGCAAATCTCCCTCCATGTGGACAAGTTGATCCTAGCGACCCAGATAGCCCAGTACGCTGTGAAATCGTTCCAGAAATGGATACAGGTACATCTCTTGGACTCTCAGGCGATGTTTCAAACAGAACTGAAATCCCATGGACTATTGATCCAATCGCAGTTCAACTTGACAGAGACCGTAACGGTATCTTCAGTAGTGGTGGAGAAACACAATTTACTCAAACACCTAAATGCCGTGATGCACTTGGAAACGATATCCTCATGACCGTGCAAGGTGACGAAACAGAATGTCAGACAAAAGGTGGAACTGAAGCAGTTTATGATTACAATTTCACTTGGGAAAGTCAATTCGCTTCTGGAACTTTCGGAATGCGTGTTGATTTTACCAATTCGGCGTATTACTTCACAGGAAATTCATCAACCCTTGCAACCACTGGTGCTTACATTAACGTAACAGTCATCGGAACAACCGACTTCCAACTAACATCAATTCCACGTTTATATCGTAACACGAACACGTCAATACAAGCTCGATTGATCGACAATTCGTTACAACCAGTCCGCGAGGCACCAGTCAACTATACCTGGTCCTTCGATGGTCGAACTGAAACCAGTTATACCGACACAAACGGTTTCTTTGAAATGCCATTCAACATCACTGCAGATGACGACTTAGGTTCATTCACGCTGACGTTCGATTACGAAGGCACATCACTGCTCAAGTCGAGCAATGCTGTCCAACAGGTTTGGGTTGTTTCTCGAACCTTTGTTTCAGTGATTTCTACAGATGGCAATAGACGGCAATCTGGAGATTTATGGGACTTTACTGCTCAGGTGAAAGACGATAACAAGACGTTCGAATACGATTCGGGCGGCCGCGATCTCGATGGTACAACTGCGCCAAACGGTGGCCTGGTAGACGTTATCTTTGAGGGAACAGACTTTGACAACGTTCAACACCGTCAAGTCATTGCAACACTTGCACCATCTGCGGGTGTTATCTCCTTACCAGAAACCCAGCCTGACAGCGCCCATTTGTGTTATTATGACGGAAATGGTGATGGGTTCGCAGACCGTGATCTCAACCAAGACGGCGTTCTAGAACGTCTGGAAAGTGTTGGTTGTTTGAAGGCGGACGTCAGTCCATTGAACCCAACGAACCTCAGGGAGGATCCAGAATCGTTCCTACCGGACGGATTCGGACCAGTCAATGTTATTCTTCGATTTGAAGAATCACTGCCAAATGAAGGCTGCGCAGGTCTTGATGCAAGTTATCTTGGACTACAAGGGCAATGGGATCCATGTGCAAATGTACCTGGGAACAACCACTTCAGAACCGTCATGACATACAATGCAAACGGATTCTCACTCATTGGAAGGACACTCTTATCAGTTGATGACCAAATTGTATACACGAGTGAAATTGATACTGTTACAGGACTCGTTGTTCCAAAACCAATGGTTGTTACAGGACAGCTAAAGGATGAACTTGGAACGAATCTAACCGACCGTACAATTCGTGTCAGTTATGAGATGGTGAATGGCCAAAGCGGCCCAGTGAATTGTAATGCTGGCGTTACTGACAGCGATGGGTTCTATTCTATCGCTTGCCCACTTTCTGATGCAACTGCTGGTAAGACGAAGGTTACAGTCTCGTACTCTTCGTATGATAACAACGATGCATTCCGTTATGACAACAAGACAGTCCAAACTGAATTCGATGTGTTTTCAAACTCAACACTCGACATTAACGAAGTAGGGCCGTTTAAGTCAAGCGTCGACACATTCACAGTCGATGGAATACCTTACCCTGTTCTTTACTTGAAGGAATCATTCCACGTTGACGCCCTACTCAGCCAGAGTAACGGGCGTTCAGTTGGTGGCAAGTGTCTCAACATCTATCTGGATCCTGAAGAAAACATTCGACCTATTGCAACAATCCGCACAAGCGATATTGATGGTACTGCTGAGTGGTTTAGTGGAGATCCTCTCCAAAACCCAACACTGCGTGGTGTGGAATTAACAGGCGGTAAGAAAGAAGGATTCAGAACTCTTCGAGTTGCCTTTGAGCCTGACTTTAACATCCCTGGTGGTTGTGACAGAGACATTGAGAATGTTCTCAACGGGTCATTCGCAGAACTCGACGTATTGGTACGATCTCGTGTTGATATGCAAGTTCAAACTACATGGTATAGAGGTGGTGAAGCAGGTGTTCCAGAGAATACGCCTATTGTTGGTGAAGTAGCACTATTACGCGATAGAATCGACGTTGCGATTGAGGCGGAGGAGATTCAATTCATTCGTCAATATCGAGATGAGACCGGAGCATGGCAAACAATGCCAGGTGGAGTCAACAATTCTATCACAAATGAACAAGGAATTGCTCGATTTGAATGGAATTTCGATGGACGCACATGTGATGGAATCGAATGTACTGGTGAATGGCAAGTTATTGCAGTTTATGCAGGAAGCACCAATTTCCAAGCATCTCAGAACAACATCACTTTCGCTGTAGATTACAAAGAAAGAGTCGACGAGGAAAAAGCAGGATTCTTCTCTCCAGAGAATTTGATGGCGTATGGAATTGTCCTCATGGCTCTGCTTGTTGCGAGTGCGCTTTACTATCGCCGAGCAATGAGCCGCAGACAAGTTCAGTCTCTACGTGGTATCCTCACAGATACGATGATGCAGCTTGAAGCGAGCAATGAATACATTAAGATCATCTTTGATTGCTACAAGAATCTTGTCAAGCACTTCCGTAAGTACGGCTTCATGAAGAAGGTTTACGAAACAACTCGTGAATTCGAAGCAGCAGTTCGTACAGCGTTCAACATGGTTCCTCCACAACAGCTCGATGGTTTCCTAACCATCTTCGAAGAGGCGCGTTACTCCGATCACAACATCGGCGTCATGCAACGTGACCAAGCAATTTCAACCCTTGGAGCGATTACCAGTTCGATTACAGCCGCTCTAGGCGAAGACTCGTTGGTGAAGCGATACGAAGCCACTGGATTGTACGATAAGCAAACTAAGGCTGGGGAATTTGTCGCTGCAGACGGTACAACTCGTCAAGCAGGAATCGTTGAAGGCGAATCGACCGACTTCAAGATTTGAAGCGTGAACGAACCTCTGCAAGGATTGGCTTAGCCAACCTTCAAGGGTTGGATGCGCTCTCAAGTTATCATGGAAGACTGGAAGATACTCATCGACCGCGCTATGGCTGCAGAAACACAGAACACGATTGAAGCACACAAAATCTACGGTGATGCAGTCCGTTCAGCACTTGCTCAAACACAAATGCTCCTTGGAGATCTAGAAGCAGCGCAAGTCATCGAAGCCTTGTATGGGGCCCTCGTAGCATACTCCCAACAAGTCATGCTTCGAATGAAAGCTGAAGATCCAGAAGTCGGCGGAGTCGATCACGCATTCCGTGCAGGCCAAGCCTACGGCGTGTCCTGTGTTCTCAACCACCTCATCGATCAGTTAACTGACGTGGCGGGAATTACTGCTCTCGGCGCTCTTGATGACTTTTCTGATACACTCCATGATGAAATCATCATCCAGGGCCGGGCTGCAGGCTTAACTGTCGAACTCTTGGATGCAAAAGGCGAGATTCTCTACGATTGAGACTTCCTTTCGCGTCGGTGGCTTCATAACCAGCAGGTAGGTCGCGAGAATGCCTCAAAGCATCGAGGGAGTCATATGAGCAAGCCAATACGAAAGACAAATGCAGATTTGGTCGAGTTAATCGGTCAACTGAAAGCCCAGTCTCGTGATACCGGTGTTGCACTATGGCGAGATGTTGCTCAGCGCCTCTCTAAGAGCCGCAAAAACTGGGCCCAACCAAACCTAAGCCGCGTAACTCGTTACGCCCCAGAGGATGCAACCATCCTTGTACCTGGGAAACTGCTTGGATCTGGTGAAGTCACAGGGAACCGCACCATCGCCGCCTATAGTGTCAGCACAAGCGCACGAGCCAAGATTGAAGCCGCAGGTGGGCGAATTCTCACCTACGGTGAATTGATGAACGAAAACCCAAGCGGAAACGGGGTGATTATCCTTGGATGAAGCAACTACCTACGTCTTTGACGCCGATGGACTCATCCTAGGACGTCTCGCATCGACAGTAGCAGATATGCTTCTGAAGGCTGCACGCTCAGATCGTGATGACAAAGTTGTCATCATCAATTCTGAGAAAGCAATCGTTTCTGGAAGTTCAACATCTGTTCTACAGAACTATCACGACAAATATGCATTGAACCATGCTCGCAAGGGTCCTTTTTACCCACGTATGCCAGATATGATCCTCAAGCGTACTGTTCGCGGTATGTTACCTTACCAAAGAAAGAGCAGTGGTCGCAGAGCACTCCGAAATCTACGTGTAGAAATCGGTTGCCCTCATCATCTTGCCTCAGGCATGCCGGAAGGCCATGTTGAAGGCGATGACACCAACATTCGCAAATCCTTGCCAGAAAGTTATGTCCGCCTCGGCGACATCAGCGCAAGTCTTGGTGCACCAGCGCACCGATGGACCGGAGGTGAACAATAATGGCACGTAAGAAGAAGTCAGTAGAAAGTTCAGGAAAGAGAAAGACAGCGGTTGCACGAGCATCCGTCAAAGCAGGAAAAGGTCGAGTTCGCGTAAACAGTGAGCCAATCGAAATCCTACAACCCTCTCTTGCACGCCGTAAGGCAATGGAACCACTGGTCATTGCAGATGCAATGAATCGCCTTTCCAAGGTTGACATTAACCTCACTACCAACGGTGGAGGAATCATGGGCCAAACCGATGCAATTCGAACTGCAATTGCTCGTGGCCTGGTTCACTACAACGGTGGAGCAGAAGGGATCGACGAAGAACTTCGTGATGAGTACCTGCGATTTGATCGTAGCCTTCTTGTCAACGATCCTCGCCGCAAGGAAGCAAAGCACCAACTTGGACGTGGTGCTCGCCGCAAGAAGCAAAAGTCCTACCGATGAGGTGATGAAAGATGATAATTCCAATCCGTTGTTTCAGCTGTGGAACCGTAATTGCTCACAAGTGGGAAGCGTTCAATGAAAAACTCGCAGAGGGTGCTAGCATAGGCGACGCACTCGACCATGTAGGTTTCGAACGCTACTGTTGCCGACGTATGTACGTTGGACACATTGATTTGATCGAAGAAATCGTTCCTTTCAGTGCACAACACAAGTGAAGATATCAGGGGCCTGTGGGTTAGCTTGGCCTATACTTGGCGGCTGGGGGCCGTCAGACCCCAGTTCAAATCTGGGCAGGCCCATTCGGTAGATATCCGAGGGTAGCACCTGACCGAACAGCCTTGCATTGATATGGTTCAATCCCTAGCACGCGTTATGCGCTCCCGAGCCGTTGCACTGTTTGTTCTTCTCTTAGCGACCAGTCTTACCCCATTCGTATCTTCAGATGTGACCATCGCAACAGATGCAACGTGGGTAGGAGAGAATCATGTTCTCGATGGTAACGTAACAGTTACATCGACCTCTACTCTCACTATTGAGCCAGGAGCAGTCATCGATACAGGAGACTATTGGATTCAAATCGACGGCTCCCTCATCGCTACGGATGTTGAATTCATGTCGAGTGTAACGCCAAGTAGCCAAGGTTCAACCGGAGCAGGACTGTGGCCAGGAATCATCATTTCATCATCAGCTGATGCGGTATTAACCAACGTTACAATCCGTGGAGCTGAATCTGCTTTAGCAGTCCATGGAGACGTTACAATCCATGAAGAAATTCTGATTACAAACAGTTACATTGGTCTTGATATCCATGCTACTGGAACTGTCATAGCGGAAAACGTAACAATGGACACAATTGACATTCAAGCAGTCCACAATGAAGGCCAGTTTACTGTTACAACCGGTGAATTCACAAATGCTGCAACCGGAATTTATTCCTCAAATCACCTTACTGCATCAGATGTAACATTTACTCAGACTGGTTTCGCTCTTGATATTGTGGCAGGAGATGCCACCATTACGGGACTTGGTCTCGACAATGTTAGCGTTGGAATAGGATCTGATGCTGGCGCTTCCACCACTGTAAGCAGTATTTACGGCCAGTCTGTGACCCTGCTTATCGACGGTTCAGGTACTGATGATCTGACAGTCTCAGACGCTCTTCTTACTGGAGATCGACTCTTATGGGGTTCAGTAGAAAGCATCTACGTTTCGGAAATAGATTTCACCCAGCAAGCACTTGATAGAACGGCAATTGACATACGCTGTACAGTTGATTGCATATTTGATGATGTAACACTCTCCCAAACTGAAATTGGATTTGACATAGACGGGCCAGGTGTGACGGAAATTAAAAACAGTAATGTTGACTCCACAAATATCGCTTTACGAGGTTCAGGAGATGGCTTACTAATCCTCGAAGAATCAAATTTCTCCTCCCAAGGAAAAGTAATGACGTTTTCAGGTCTCGACACAGAGATTACAGATACAAATGCTGAATTAAGTCAAGGAGATGGCCCCGCAGTCAATGTATTGGAAGGGCAACACGATTGGAATGAATTCAATGTTGAAAAAGCCTACAGCAGTTCCGATGTAACATCTCAAGGTATTGATGCATGGTATACATCAATTGAATCTACGAGCTTAACGACAAACGGATATTCAACAGGCGCAGTCTTCGAAGACAGCACCCTCGATGCGGAAACTGCTACGTTCATTAATGGAAAAATCACAGGCCTCTATGGAATTCAGTCAACATTTACGTTTGAGGATTTGGCAACATCTACCCAACAATACGGCGTTCGATTAGCAGATGAGTCTCACCTCCAAACATCGACTTGGTCGGCAAATCTCCACAACACACCTCTTCTCCTTGAAGGCGATTCATCAGCAAATGCTCGCGTATTCACTCCCCAAAACACAGCCCAAGGGTCCTCAGACGCTGTGGGAGATGGTATATTCCTCTATGGAGGGCCTACAACGAGCACAGTTTCAACAACAACATACGGATATCTTTACGAAACGTATGTATCCTTTACTGACATCAATAATCAACCAATCCAAGCAAATGCCTTTGCCCATAATTTCCTATCTATAGGAGATACAAATGGGGTCGCATCTCTTCCTCTGTTATCGACTGGCTCAATGGTTGATGTCCTCTATCAAGGCGCAGGTGTGCGAGCAGAATTAATTGGTAATCAAGCTGGCCAATCAGTTCAGATCATCACCGTCCCCCAAGGAGACTGGAATCTTCCTTCCTCTTCCACAGTCGTTCTAGGAGCGAAGCCAGATGGAAGCCCCCACATGCTGAACGGAAACCTCAACTTCGCAACAAACTCTCAATTGAAACTCATCGATACAACGCTGATTGTAGATTCATCTTCATCCGTCGACCTCGGTGCTTCAGGAACCCTCTCTGGAGACGGAGGTATCCTCAATGCCTCTTCACTGTCTCTGAATGTTCAATCGACCTTCATATCTGAAGGAAGCGGTCTTGAAATCCAATCACCAGTTCAATGGTCATGTTCATCAGCGCAATCAATTAGTAATGTACGATTCACATCTACGCTCTCAATCGGCGCATTATGTGAAGTTGAAATGACTGGGGGCGAAGCAAATGAACAAATCACTGTAGGGGCAGGAGGCTCATTTTCTCTCTTCTCAGTCCTTGAGATCAGTGTTCTAGACAAAGGAGTCCCTGTTGAAGGGGCGACAATTATCGTAGATGGGCAAACTGTTTCCACCGACGCACTCGGAGAAGCAACAGCACAAACCACAGCTCGTTCAGTGAATTCCCAGGAAGACGTTCAAGGGGGCACAAAAACAGTTACGATGCAAATCCAGTCGTTTACTGAGTTCTTTGCTTGGGATACAAAAAGGTCGACATCTCATACATTCATGGCCTCAACTGTGCCCACAGGTACCATCAACTCGTGGCTTGTACTAGAGAAATCCTGGAGCCCATATCGCCTCGAGGGAGATTTAATAATTGCATCAACAACAAAATTGACAGTCAATGATGGTGTTGAACTTCGTATTGCATCACAGGCAACCATCGATGTACAAGGTGTCTTTGAAGCAGGTTCTGGAACGATTTCGTCCACCGGATTTGGAGCGAGATGGGGAGGATTACTTCTTGACGGAATTGTTGGTTCAAGAATACAACTCTCAGGAACCCAACTCGTTGAAGGCTCACCATTACTCACAGTATCTGGGTATGGAGAGATGGTTGCTGAAAACGTCAATTTCGCTCGTTCTGCAGGCGCAGATCCACTGATTTCAATCAGTTCAAGTGCACAAGCAACCGTTTCACTTTCAAATTCCCACCTTCGGGACGCAGGTTCAATGTGCATTCAATCACAAAGCCCAGATGCGAAGATTATTTTGGATGGTGTTGATTTTACAAATTGTAACGGTGATGCTGCTTGGATACGCCTCTCCGATGTTGAATTCAATAATGTAACAATCAATGAAGGAATGGAAGACGGACTTGCTCTTATTGGTGTAACTGGCCAGGTAAGCGGCTTGAAAACACATTCTTTCGTAGGAGACTCAACGGTTCGATTGGAATCAATTGATGGGGACTTTATCCTCGAAGACTCTCAGATATCTGTGGGGTCAGAAGTTGGATTGATTGCCTTCAATTGTGAAGACATCATCCTAAGAAATTTGGAAATCTCAGGAGCTCCTGGGTTAGACATCGATGAAACATCAGGCCAACTGGAGCAAATAAACGCTCATGGAAATGGAGTAGGGACCGGTGTAACGATTCGACACGGCAAAGCATCATCGATGATGGTATCGGACATTTCTATTACGAATTATTCAGTTGGTTTGCGCCTCCATGCGCATGACTTCGAAGAACCTGGAATTGCATATATACAGAATTTGACAATCGTTTCATCCGACGCATTATCAGTTGAGTATTACGATGCTCAAATCTCAGATTCTGATTTAGTTGGCTCAATTTCCGTTGCAGGAAGCACAATCAATCTCATTGACAGTTCAATGATTGGTACAAAATCACTCTCAACCGAGGGAGTTCTCAATGAATGGAGTACACATTCATTAAGCGCAATGCTCAACGGCATCTCTGTCGAAGCAACTTACGTTATTTCCACAGAACTACTCGTTCAGCCAAGTACCTATAGTGGTCAATTTATTGATATAATCCTCCAGTATTCTAAGCATACAGAAACACAATCTCAATCGAGTACGAATGCAACGATAGAGACGTATTCTGCGATGAGTTTAGTTAACAATTCAGAATTCGAACTTGGAAACAACATCAATCAACAGGTGATCATTTCTCTTCTACCAAATGCAGCTCCAATTGCAAGTATGAGCGCTCCATATTCAGGACAGCGATTTATGGAAACAACACCAATCGAAGTCCTCTACACAGTTACTGATGACACAACAATATTCTCAGACATTGCCATGTCTTGGAAAGTATTTGATGCTCAAAGCCAACTTGTTTCCGAGGGACTACTCAGCGACACAGGCACGTCATTCAACATAACTAACATCGGGCCAGGGCTCTATGTCTTGCAAGTCATTGCAACAGATGATTTGAACCTCTTCTCCACAATCGAGGTTGACTTTGAGGTAACACTCTTAGATACAGACGGAGATTGGATTTCATCATGCAGTTCAGACACATGGTTTGATGCGGGGAATGGAGTACAATGTGGACCAGATATCTACGATCCAGACGACGATAACGATGGCCGCCTTGATGAGAATGACGTTTGGCCAACAGACGCTTGTGCTTGGATGGACACCGATGATGATGGGCAACCTGATCGTATTGAATGCCCGGAAGGTAAGACGACAATGCTCTTCGAAGACCAAGATGATGATGGCGATGGAACTCCCGATGAACTTGAAGGAAAGGCCTCAACGAAGAACGAAGACCAAAGTACAGGCCTCCTCCTCATTGGCGGAATTATTGTAATCGTTCTCATTGTTTTCTTTGTACGAACTCGTGGAGGAGGCCCAAAGAGCCTTGGCGAGATTGACGAACGTATGCTTTGAGGTGAAATGTGTGTTGCCAAGTGCTGAGCCAGTTGCATTAGCAATGGTTGTCATACTTGGCGTCATTGTCGCTTGGGATGCGTGGTGGCTAACGCGACAACACATAGACATCCCTTCGTTTGGGGTTTTACCAAACAATGGATTTGCATGGAAGAGTGAACAGCAACATGAAGTTCTTCGCCAATGGGCAAATTTAGGCTCTATGGCAGCAATGATTGCATTGCCTTGGGGCTTTGCCTCGTTTTCAGATACGCCGATTCTTTACGTAATTCTGTGGGACATCTTGCTTAGTTTACACATTATTTCTTTGCTCGTTCCAAAGCGATATGCCGTTACTGCAACACATCTCTTTGCAGATGGTCAACGGTATGAATGGAAGCGCCTTGTTTTAGCAAAACGGCAACCGAAAAAGCGGATCATGCTCCTGAGAAAGGGATGGGGCCCTTTCGGCCCACTCCCTCTTGGCGGCTCTCGAGAAGATCTCGATCAAGCAGCAGAACGAATCATAGCCATTCTTATCCCAGATGAAGAGGAATGAAGAGAGGTATCCCTAAGTGGTCTCTCGAGTTGAGAGGGTTATGGAATGGGCACGAAGTGGCGATGACATCATGTTGGTGCTCGAACCAGGTGAGGAAATACACGCCTCAATTCAGAAATTAGCAGACACATTAGACCTCAATGGTGCAGTCATCACAAGCGGTATTGGGCGAACACGAAACAGTATCTTCGGATACATGGATGCAGATTTTGTCTATCATCGCAAAGAACTCGAAGAGCCAGTTGAGTTGGTAACATTGCAAGGAAACCTTGCAAGACACGAGAATGGTTCTCCGTTTACCCACCTACATGCAACATTCTCAAACGATGACTTTCTAACAAAATCAGGACATTTATTTTCAGCAACAGTATTCGTTGTTGC
>QXYA01000046.1 GCA_009887135.1 Candidatus Poseidoniales archaeon
AAGATGGATTCGTGGAAAGAAAGCATCAATGGATACGCGAGTAAACGTACAGAACAGATGTACCGTTCAGTTCTAGCATCTCCTGCAATCTTTGTTATGCTCCTCATCATCATTGCTGCATTCCTTGGGCAACGAGGATTGGACTTCCAAGATCAGATTGAAGATGACGTAGAGATCTTTTTGCCAGATGGAGCCGAGTCAACAGACCTCCTTCTCGAAGTAAGAGAAGAATGGTCAACGGATATTGCTGTCATTTACATTCAGACAGATAATGCTCAACTCGGAGGTGGGTTAGGTGACAACATTACGGATGAGAACATTCTCAAAGAGATAAGTTGGGTTGAAGGTGATGACGATAACGTCGGTGCTGGCTCTTTTACAGGAAGAGGCATGGATCCGGATAAGGAAGATTATGGAGCATTAGATGGCGTTCTCTGGATTATTTCACCTGCCCAAATTATGAAAGAAATCAATTCTGCCGATGGACGATTCAATGAATCCATGTGTGTTCACGGAGTGAACACTCGACTGCCTGTTGATATTGATTGTTCAAATTTAGCCGGAGGAGGCAGGTATGCTATTCCAGATCAAAATACGATCGATCAGATTATTGAGAACTCAAGTGGTTCATTCGAAGCACTCATCAAGGACACCAACGATAATGATTTGAGTTTTGATAGTGATGGAGATGGCGACCCAACCAATGACATGGATGGGGATGGTGTTTGGGACACTACAGCCATTATCGTAGGGATGCGTTCTGATGTCCCTGAAATTTGGGATGGTGATTTTGCAAATCTCCTGGATCACTTTCAAGATGTTATTGACAATCGATCAACAGAATTACAGTCGACCGAAATGACTGTCACCGGATTAACAAAAACCTTGGAAGACATCTCAGATGCAATCTACAAAGATCTCATCAAAATGATGCCATTTTCTGTTTTGATGACAATCCTTGTGATCTCATTCCTTCACAGATCTGCAAAGGTAGTCATCATCACTGGAACCCCAATTCTTCTAGCTCTCGCAGTTACATTTGGAGCATCGGTTGTCCTGAAATGGACGCTTACTCCCATGATTGTTGCAACGTTTCCGATTTTAATTGGGCTGGGTGTGGATTATGCCCTTCACATGGTGAATCGGATTGAAGAAGTCCGGCGAAAAGAACTTGAACGTATTTTTGATGAAAATGAAAAAAGAAGACGACAAGGAAAAGAGCAAATCGAAGAACCTGATTTGTGGGATAAAGAATTTTACATTGAATGTGTAACGAAAATGGCTGGTTCAACAGGAGTTGCTGTCTTTTTATCCGCTCTGACAACGATTGTTGGTTTCTCAGTATTGATCGCACCACAGATTGTCAGCATCGCTCCAATACGCTCTGTTGGATTAACCCTCGTTGTAGGCATCATGTCAACGCTTATGCTCTCAATTGTGCTCGTACCTGCACTGGCTTGGCTACTGAAATTCCATAAACGAAGCAATCCAGGAATGTGGAAAAACATAGGAAAAGTGCCTGTTCGATTCTTTGTAGTCATCTTGCTGGTAACAGGCAGCATCACAGCATATGGAGTAGCAAATATGGACGAACTAAACAAACCAATTACAGGTTCTAGTGAGGCTCCAGAAGGGATTGAATCCCTCGATAAGATTGCACAATATTCTGAGCAGTTCGACAGTGGCCAAACATCTATGTTTGTCTTTGATGCTACGAATCGTCCAAATGACAACGAAACATCGAACATTCGGGATTTACCAGTTATGGATGCTGTCGATCGACTTGAAGAAAAGATCGATGCTGTTGAGAGCACAAATACAACCAGCATCATCACCTTCCTCAAAGCAGTACCCGTAAGTATACAACTTACAGATGATATCGTATTCTACGAAGGTTCGCTTTGGGATTTATTGCATGATGAATGTTGGGAAAGTGATGATATCGTCGAATGTAATATTTGGCTCGGTCTAGAAGCATCAGGACCTGGAGGACGTGAAGCTCTTCGCAGAGACATGGTAAACGCAGCCTTTGATACGCTTTCACTCGAAGTTCGCTCTATGCTTTTGAATCAAGATGAAACAAAGGCGATTATCTATGTTGATCAACCATATATGAATCTCAATATCGCTTCAGGTCTACGTGATCAAATCGATGAGATATTGACACAGCCGCCCGAATTGAGTCAAACTCGAACATCAAAACTCACTGGTGGATTACCTGTTTCTCTCGATATCAATGAAGGAATTCATGACACTCAATCACTAACAACAATACTTACGCTCATTATCTTGACCATTGTCTTAGCCATTGTATTCCGCTCTGTCCGCTTAGGAGTGATTACAATGATTCCAGTTGCTGTTGTAATTTTATGGCAACCACTTCTTATGCAAAGCGGAGATGTAAACGTCAATATTTTCACGGCAATGATCGGAACCATCGTCTTTGGAATTGGAGTCGATGATGCTATTCACGTGATGCATAGAATACAAGAAGAAGGTGAAAATTCAACAGGCATTGCACATTCTATAGAAGAGACTGGACAGACTATCTTCGAAACCACCATCACGACTGTGGCTGGTATTTCGGCAGGATTCTTACCCGGCTGGATCTTTGGATGGGATGGATTCCCTGGACTAGAGAATTTCTTCATGCTGATGTGCATGCTGATCATCTTTGCCTTCTTGACCAGCTCATTCCTACTACCAAGTATTTTGGTTGCAGACCATACAGGACGAGACCTGATTAAAGGACGAACTACCATACAAGACGTGCTCAGTGGAGATGATCCTTGGAGAGATATGTCTGGAGATATGACTGTTACAAAAGGTTCCGAATTGAAACCGCTGGATGCAGTGTTGCAGCCGAAGTCAGATTAGACTGAACGTCTCTTGATGGCAAAGAACCACGAGATTCCGATTGCAACAAGCAATCCAGTCCCGACAACGATTGAGGTTACTGGGAGTCCCTCAGCGGTACTTGCTTTGACTTCGGGCTCATCTTCAACAACTTGCTCAACATCTTGTACTGTAATTTCACCTTGCATTCCTACTGCAGCATGAGGCTCACAGACGTAATCATAGACGCCTGCTGACTCGTAATCAAAGAAATATTCGTAATCAAGATCTCGTGCAGGTTCACCTGAATCAAACACTTCATTGGCTTCGACTGCATTGTGTGGAAGTGCTTGACCACCCCACACAAATCGGACGCTGTCTCCTTCATTGAGTGTAATGGTGGAAGGATTAAATCGTAGATTTGTACTGTCGACTGTAACGACCTTGACTTCACCTTCTTGTTCTGCAATCAGATCAATACTTCCTTGCAAAAAGAAGAACACAAGTGCAAGACAGATAACTCGACGCATAGTGTTACTTTCAGCACCCAATATATGAACACGTGTTCAATGAATACACTCGAAGATTAATTTTCAAGCAGGTGGAGGGAGTGAGGAGTAAGCCCCTTTTTGTTACCTTACGGCGATTGCATTCAACTTAGCATCCTACCTGTCCCTGTGCGTGCAGCATGAGCGGGACGATTTGGACTTGCTCCAGTGGGGTTGCTCGTTCCATCAACACTCAGGCAACCTCCGTCTTTCAACATCATTGTACACACCTGGTATCGTATCGTTTCTGTGGCATTGACCTGACCATTTCTGATCTTTCACTTCTGTGAACCACTTGCACTACGGAGAGGGGACTTTCCTCAGAGTCGAACTCTGTCAGCAATCCTCTCACTCCCTCCATGTGTCTGTGGACCCACTTGCATATGAATCCATCAGATTCACTGGTAAGGGTTTTGACCAACATCACCCGATTGAGTCTGAGCCCCGTATGGACCCTGTTGTGGCGTTTGTTGTTGTGCTTGAGGCAAGGTAGGAAGTGATTTCTCAGCCTTCTGCATTCGTTGAGTGAATTTCTTTTGATTAACAGGTCGACGTTGAGGTTCTGATCGCAATCCAAAGACGAGGAGTCCAACAAGAACAATACTCAATACGGCAAGAATACCAAGCATCAGTGGATTGACTTCGGATACTGTTCCTAGGAATCCTTCACTTTCAGCTTCTTTAACTCTCAGAGTTGGTGTTTGAGCGGTCTCTCCGCCCATGATTTGAACTTCGAGCCACATTGTTCCAGTTCGTGTTGGAATCCAAGTGCTCTCGTAAACAACGGTCGAATCCGGTGCAACTTGCAGTAAGCGAGCGTCAACACGTGTACGTGCTCCATTCGATTCAACCAGTTCTAGAACGATTTGGACGCTTCCATCTGCATTTCCATTATTGATGATGGTTGCAGTAATTGGAACTGAATCATCAACACGTACAGTTCCACTATTCTTCAATCCTGGTTCACCAACGAATTCAAATTCTGGCACGCGTTGTTCCAAATCCCATACATTGTATGGTGCATCTATATCGTTGAAATCTTCTGAGAAGGCGTTTCCTGCCATATCTGAACCAGTAACCCAAATTCTCAATTCAAGAGGTTCGGAACGTTCCTGTTCTGAAATGAGTTCATCGATATCTAAGCTTGCAGAGATAGGAATTGTTTCACCAAATGCACGCCCGCCAAGCAACACCATTGGTTCGGAACCTTCGTACATTGATGCTACGTTGAGTCCAAGTCCTGCAGGGTGAATCGAATAGTGAAGGTTGAGTGAATCAGGGTCAAGTTGAGACAGTTCTCGTACGGAGAGAGTGACATCAATCGAGGACCAATCGATTTCAGCAATCGTTAGGCTTGCATCAGGTCGATTCAATTCCATAAGAATCGGAGCCGAATTATCAACAAAAATGGTCGTTAGAGGCCCATCTGTTAAACCTCGTAAAACTGCACCGCTTGGAGGGTTATACATTGAAACAAACAGACCATGTTCACCCGGTTGAGTTGGAACAGACCGTCGATAAGAGAAATTTCCATGGGAGTCCACGACCGATTCTTCTCCATTAATTCTCATAAGGAGATCAAGTGATTGATCAATTGTACGCTGACTGCGATACCAAACCATTTCTCCATCAAAGGCCATAGTGGATTCTGGGGAGGCCCATGCTCCGTAAGGCGACACCACTGTGTCATCAATTGAAAGTGAACTCTGTGAGGTATCAAGAGCTAATTCACCACTGTAGTGCCAGGATGCATCGTATAGAGGAACCGTGATGAATTGTCCGAGACGGTCTTCGAGGTGGATGGAAGGAACCCGCAGGAGGGTTGGATCTGGGTCAAAGCCCCATTCAATACTGAAATTTACATTGAATGCCCCTTGTTCAGAAAAGACATCATCTCCGCCAATAATTGTACAGGATTCAACATCGACATATACGTGATTACTGTAACATTGTTCTGTATTGGAATTCCAATAAATCATAGCAGAGTCGGTTGTTGTTGAACCAAGGTCTAATTCAATGTATTCAATATCTGTAATTCCATTCTTATCCCAGATTGGAATTTGTAAGAGATTTGCTTCACCAGGATGCAACCATCCATCTTCATGATGGCCCCACATGAGGTCGAATTCAGTACCGAGTGATGGAGTTCCATCCGCACGTAGTTGAATGTTGAAGAGAGGGGCGTAGATGTTTCCACCTTCGATCATAATATTGCCTGCACCATCTGCGACAGATAACCATCCTTGCACATAATCACCTTCAGAAGCGCTCGATGTATCCATTGTAAGGGAAAACTCACCGGTGCTTGTAAGCATATTATCTGGAGCTTTCAATGGTATCTCTTGAATCTCATCTTCATCGATTTGACCGTCCATATTGGAATCATCCATCCATGATCTCCAAATCAATGCGTTTGCATGATGAGGGAGAGTCGGATTGTCTGCGATGATGAATGACACCTCGGTTGCTGGAGAAGCATCTCTGTGATCAAACTCATCAATGTCCATCGAGATTAACATTGGAGCGATTGTATCCATTGTGAACGAAGCAATTGGATTTGCCTCATAGGATGCTCCTTGTCCGAGAAGAGGTGTCACTTCGAGTTCCATAGTCAAGTTTTGTACTGTACTTGGAACGTTGTAAATAATCGATGCGACTCCATCAACAACCAAATTTGTTGAACCTTTATCTTGCCCATCAACAAGCAATCGAACGAGTGCTTGTCCAGTACGAGGAACTGCATTGGATACATCCTCGAAGCCCAAATAAGCATGAACTGTGACAAAGGTATTTGGTATCAAGAGAGCAGATTCCGCATCGGTTTCAATACCTGATTGAGATTCGATGGTGAAGCGTTTCAATGATACGTCGTTTTCGATACCATTTGC
>QXYA01000047.1 GCA_009887135.1 Candidatus Poseidoniales archaeon
CACGGTTAATCTCGTCAGCAAGGAGAAGGTTACAGAACAAAGGTCCTGGCTTGAACGTAAATTCGCCCTTCTTAGCGTCGTAGATGTTAGTACCTGTAATGTCGGCTGGTAGCAAGTCAGGCGTGAATTGTACACGCTTGAAGTCACAACCAAGAGCATCAGCGAACGTGTTGGTCATCAATGTCTTAGCCAATCCAGGGTAATCTTCGAACAGAAGGTTACCATTGGAGAGGATATTGACGAGTACGTTGTCGATAACGTGGCTCTTTCCGATAATTACCTTCTGTACTTCAGCGCTGATCGCATTAGCGATTGCGCCGACAGCTGTAAGGCGTTCTCGGACCTCTGGGGTGCTTTGGTGCTTCGGCTGGGCCGGAGCGGCCGGTGCTACAGGTGCGGCTGGCGCTACTGGTGCTGCAGGTGCGGCTGGAGCCGCTGGCGCTGCTGGCATTGGTGGCGCTGGTGCCGCTGGCGCTGCAGGTACTGGCGCGGGCGGGGTGGCTGGTGGTGCGGGGGGTTGCATGTCAATTTCCTCCTATATTTTTTTCAGTTTCCCCAACGTCGGACTATGGGTATAATTTCCCTTAGTTCTTCGTTGGAATAAGATCTTGCTGAACTTACAAGTTCAACAAGGCGGGGTTCACGAACCATCTGCATAATTTCAGCAGGGGTCTTGCGGACGAATTCGTCTCGCGTGAGATCATTAAATTGCCGGACTTTGGAAAGGAAAGCCTCCCGGACTCGTACCTGGTACAATGAGGAATCAATCTTTGTTGGCCGCTCTCTAAATCGAGTTAAATCAAAGACGTGTCTCCAATTTTCTTTTTCAGGAACAACCATGATAGCGATGGCAAGAAGTGCAAACAAATTCAGAATGATAAGCCACTTCAGATATGTATCGCTTGTTAGCAAAACAACTGCTCCAATGGCTTCGGTAAATGGTTGAGTAATGGCGCTAGAAACGTGACGGCTTTCATCGAAAACGATGTTGAACTCATCTTGATTTCGAGTAATGGTAGTTGAAAGTTCCTCATTATCAAATTCCATCATATCTCGAATGAGAGCACGGAAGTAGAGTTGATTACCATTCCATTTGGTATCGCCTTGGGCTGCAACAAGACCATCCGGGTCTGTGTCCCAGCAGGAGTGCGCATTATCTGGATACAAGTCCGAACCACATTGTTGCTTACCGGTCAGATCTGCATCTGCTTCGTCCCAAAGATGGTTTGCGAGAACAGAATGGTCGGATACGAACACAATGCTTCCAGTGACGTCAACCTTACCGAGGTCTTTGTCTGAAGTCTTGTCATAGGCTTCAATGCCAGGGTAATCGATTCGGATCATGAGGTCGGTTTTACCGGTCTTTGGATTTGCTACGTTGTTGATGTCATATCCTGAACGAGCAACGAATGCTTGGTCACTTGCAGAAGCAAGAACACTGACTTCTCTGCTATCATCTTCAACATCAAGGACTTGAATCGCAGTAGGTGAGTGGAAAAGAACTGGCATACGGCAGTTATCTACCTGGGAGTTCGAGACCAATTCTTCAGTGCATGGAGTGCGCAAGGATGCTTCGTCCATCTCATCTAGATCTTGATTTACGGATGCTACAGACCATAAGCGTGTTTGGTCTTCAGGTTCTCGTTCTCCAACTGAGTTAGCTACTTCATAAAACCACTTTTGGTCCAAGATAGGTGCATCAAAGTAGAGAATACCAAACTCTTCCGCAACACGTTGTGCATTTGTTGAACTTGCTGCAAGGATTACTTTTCCACCTTTCTCAGTTACAAAGTCATAGATTGCACTTGCTTCAGCAGCATCGAATGGCTTCTCAGGTGCAGTAATGATGAGCATAGTTCGGTGAGGATCTTGCCAGTCATTGACGAGCATTGGGGTTGACATAGTGTTGTAGATTTCATAACCGTCGTCCTCTCCAAGAGAGTCTCTCATCTTTGTAAGTTGTTGATATTGATATGCTCCATCAGCATCTCGCACATATGGAGAGAACACTGTTTCTTTAGAAGAGCTTGCGAGAACAATGAGTGTTGTGGAAAGGAGAATAGAAACGACAAGACCTGCCAATAATTTCTTTTCTACAGAGAGTTTTGATTTCTCTGCTTCTGCCATAATTATACCTCATTTCTACTACAAGAGTAGTATGTTCCTTTCTTCGGAACCTCGTTACACACATAATGATTCTGCCTTGACGTTTAGTCTGATTTGGTATAAAAACAGGGTGGATTACTACCACTTTTCGGGGTACTCAATCGTTTTTACTGCGTGTTAAAGCAGCGATTCCGACTAAAACGAAAGTTGTCAAGAAACTCAAGGAAGGAAGCGCCGAAGAGTCCTCGTCTGTGGAGCCTGAACTAGAGGAACCCGAATCCGTTTCAGAATTAGAATTAGAATCGGAACCATCACCGTCTTGAATTTCAATATCAAACACGACACTCCGCTGAATATTATTCCCTTCAGATGTGATTGAAATAGTGACTTCACACGTACGGCTGGGGTGGGCAGAAGATGGTTCAATTCTGAAGGTAAACGACTCTGCCTCTTGCCCGTTAATTCCAGTAGGTTGTACCTGTACGTTTAGAGCAGAATCAAGTCCAGTGATATCAAGAAGCGGACAACTTCGAACCTCGGCTTCTATTGCCTTTGCAGCATCTACAGAGTTGCCCATATTATTGAGATGGAGCGTCGCTTCAACCCAAGTTCCTGCAGAGATTGCATATGTTGGCGTAGTTGCCTCTGGAATGAGTTTGTGGGAGCGGGGAACCTTGAGATCCGCTTCGATTTCTTCACTTGATATTTCAGCAGTACCTGCTGTTTCAGTGGCCGTGATCTTAATCGAGAATGAGGTATCTGTAGAGAATCCACGAACATCATCTGGATTCGAACTGAGTAATTCAACAGAGAATGTTTTGTTTTCTTGAGATTCAATACTGATTTCTTCATCGAATGTCGCTTCTAATAATTCGTCATCCGAATCAAATTCTACTGAAATTGTTAGAGAAAGGTCATTCATACGAGTATTTTCGACATAAAAGTAGAGCATGTCTTCAAGTTCCCACTTATCACCATCGAGCATCAGCTCATAACTTGGCTCGACATCAGTTTCCCAACCGAACTCCCATGGACTATTATCTGGAAATTGAGCCGATGAGTTTGGTATGAATCCCAACAAAAGCAATGAAAATACAAGGAAACATCTTACTTTCATTCAGAAGCCTCCAAGATCTGATTGAGTGAACGCTTTGCTAGTACCTTGACCATGGCCTTCCTGTATCGTGGAGGAAGCGTTGTGTTATTCACTGGCTTGATTGATTTCATTACCGATTCAGACAAAGTCTTGACGTGATTTGAGGTGAATTCCCCCGAAAGTCCAGCAACCTGTTCTGAATGGAGGCGAGGGATTGATTCGAGCGCTGTGGAGGCAACTCGGAGTGTTGAACCATCGCCTGGAATCCATGCTGCAGAGATTCCTGCTTCAGGGAAGTCCCAGGATTCACGTACACGCAATTTATGGTAAGATCCTACTCTTGAAGAAACGTTCTCTGGGAAGGTTACCTTGAGCACAAATTCGCCCTCTTCAAGCACATTTCTTGTAATTCCATCAAGTTGGAAAAACTCTTCAGCAGGTATTTCTCGAGATCCGCTAGGGCCAATAAGGTGAATGATTCCTTCGAGAACCATCAATGAAGGAGCGAGATCTCCTTGATAGGTGGCAACACAGAGAGTATTCTGATTTGGAATAACTCTGCAATCAGACCCGGTACCGCAATCTTCCTTGTGGCACCAATCGATTGAACGACGCCAATCTTCACTTTGATTGAACCAGAAACAACGGGTATCAACGCACAGATTTCCTCCAAGCGTAGCGTTGTTACGAATCAAGGAAGAAGCGACTTTGGCTGCTGCTTCTGAAAGGAGAGGATGAGCATTATCTGATTCAGCGATTGCATTAAGCCGAGCCATCGCTCCAATTTCGGTCATGGAGATTGTATCTGTTCCGGAAATCTTGGCAAGGGAGATGACGTGCTTTTTCACATTGATGTGCCATTTGTAATTTGGAAGCAAGTCCGTCCCACCAGCAACCCAATCAAAGGATTCCCCGAGTTCCATAAAAGATGAAGCCATCTCACAGGCTTCTTCTATAGATTTTGGATGGTGGAGTTCAAACGGAGGCATGAGCATCATTGCTCACCTCCCATGTGGCGTTGTTCTTGCTTGAGCCATGCTTTTCCAGCCAAGCCAAGTTCTGCAAGTTGCTCAGGATCTGGTTCAACAGCAGTCCTCCATCCTTCGACTTGATCTTCCATCGGCCTTTCAGGGTCGAAACCAAACAGGACACCGTTAACATATGCAGACGTGTCTTCGCTTCTTTGTCGCTTTTTGTCGCGTGCTTTGTGTTCATTTCCACGTTCGACCAATGTTGCTTGGAGAGGTCCATGGGTCAAACGTGGTGCAGGTAAATCGGTTGAGTCAATACCATCCAATGATTTTGTCTTGGCAGAAACGGCTTTCCAGACAACATCTGGAGTAAGTGGCAATTCTCTGATACGAACTCCTATCGCATCATAGACCGCATTCACAACTGCAGGAAGAATCGGCAAAAGAGGTCCTTCTCCTGCTTCCTTTGCCCCGAATGGCCCTTCTGGATCAGATGATTCAACGATAATCGGCGTTACGTTCGGCATTTCGTGAACAGATGGAATCTTGTATTCCAAGAGATTTGGATTTTGCAGATGGCCGGTTCGACCGTAAACCATCTTTTCAGACAGAACTTGCCCGAGACCCATGTGGCAGGAGCCAATAATCTGCCCTTCAACTGCAAGAGGGTTGAGGGCTTTTCCACAATCGTGTGCAGCCCATACATCCGTACAAGAAATAAGACCGGTTTCAACATCCACATCAACTTCAGCAACGTACGCAGAGAATGAATAAGCAGGAGCCAGTCCAGCAGCTGCACCTTTGTGAACGCCACCCATTGGAGGTGAGCGATATGCACCACTTGCAATTAACGAGC